>QNAI01000307.1 GCA_003641745.1 Verrucomicrobiota bacterium | reverse complement strand
TCATCCGTCATCCGTCATCCGTCATCCGTCATCCGTCGTCCGTCATCTTACTAGGTTCGGGTTTCAGGTGGTGCCATGATTTTGCGACGTCGCGTCTATTCGTTCAGGAAGTCATGTCCGAAAAACGTGTTGGCGCCAGCGCCTTCCGGAGAGACAGGATGACCGTGGTTTTTGCCCCAGAGGTAGTACCCCATCTGAACCACCGGCCCACGATCCCTGACCAGGTCATCAGGAAATGCATCCCGGAATCTGCCCTGCCACCAGCGCATGATCGGGAAGACCTTCAGGTCATAATCCTCATAGTCTTCTATCTCTGCAAAGTCGGTCGGCGGAGTTGGGTTCCAGATGTAGTAAGCTCCCGCGAACAGACCGATCAACTTGCTCTCCAGGTCGTTTGAACCCCAGAAGGTGATATTGACGCCGTCGAGGTTGGGGCTTTCCCGGGCCTGTCTGCTCCAATACCTGGTCGCATGATAGGCCCCACGGGGTTGGCCGACGCTGACTCCCGTGCCGGCCATCCATCGCATTTTGCCTTCTCCCGAATACTTTGTGATGGATTTGTCGATACTGTCGTATTTGGCCTGCCAGTATTGCCATGGCTCAATGATGACATTGTCCTGTATGTGTTCCGGGACGGGGCGTCCGGCATGGTCTGCCCAGATACGCAGGGTGAGTTCCTTGCCCTGTTCGTCCGCGATTTCCTGCAGGATGTCGTAATACCTCTGGACCATATCCGTCGGGGTGAAATCCTTCGGCAGGTCGGGACCGAGGAACCAGTTTGCCTCATCAAGTCCGAGATGGATGGTCGCCTTTCGGGGCATGACTCTGGCCACCTGTGAAATCATTTCTCTCATCAGAGCGAAAGTCTCCTCGCAGATAAGGAATGAAGATCCGTGGTACATCCCCTCGCCGCCACGAAGGTTTTTTCGGTGACAGACCAACGAGCCGACATGACCCCACGCCTCCAATTCGGGAACGATTTCTATGTGATAAGCCTGAGCATATCGAACGAGCTCGGCGAAGCCATCGATCGATATCGCATAGGGATTGTCCTGGCCGAAGGGTAATCCGTTGAAACGTATCCCGCATATCTCGTCATCGTAGAGATGGAGGTGGAGCTGATTCATCTTCAGGCGATGAAGAATCCGGACAATTCGCTTCAGCATCGGGAGCGGGAAAATGCTACGCCCCATGTCGACCATGAAGCAGCGTTTTCGATACGCAGGCCGGTCGTTGATCTCAACCGCCGGCCAGACTCCCCCTCGGGAAAGAGCGATTACCTGAAGGAGGGTGTGCAGGCCATAAGACAGGCCGGCCGGAGACCCTGCTGAGAGGGTGCCTCCGGACTTCGTCAGGACGAGATCATAGGCTTCCGGTTCCAGGGAGGAATCGTCACCATCGATATGAAGAGAATAGGCACTGGAGCTGTTTGTGATCGCGATGCCTCTCAGGTGGTCAAAATCCTCTTCAAACGATTTCGGCAGAGCGGTTCCCGCGAACGACAGCTCGACAGGTGCTGGAAACTCTCCTTTCAGTTCAAGGTTGCGTGGGTAGGGCCAGAGCCACTCGAGCTTTTTCATTTTTGGAGGGTATGGGTTGGATTATGGACACTTTAAAATAAATACGCTCATCTCGTGCAAGCCCGCGCTTCCGATTATCGGGTTGCATTGGCACCCCCGAGGGGTGAAGTTCACACGGGAAATGCGTCGGCGGGAAGCTGGCTGGGCAGACTGGTTTCGGATAGCTGACATCGAACCATTGCACATGAAATCATTCGACCCCGAACAGGCGATTACGGAGGCACGCCGCGAGTTCGGCGAACACGGTGGAGTGGCGCCGTCGATCGAACGGTCCTCCACCTTCACGGTGATGGAGCCGGGAGAGATGCCGGAGATATTCGCGGGTAAACGGGGACCGGATCGCGGCGGGTGCTACCTCTACAGCCGCCACTTCAATCCAACGGTCGATGTGCTGGACCGCTACCTCGCAGCAATGGACGGCACGGAGTTTGCGGTGAGCACGGCGAGTGGGATGTCGGCGATCGTTTGTGCATTGCTGCAGATCTGCCACCAGGGCGGGCACATCGTTGCGAGCAACATGCTCTACGGGGGAACCCATGCGTTGTTTACCGACCTGTTGCCGGAGATGGGGGTCACGGCAACCCTCGTCGCGCCGGATGACGTTGGGGCGATCGCACGGGCCATTCGCCCGGAAACCAAGCTGATCTACGTCGAGACAGTTGGCAATCCGACCCTTGTGGTGGCTGACATTCCGGCGCTCGCCGCCCTGGCCCGAGAACGCGGGATCCGGCTGGTGGTCGACAACACGTTCACTCCGATGATCATTGCGCCGGCACGCCTGGGGGCGGACGTGGTGGTCTACTCGATGACCAAGTACATCAACGGGGCGAGCGATATCATCGCCGGCTGCATCTGCTGTTCGCGGGAGTTCGGGCATTCGCTCTACGACCTGCACACAGGGCGGGTGATGCTGCTCGGGCCAACGCTCGATCCGCGCGCGGCTTTCGACGTAATCCAGCGGTTGCCCCATCTCGGCATCCGGATGCGCGAGCACAGCCGGCGCGCGCTGGCGATCGCCGGGCGCCTCGAAACCTTGGGAGTGCCGGTGATCTATCCGGGCCTCGCGAGCCATCCGGGTCACGAGTGTTTCAAGTCGATTGCCAACCGCGACTACGGGTTCGGCGGCATGCTGGCAATCGATTGCGGCACCACCGGACGGGCGAACGAATTGCTGGCGATCCTGCAGAACGAAGAGCAGTTCGGCCTGATTGCGGTCTCGCTGGGCTACTACGACACGCTGATGAGTTGCTCGGGCTCCTCTACCTCGTCGGAGATCCCGGCCGAGGAACAGCGCGAGATCGGGATCTCACCCGGACTGCTGCGCCTGTCGGTGGGCTATACCGGATCACTCGAATCGCGCCTCGCACAGATCGAGCAGGCGGTCCGGCAGGTCGGGCTCGCCTGACCACTATTTTTGTTCCGACAGTTCCTGGTAAATCTCCGGCCGCCGGTCGGCCATGTGGCCGTGGTCATCCACCTGACCGAGATCCAGGTCGGCAATCAGCAGGCCCCATGATCCGTCATCCGGTCCTTCTTCTTTTGCGACGACCTTACCTTCCGTGTCGGTTATCAGGCCCTGTCTTGGGTGGGTAAAAGCGAAATATAGTTCGTTCTCGTAGCTACGGGTTCGAATCATGGCCTCGTTGAGATCATTCCAGAATCCATAGGTTGGATTAAGGATCAGTCTGGCGCCTTTCAGTCGAAGCACCCGTGTGCTTTCCGGCCATCGACGATCAGCGCAGATCAGGATCCCCATTTTGCCCCAGGGGCTCTCAAAAACCGGGAGACTATTTCCGGGAGCGTATTGAAGATCATGGTTCTGCAGGTGAGTCTTGTGATAGAGCCCAACCCGTTTTCCGTCGGCATTCCACAATCCCGCGGCGTTGTAGGGCTTTCCATCCTCCAACGAAGTGAACCCGAAACAGATCCATAATCCATGCTCCCGAGCGAGTCGGGAAACGGCCTCCAGATAGCTGCTGCCTTCCAAGGGCTGAGATATGTTGACCAGGCGGGTGACACTGGACTCAGGATCCGCGCTGGCATAACCGTCGAGCCAACATTCAGGAGTAATGAGAAGGTCGGCTTCCGATGAGGCGGCTTCTGAAACCGCTTGTTCGAAAACCAGAAAATTTCTCTCCAGGTTCCACGCTTCCGGGACTCCGCGCAGCATAGCCAGGCGGATCGTGTCATCCTCACCGGAACTGATCGCCGGAATACCAATGACCGACAGGAACAAGACCAAGCGTATATATGAGCGAGATCTCATAATGCGATGTTCGTGATGGATTAGTCTATGGGCACTTTGATAAATCCGAGACGGTCTCCAATTGATCAAAGTGCCCTTATATCAATGCGACCTGCGGTGGGTCATCGTAGGTGATCCGCGCCGTGCGGCCGTCGTTCATGATCGATTGGCGTCCGGCTTCCATGACCAGTTCATTGACAGAGCTATTGGCCGGGGTCGCGATGATCCCCTGCGCGTCGACCTTGCGGATCATCCCGCGCCGATGCTCCAAAGCTTCGTCTTCAGACAGTCCGGCGCTCTCGCTTTCAATCCGGTGGGCGGTCCGGGCGATCGCTTCGACCGATTCATACCCGTAGCCAACCGGTTTGAGCCCCGCATTTTCCCAGGGAACCATCTTGAAATAATCGGGGTTGATGTAATTGAACGCCGATCCTCCGGGTCCCTCACCCTCAGCGTAACAGTGGCTGACAGTGCGGAACTGATCGTTGTGTTTGATCATTCCTCCCTTTTCTCCGTTATCGCAATACATCGTGATGCCCTGGTCGTTGCTACCCGCTCCCAAGTCGGGGTATCCCAGACCGTCGATGACCTGAAGGATCGCGCCGTTTTCGAAAACGACTCGTCCACTCGTCCACATCCACCCCGGATTGCCGTTGGGGAAGGACCCTTCGATGCCGATCACCGAGACCTCGACCGGACGCAGGCCGGTCATGAAATAGACCTGATCGACATAGTGACAGCCGACATAGGTGAATGGATCGGTATTCTCCTTGGTGAACCAGTTTTGAAAATTGGAGAAGCGATAAAACCAGGGCTCGATCATCTTGGCTTCCCCGACCCTGAACTCTCCGAAACGCCCCGCCCGGTAGTCGGCTCGCGCCAGCAGGGCGCGGCGATCGAAACGCTTATGGTACTCAACCCCGACAAAAAGCCCACGATCGAGAGCCGCGTGTTCGATTTCGACCGCCTGTTCGTGACGAAGCACCAGGGGTTTGACGCAGAGAATATGCTGGTTGGCGGCGATCGCTTCTTTGAGCACATCGTAATGGAACTGATCGGGGACGGCGACGACGGCCAGATGGCGCGGGGGCATCGCGCGCAGGACATCGCGGAAAAGATCCGGGTGGATCTTGTCAGGATCGGTATCAAGGGCGGGCTGGGCGCTGAATGATTGTCCGGAAAAGGCGCGTCC
>QNAI01000306.1 GCA_003641745.1 Verrucomicrobiota bacterium | reverse complement strand
GGTCCCTTGGGACTCGGTCAGCTTGGATACTGCCTGGCTGTGGTCGGGCTGATACAGTTTCTGCCGGATCTAGGCTTGGATGCGGTTATGCGCCACGACATCCTTCAGAATCCGCGTCGGACGAGCTCCATCCTGTATGCCGGGTTGCTGATGCGTTTTGGCGCGGCCTTGGTTGGTTATGCTATGATCATCGGCATCGCAGTCCTGATCCTGGATTCAGCCGTGGATCGGACCATGCTGTTGATCCTGGGAGCCATCCTGTTCAATCCTGTCGGCATGGTCGCAAGCTCCTGGTTTCACTCCCAGTTAAACGCTGGACCTGCCGTCCGTATCCAGATATCTGTGCTGATGGCAGGAGCCGTGTTGAGGGTGGGGCTGGTTGTTCTGGGTGCGCCGGTCGTGGCCTTCGCCGGGGCAATCACAGCAGAGTTCCTGGTCGCAGGTGTCTGGACGTTCCTGCTCGCCTCATCGAGTGGCATGCCAGCTTTGAAAGGAGCATTTGATCCTTTCGGGGCTGGGTCACTGCTCCGGCGTGCTGCTCCGCTCCTGCTGGCATCGTTTTCGGTTCTGGTCTGTTCAAAGATCGATATCATTCTGATCAAGGCTCTTCTCGGTGAGGTTGCTGCCGGGCATTATGTTGGAGCTTGCAGGCTGTCCGAGTCCTGGTACCCGATGGTGGCCGCAATAACGATGAGCATGCTGCCGAGGTTGGTGTCGTTGAGGATCGGCAATCGTGATAACCATTTCCGAGCGAGCCGGGCTGTGCTGGACTACAGCGTGATACTCAGCCTGCTGTTTGTGGTGCCGGTAGCCCTTGGCGCCAACTGGATTGTGGTCCTGCTATACGGGGAAGCCTTCAGTCCGGCGGGATCCGTTCTCCGGATCCACATCTGGACCGTACTCTTCCTGTTTCTGGCATCAGCTCGGAATCAATGGGTGATCACCGAGGGACTGACCCGTCTTCTGCTCCCGATCTCATTGCTCACGGTTTTAACGAACCTGGTCCTGGACCTTGCCCTGATCCCTTCCTTTGGAATCACGGGAGCCGCCTGGGGAACCTTGGCTGCTTTTGCCCTTGCTTCGGTGGTTTCGACCCTCGCCTGGAAGGCGACCCGTGCCTACGGGGTCATGCAGGTCAAGGCGGTCCTCTGGCCATGGAGTGGACTGGTCTGGCTTCTGAACGGAATTTTTTGGATAAAGCGGGGAAGACCGAGATGAACCGACCTGGAACTTCGCCTACATCCGGGGAATCCTCGGGCGCGGACCTGACCGTGAGCATAGCCTTGTTGACGTTCAACGGGTACGCATTCCTTGAGGAGCAGTTGAACAGCATTGCCGAGCAGACACGACCTCCGGATGAAGTTGTAATCGGGGATGACGGTTCCTCCGACGGGACCATGGAACTGATCATGGCTTTTGCCGATCGTGCCCCGTTCGAGGTCAAGGTGTTGGCCGATGGTACGAATCACGGTCTGCTGGCCAATGCGGAGCGGTGTCTGAAGTGCTGTCGAGGTGACATCATCCTGCTCTGTGATCAGGATGATGTGTGGCGACCCGGAAAGGTCGCGCGGTTCTTGGAGGAGTTCAGTCGCTCGGACGCCAGTCTTGTGTTTTCGGACGCCAGATTGGTGGACCGGGATCTACATCCGGTTGGCAAGACCCTGTGGCAGGTTGAGGATTTCTGCAGGTCCGAGCAGATGGAGATGCACCAGGGTGGCGCGATCGATGTCCTGCTTCGACACAATGTCGTCCAGTCAGCTTCGCTCGGTATTCGTCGCTCACTTGTGGATTTGGTTTGTCCCATTCCAACCGGTTTGTCGCATCGCATATGGGTGCACGACGGTTGGATCGCGTTCATAGCGGCAGCCGTCGGTCGTCTCCAGGCGATCCCTGATTCCTTGATCGACTACCGCCAGCACGGGAGCAACCTGGTTGCTCACTACTCCGGATCGTCGGGACTTCGAAAAGACCTGGGTATACTGTTGGCTAACGTCACTAAGCGATGCAGGGGGGGGTATCCGACTGCTGAGTTCAGGGACGGCTTGCGGGCACGAACCGCTCAGTTGGATCTGGTAGCTGGCCGGATTGCGGATGTCGCGACCGGACCCCGATCGGGTGACGGTCCGGATTTGGCACTCAGCAAGGTTGAGGCTGCAGCGGCTCATTATCGTCGCCGGGCGGATATGCCGCTCGACCTAAACGGCCGAGCGCGGAAAATTCTTTCCGAATGGTCCCACGGCCAATACCGTCAACATTCGTCCGGATGGCGGAGCATGGCACGGGACCTGATTCAATGCTGAAGTCAGTCAGTTGGAATGGGTGCCTGATTGGATATGATTCTGAATGAATGAACGGATACAGATCGCAGTTGTCGTTGTGACTCATAACCATCGCCGCACGGTGCAACCGACGCTCGCGTCGGTTGCGCATCAGACTTCTCCGGCGGATGCGGTCGCCATCGTGGACTGTGGCTCCGAAGATACAGAGTGGATGGATGATTGGTCGACGATGCCGGGATTCCACTGTGTCCGCCTCGGTACCAACGCCGGTTTCACGGGCGGCTGCAACGAGGGTTGGAGGGTTCTGAACCGGAACTCCGGTTACGTGCTCTTTCTGAATCCCGATGTCATCCTACCCGAAGGATTGTTCAGTCGACTGCGGCGGCTTCTGGTGGAAAGCCGGGCTGAATCCCTTGGTGCCTTGAGCCCTCGTTTGCTGGGCTATGATTTTGAGATGGGTCGGGCTTCCGGGGGTCTTGATAGCACGGGGGTTTTCCCATCGCGGTTCGGAGGCTGGAAAGACAGACGAGATGGCAGTCTCGGTCCGTCGGATGAAATTGAGATTGTCCCGGCCCTCTGTGGGGCGTTCTTCCTGGCTCGGGTGGACGCCTTGCGCGACGTTGCCCTTGGTCATGGCCGAATCTGGGATGATCGTTACTTTGCCTACAAGGAAGACATCGAATTGTCCCTGCGACTGCGGCGATCAGGATGGAAGGTTGGAGTCTGGCACGGTGGAGAGGCCTATCACGGGCGGGGCTGGAAAGCGCGTGAGCTCATGTCCCGGGCCGCCCGATTGATGTCGGCCCGCAACGAGCTCCGTCTTCATGCAACCTACATGCCTTGGCGACTGCCCTTTTCTCTTATGAAGTTGAGCGCTGTGAGCCTGCTCGACCAGTAGAGGAGGAACACCACACGACAGGTTGACCCGGAATGATCACCAGAAAAGCAAACGGCCCCATCGCTCCCTCGGATCCTTCAGGTAGTGACGGGTTTGCCTGGCAGGCTGGTATTGTCGTCTTCCTGATCGTGCTCGGGGCGAAATGGACCCTGATTGCGCTTTATGGGACCGACGTCCCTTTTGGTGACCAGTGGGACGCAGAAATCGTCGGACTGTATTTGCCGTCGGTGGGCGGGGAAATGAACTGCGCGAGGTTATTCCAAGCTCACAGTGAACACCGGATCGTGGCAACCAACATGTACAATCTGATCCTGTTCTGGCTTTGCGGTGATCATATGGAGCCGAGGGTGCAGGTTGGTGTTTCTTCTATTTTGCACGCGCTCTGGTTCGGACTGATCGCGATGAGCTTGGTGCCCTGGCTCGGACGAGTCGCTCGATGGGGGCTGCTCCTGCTCCTTTTGGTCATGGGAGCGGCTCCGGTCGGTTATGAAAACACCCTCTGGGGCTTTCAGAGTCAGATCTATTTTGTTCTCCTCTTCTGGCTGGGTTGCCTCTTCGGGATGTGCTTCAACCAGTTCCTGTCACCGCGGTGGTGGTTCGGCGTTGGGTCCGGATTACTGGCCGTGTTCTCCTTCGGCCCGGGGGGGTTGGTAGGATGTGCTGTTGCCGCCACCATCGGGCTCCGGGGCTGGAATCGGCAACGGTGGAAGCGGGGCGATTGGCTGACCCTTCTGGTGGCATTCGGATTGGTCGTGACCAGCCTCGGTTTGCAACCTGCAGGTGCGCGTAACACGGAGTTCAGACCCGAATCCGTGGTCGAATTGCTGGAAGGCCTGATCAAGGTATTCTCCTGGCCCAGTGAGCTCCTTTCGCCGGTCGGACTTCTGATCTGGGTTCCTGGCCTGGTCCTGGTTCTGTTGCTTGTGTTCCGCCGCGTTACCTGGTCTCCGCTTGCGGGAACCGCAGTGGCTCTGGTTGTGCTGGGGGCTGCCAACGGCGGTGCCGTGGCCTTGTACCGCGGAGGTATGGTGGTGGCCGAGGGCGTTGCGCCCAGATACTTTGACATTCTGCTGATCGGGCTGGTCGGAAACTTCATCGCGCTGGTTTCATTGCCGGGTTCCCAGTCGTTGACCAGGCGTCTGGAGCGGTTGCTGATGGTCGGGTGGTTATGCGTGACGATTGCGGGACTGACTGCCCTGGTCGTCCGCAACGTCAATGATCGACTTCCCTTCGTAAGGGTCATGGCCGTCGTTCAGGAGACAACCTTGCTTGAGTACTTGGAGACAGGCGATTCCTCTCTGGTCCACGGTCGGTCGATCTGGGAGACCAGCTACCCGGACAGCGCCCGGCTGATTGAGATCCTCAGCATGCCCGGAGTGGAAACAGTCCTGCCGCGGATCCTGACCGAGCGGCCCGAGGCCGTGGGCGTTGCACAGGGTTCCATGGACAGACCGACAGAGGCGGGTAAAGGGGACAGGAAACCCGGCTCGGAGATGGGTGATCAGGTAGTCGCATCAGGACCCGGTCGTTGGATGCGTGAAGTTGAGGGATTTGGACCGATTGTTTTTGCGATCGGATTGTTCTTTCTTATCTCGCTGGTTTGGAGGAC
This sequence comes from Verrucomicrobiota bacterium, assembly GCA_003641745.1. GTDB lineage: Bacteria > Verrucomicrobiota > Verrucomicrobiia > Opitutales > Opitutaceae > B12-G4. Next base: position 236 of record QNAI01000306.1, on the reverse strand, counting down.
ACATCGTTCGGGATGAACTGCTCAGCATCTTCTGTTCTATCGGTGGTCATTGTCGCGTGGCGTTCGTGTGACGATGTGGAGCGGTGCCTCGGATCGATTCTCGAGCAGCTTGGTGATCACTCGATAGATGTGGTGGTCGTGGACAACAGTCTGAACGTGGATGGTACGGGTGATCTGATCCGATCGGCTTTCCCGAAAACCGAATATTTCGTGCCGGATCACAATCTCGGATTTGG
>QNAI01000305.1 GCA_003641745.1 Verrucomicrobiota bacterium | reverse complement strand
GGCCACAGTCCTGGCCTCCAGTGCACCGGAAGCCATCTGGGTTCCCTGGCCCGAGACCCTGGCCGGGTCGCTCGCCCTGGAGGGGAGACATCTTTTGGCCAGCCGGAGTGATCGGTGTTCCTCTCTTGTGGTTGGCCCCGGCCTGGGACGCGAGGGTGAGACCTTGGGACTCCTGGCGGAGGTGGACAGGTTGCTCGATGTCCCGGTCGTCTTCGATGCCGACGCTCTGCAGAAAGATCTTGTTGCCGAGGTTGCGGGGCGGTCAGATCGGGCTTTCCCCTTGATCCTCACGCCTCATGACGGGGAATTTGAGCGGATATCCGGGCATCCTCCCGACGATCGCACGCTATTGGACTTCAGTGGGGAAAACACGGTGATTACCTGCCTGAAGGGGCCGATCACCCGGATCTCCAACGGCCGCAGGATCTATTTCAGCCCCTTCGGCGGGCCCGTTTTGGCCCGCGGGGGCAGCGGTGATCTCCTGGCCGGTATCATGGGGGCAACCCTGGCCGCCAGCACCGATTCCCAGCTCGAAGCTGTCTGCCGGGCCGTCGTCTGGCATGGTCGGGCCGCCGATTGCCTGGCCCGTTCCCGGGGCCAGGTCGCGGTCCGCACCACCGAACTCCTGCCCGAACTGGCCAACGCTTTGGGGACCCCTTGTCATGAGCGCTGACCTGAGCCGTCGCCAGGCCTTCATGATCCTGAATGGATTGCCCTCGATCGGTCCGATCAGCCTGAACCGTTTACTGGAGGCCTTTGACCAGGATCCCGTGGCCGTGCTTTCGGCCGGATCTTCTGAACTGAGACGGGTCAGTGGGGTGGGCCCGGTCATGACCAGGACGGTCCAGGATTGGTCCAGCCATTTTCGGCTTGAGAAGGAGGAGAAGAAACTGGAGGTGAGCGGGGCCCGGTTCCTGATCCGGGAGGACTCGGAGTATCCGCCCTTGCTCCGGGAAATATATGATCCGCCCATCGGCTTGTATGCTATGGGTGAATACAAGTGGTCGGAGCAGACCGTGGCCATCGTGGGCGCGCGCCGATCCACCCTTTACGGACAGGCCGTGGCCCGGCGTCTGGGGGCGGATCTGGCCCGGGTCGGGTTCTGTGTCTTCAGCGGGCTGGCCCGGGGGATCGATACCGCCGCCCATGAAGGCGCGCTCGAAGTGGAGGGGCCGACCGTGGCCGTTCTGGGTTGCGGCCTCGATATCATCTACCCGCCCGAGAACCTAGATCTCTATCGACGGATCGGAGAATCCGGCACGGTCTTCTCCGAGTTTCCCTTCGGCCGCCGGGCCGATCGCCAGACGTTCCCCATGCGCAACCGGGTGGTGGCCGGGTCCTGCCAGGCCGTGGTCGTCGTGGAGTCCGACCTCAATGGAGGGGCCATGATCACGGCCCGCTTTGCCGGCGAGCAGGGGCGCATGCTTTTCGCCGTTCCCGGGCGGATCGATCAACCGACCAGCCGCGGCTGCCATGCTCTCATCCGCGACGGGGCCACCCTAGTGACCTCGATCGAGGATATCCTCCAGGAGTTCGAATACCTGGGGGGTATGCGCCCCCTGCCCATCGGCCGGTCGGAGGAGGCGGTGGCCGGAGGGGTGGAACTGGAAGGTGAAGAGGCCGCTGTCTATGAGTGCTTCCGCGGCGGTAGTATCGTAAATATGGATACGATCTGCGGTCTGATTGGGTCTTCGGCAGCGGACACCTCGGCTGCCCTGATGGGTCTGGAAATCAAGCACCTGATTCGAAAACGAGCCGACGGGTGTTTTGAGAGCATTCACTAGGGACTCTCGAGACTGGAGACTGCAGGCTTGAGGCTTGAGGTGCTATGGCTTCCGGAGTGAGCGAACCAGACTGTTCAGGACCTTTGCTGTTTCCGTAGCTAGAGCTTGCAACTCGTCGTGCCCGGATTGATCGAAGAACCCGAGGCGATGGGCGAGATTGATCTGGTAGTCCACTTCTCGGGCCGAACCATAGGCTATGGACAGGAAATGCGCATAATCTGCTGCTGACGAGCGTGCGCATCCTTCTACGATGTTGGATGAAGTTGAAACAGCCGCTCGGCGTAGTTGTGAGGTCAACCCATACATCTCCTCGCGAGGGAAAGTCTTCGTGGTGCGGTAGACTTCGACCGCCAGCATATCGGCCAGCTCAAATGCTCTCAGCTTGTTGTGGTCTCTCATCAACCGAATCCTCCTTCCTCAAGCCTCAGTCCTCAAGCCTCAGTCCTCAAGCCTCCCTCCTATCCCGGGGGCCAGGTCATCTTCCGCCCGGCCAACAGGTGGACATGCAGGTGGGGGACAGACTCGAGAGCGTCGGGGCCGCAATTGATCGCGATACGAAATCCGTTTTCCAGATTCATTTTTTCCGCCACCCGACGGGCGGTCTGGAGGAGGTGACCCAGGATCTCCGTATCCTCGTCGGATGTCGCGCCCAGGTTCGGGATCAGCTTCTTCGGTATGATGAGGAGATGAACCGGAGCCTTGGGGTCGATGTCGCGGATCACGATGCAGGTTTCGTCCTCGTATTCGATCTTCGCCGGGATTTCACGATCAATAATCTTTTGGAAAAGGGTCTTCTCTGGCATGGTTCGGGAGGTTTGGAACTGGGTTCGGGGCTGGTCTCAGACCAGCAGCAGGCGGACCGGGCGGTGAGGGAGAGAGCGGGCGCGAACCAGTTCACGCAACCATTCGACCGTGTCAGCATAGGCCCGCCGGCGGGCTGGCGACCAGCGCTTGCCCGGAGGGCGGAATATCTCGGTCAGATTGGATATGAGAAGGGTCCCGCTGGAGTGTCGGGCCAGGGTCCTGAGTCGGGACATGACCGATGCCCGCAGCCAGAGCAGGCCGTTTGAGCCGGGATCACGCCGGACATCGATCCAGGTGAAACTCCCCGCCTCCGGGCTGCGGCCGCAGGTTCCGGCCAGGCGGTCGAAGGCCGCCTGATACACATCCTCTTCCCGGTCGACCCCGGCGGGCAGACTGGCATCGACCGCGTCCCTGATCTGGGCCGCCAGGTAGGGGTCGTTGTGGGTGATGTGGGCGAAGTCGGTATTGATCCAGAGCAGGTGGACCAGTTCCTCCGTACCGTTCATACAGGCCTGTTCTCCAACGCGGAGATCTCTTCGATCAACTCGGAAAGATCGCGGAATTCCTTGTAGACGCTGGCGAAACGGATGTAGGCGATCGGATCGATCCGCCGGAGGTTTTCCATGATCATCTCGCCGATGGCACGGCTCGGGATCTCAAAGTCGTACTTTTCCTCCAGGGCGTCGATCACATCCTCGATCAGCATATTGAGTTGCTCGATTTGGATGGGACGCTTCTCACAGGCCTTGCGGATACCGGACAGGATCTTGTGCCGGTCAAAGGGCTCACGACGCCCATCCTGCTTGATCACCATGATCCCCTCGCGCAGAATCTGCTCGGTCGTGGTGATACGATGACCGCATTCCAGGCATTCGCGACGGCGCCGGATGGAAGCTCCATCCTTACTGATTCGAGAGTCAACGACCTTGTCGTCCAGGGAATTGCACCGTGGGCAGCGCATGGTTCTTTAGATCCGTTAGAGGGCCAGGAAGTTCCGTAGAAGGGCCATTCCGTTTTCGGTGGCGATCGACTCGGGGTGAAATTGGACGCCCCAGAGGGGCAAATCACGATGGCGCAGGCCCATGATCTCGCCCTCCGCGGTTTCCGCGGTGATCTCGAGACATTCGGGGAGGGTTTCCCGCTCGACCAGGAGAGAGTGGTAACGGGTGGCATCGAAGGGGGAGGGGAGTCCCCGGAACAGATCGGTGCCCCGATGGTGGATGGGCGAGGTCTTGCCATGCATCAGGCGATCCGCCCGGACAATTTTCCCGCCAAAGTGCTGACCCAGGCATTGGTGACCCAGGCAGACGCCGAAAACCGGTTTGCGCCCGGCAAACGCGGCCACCATGGCCAGACTGTTGCCCGCCTCGTTGGGGGAACAGGGGCCCGGAGAGATCAGGACTCGATCCGGATCGAGAACCACGGCCTCTTCCGGGGTCAGGGCATCGTTGCGGACCACGTGCTGGCCTACCCCGATCTGGCCAAAATATTGGACGAGATTGAAGGTAAAGGAATCGAAGTTGTCTATAACCAACAACATGGGTGATTGAGGTTAAAAGAGCATTCCCCCTGAAGGTCAAGCGTAGCGCAACCTACTGCTATGCCACCTTAAAACAGCTTTCCCCTGACCCGTTTGTCACGTAATGAGTGACATACGGGTCAGCGGGAGGAGGTGAACCGGTCGGGCTCAAGTTCGGGTTTGAACAGTTTTTCTTTTTTCCAGGGCGATTGTGCTCCTCGATTTCGTTGTGGCAGAAGATGAAAGAACTTATTGGGATGCCCACTGGATGATTGCCGAACATTTTCAGTTGCTGGCCCGGGACGAGGGCACCATGGCCCGTCGCGGGCGTCTGCAGACACCGCATGGGGTGGTCGAAACCCCCATTTTCATGCCGGTGGGAACCCAGGCCACGGTCAAGGCGGTCACCCCGGCCCAATTGGAGGAAATAGGGGCCCAGATCATACTCGGTAATACCTATCACCTGGCTCTTCGACCTGGACCGGAACTGATCGGTCAATTCGGCGGTTTGCACCGGTTTATGAATTGGGATCGATCGATCCTGACAGACAGTGGCGGTTTTCAGGTCTTCAGCCTGGCGAAATTGCGTCGGATCCGTGAGGACGGCATATTTTTCCAGTCCCATCACGATGGAAAGGAGTTCTTCCTTGGTCCGAAGGAGGCGATCGCCTGGCAGACGGCATTCGGTTCGGATATCGCCATGGTCATCGACGAGTGCCCACCATATCCCTGCGAGCGGGATGCCTGTCGGGAAGCGGTTGAGCGGAGCCGGCGCTGGGCTCGTGAGTGTCTGGATCTGGCTGGTGAGAGCGGCCTGTTGGAGCGGGGTAGCCATCTCTTTGCCATCGTCCAGGGCTCGATCTACGACGATATGCGGCAGGAGGAGGCTGCGGCCCTTTCGGCCATGGGCTTCCCCGG
>QNAI01000304.1 GCA_003641745.1 Verrucomicrobiota bacterium | reverse complement strand
TTCGACACGTCCGCGGCCTCATTGCCCGACGCCCATGACTATGTGGACATCGGCAATCCCGCATCGGAAGCGGGCCACGCGCTCACTGGCTGGGGACCCATCGAACCGGACACCAATGGTGGTGGCTGGGGAGGAATCGGAGGCGAATCGCCTCCCGGCAAGTGCCGCACAATCTGGTCGCCGTTGGAAGATGATCCGGTGGAGCGCTGGGCAAGCCTCGAACTGGATTTCGGTATCTCGGACACCGAGACAAAGTGCCTGACCTTCCGTCATCTCGACGGCGGCAGCGACGACTCCTTCGACGTCTCCATTGGCGGCACGGTGGTCCTGTCCATCGCCGCCCCGCCGGGTACCGAAACCTGGTACTGGGCCTCCCTCGACGTGACCGGCTATACCGGTGTCCACACCGTGAAGTTCGAAGCTACGGGGCCCGAGGGAACCTACTTCACTCCGTACGGCCAGGTGGCGATCGACAAGATCTACATCGGTTCCCAGGTCACACCCGTGCCGGTCGACGGCGGAGCCATCTCCTGCAGTCAGGCCAAACGGGTTGACTTCCACTTGAATCTCGATTGCGACGATGGGCCGATCCGCGGCTACACGGTCCGGGTCCTGTGTCCGGAGGGGGAGGACATACTCGCCTTCGACTCCGGGGACATTACCGTGAACGTGCTGCCGGAAGGGTTGCCCATTGGTGATTACTTCTGGGAGGTCTACCGGTCTCCCGGCGCCGCGATGGCCAACGACTGGACCATCGATTACATAATTCTCGGTGATGCGGCGCTGCCCGACGGCATCCCCAACGACAAGGATCTGTTCTCCATCGACTTTCACGGGGTGGGCGACGGCGTCGGCCATGTGATCGTCGAGCAGGTGGCCGTAGGATTGGTGCCCGGCGGCCTGCCGCCCGCGGTCGGCGGCAACGAAACCACGATCACGGTCGACTGTGTCCCACCCCCGTCGGTAACCGGCCTGAACTCCCTGCGCGGGCACAACAAGGTCAACTTGTCCTGGACCTACACGGGCGATGTGACCGATGAACTGGAGATCTGGCGCGGGATGTGGTACCTCGGTTCGCCGGACACGTCCCTGTCCGCCTATCCGGAATATGACGACCACGTATCACCGCCGGACCTGGAGCCGACCTGGCCCCTGGATTATCCCAACATGGCGCCGAGCGAAGGGTGGTACCACGTGTATACCGTTCCGGCGACCCAGAATTCGATCATCGATTTCCCGAATTCACCCGACGGTCTGCGGCGCGGCGTCTACTACTACGTGCTTTTCGCCCGTGATGGAGTGGGCAACCACGGCCCACAGCCCGACGCCTACACCAGGTCGACCAGTTATCTGCTCGGTGACCTGACCAATCTGAGCGGCACCATCCCGGAAGATGGTCGAGTCGGGATCAATCCCGAGATCAACCGTCTGGCTCTTTGTTACGGCACCCACGACGGCGACTCCGCCTACGATCCGTACTGCGACATCGGGCCTACCTACAGCATGAGCAAATCGGGTATTCCCACGACTGACGACGCCATCAACTTCGAGGATATGATGATGTTCGCCATGAACTACGGTACGGAAGTTGCCAAGGACCACTTCGACGAGGGCGGCGCGATCGCCAAGTTTACCTGGGACAGGATTGCCCAGGATACATGGTCCCTGGTTCTGCTCGAACCGTGTTCCGGACTGCAGGGCCTCAATCTCCGACTGTCGCTGCCCGCGGGGGCAGTGAAGACGGTCGTCGCAGGCGAACTGCTCGCCGCACAGACCGGGCAGCACTTCCTGCGCAACGTTGCTGGTAATGGGCTCGATGTCACACTGGTCTTGCTGGGTACAGGCGCGTCCTTCGAGGGCCGCGGTGAGTTGTTCCGTGTCAAACTGGACGGTACCCACAACCTGGGCAGCGTTGAGATATCCGCCCGCAACACCGTAAACGCGGCGATCGAATTCACTTTCGACGGCACAACGGACTTGGACAATATTCCGCTGGCCTACAACCTCTCCGGCAACTATCCCAACCCCTTCAATCCCTCGACGGAGATCAGATTCGATCTGCCCGAACCGCAGCGGGTGGAACTGGCGATCTACGCCTTGGACGGCCGCCGAATCGCCACGTTAAAAAGCGGGCAACTGCTCGCGGGACGGCATTCAGTAACCTGGACAGGGCAAAACGATGCTGGGGAGCGGGTGGCCTCGGGGATCTACTTCTGCCGCTTGAAGGCGGGTGCATTCAGTGAGACGCTGAAGATGACACTGGTTAAATAAATTCGGAATCATGACCGATAGAAAGCAGGGACCCGGCGAAGCCGGGTCCCTTGTCTTGATTATTGGTGATGTGTTAACGGAACAAGGACTTCACGCTGCCCCAGGAGCCCTTCTCCAGAGACACGGGACCACCGGCGACCCAGACTCCCTCAAACGCGACCTGACCATAGGTCCCAAAGCTGGGCCACGCTTGGCCTGTCGCCACGAAGGCCACCGTCAACTTGGGCTCAGCACCAGGGAGCGGAGTATAAGAAAATCCATCAACGTGCCAATACTCCCCCGGATCACCGGAATCTGAGTAGGAGTACACATTTGTATTCTCAATCCAGACATCGAAGCTGTCGTCAGCGGGACCGTTGAGATGCTTGAAAGAGACTATTTCTGGCAAGCCTGTAAAAGCCATATCGACCTCGGCAAGAGGGTCATTATCAGAGGAATCCCAGATAACGCGGCAGGTGCCGCCCCAGTCGGCGATTCCGCCCCAGCTGCCAGGGTTTGTGGCCGGCTCAATCGGACCCCAGCCTTGCGCGTTGTGTGCAGTTTCGGAAGGCACATTGCCGATGTCGACATAATCTGCGGCCATGGCCGCCCCCGCCAGTACGAACACGAATGAAAATACGATCCAACTTAGCTTGTAGAATTTCATTTGAATTACCCCCTATTAAATTAATCCAGTTTCGCGCTTCCCAGGAAGGTCAGCACGGATCAAACCCAAAAACATGTCCCATAAGGCACATTTCCCCCTTCCACTGATTTTTGGGCGAGTAAGATTAAGGTCATCCTATCTTAATGATTACAAAAAGTCAACAGTAAGTGATGATGTTATTGCAGTTTTTCGGCAAAAGAGGACCGGAAAAATCATCAAATGTCGAAGCTCCTCCGCTTCAAACTCAACAACTATCCATTTATTGTTACCAAACTTATCGATTGCATTATTCCAGCAAATTTGGTAAAATTCTAATGGTTGGGACCTGTTGTTTGAGTGGGGAATTTATTTAACCACTCGACATCGGGACGGGAAGGGGGATCCATTATCAATTTCCATGTCCTTGGGGCTGTCACTTCATAATTCACACCTAGGTAAACAGATACGCCACAAGGTCTTAACAGGTTTTACTGGTGGCATCGTCTACAAACTCGCCCTGATATTTTTCTTCAAGCCAGTACATTCCTGAGCGTGTTGCCAACGATTTGATAATTGTCTAGTCGCCCACGAGAGCCGTCCCCTGCGGTTTGGGGAACTTCGGCTGTCGTGCGGCCAAAATGAAAAGTTCTGTCAAGGGGGGACAACAATGAGAACGAGGACGATTCTAGCCATACTTTTCTTCTTCACGCTGCCTGTTTTCATGGCGACATCCGCGGGAGCGGACTGTGTAACACTTGATTATGTGGACATCGGCGATCCCACCTCGGAGGCGGGCCACGTCATGGCGGGATGGGGGCCGATCGAGCCTTCGACTTCCGGTGGAGCTTTTGGCGGAATCGACAATTGTCGGCCTGTCTATGCTCCCGAGGATGGGGACGACTGGGCGACCATCGACCTGGATTTCGGTGATGATCCCACGGTCTGCAAGATCTTCACGATCCATCATCTGGATGGGCATACCCAGGATTCTTTCGAAGTCTACATCGACAACCTCCTGGTCCACACCTATGCGGGTGATGACCTGACCACCGAGCACTGGTACCAACTCAAACTCGACATGTGTTTCACCGGCGTCAAGACGGTCAAGCTCGTTTCGACGGCCCCTAAATGGGCCAGCTGGGACATCTACGGCCAGATGTGTTTTGACATCCTGATGATCGAGGAATGTTCGTCCGACTGCAGTATGCTGGACATGGTGAACATTGGTGATCCGGATTCCGAAGCGACCCATTCCATGACGGGATGGGGGCCGATTGAACCCGCCACATCGGGCGGCTCATACGGGGGAATCGACAATTGCCGTCCCGTCTACGCCTTGGAGGACAACAGTGTCTGGGCGACCGTCGATCTCGACTTCGGTGACAACATTTGGATGCCCAAATGCATCACGATGCACCACCTCGAAGGGATCGGTGACGATTCCTTCGATCTGTACGTTCAGCCCCAGGGGGAATCGACTGGGAATCTGCTCGTGTACAGTTTCCCCGGCGATTCCCAGAATGAAGAAATCTGGCTGCAGACAAGCGTCCTGATCGGTGCGTCCGGCATGCAGACGCTGACGTTCGTTTCGACGGCGCCCAAGTGGAGCGGCTGGGACACCTACGGACAGATGTGTTTCGATATCATCAGGGTTGACGAATGTCCGGCCCAGAAAGCGATGGTGGATATCGGCGACCCGGTTTCCGAGGCCGGTTTCAACATGGTTGGCTGGGGCCCGATTGAACCCGAGACCTCCGGTGGGGCGTACGGTGGCATTGACAATTGCCGTCCCGTCTATGCCGTCGAGGACGGAAACGATTGGGCGACGATCGATTTCGACTTCGGCTGCTGCGAGGGACTCAAGTGCCTGGTAATGGAACATCTGGACGGTGCAACGAATGATGCCTTCGAGGTCTACATGTATCCGGCCGGTGACCCGGGGTCAGAGCAGTTGATCTTCACCTACCCGGGTGACGGCATGACCGCGGAGATTTGGAAAACCTCCAGCGTGCTGGTCAATGGGGTTGGACCCCAGACCATCAAATTTGTTTCAACCGAACCCCAATGGTCCGGCTGGGCAACCTACGGACAGATGTGCTTCAACAAGATCATGCTCAACGACTACTTGCCGGCCATGGACGCAGTG
>QNAI01000303.1 GCA_003641745.1 Verrucomicrobiota bacterium | reverse complement strand
CCGATCAGCTCCTCGATCACATCGAGTATGCGGGGATTTCTCAACACATGATGGAAGACCGCAGGGCCAAGGTGGATGGGCGTATCCAGGTCGAAAGTCGGTGGAAAACAGATGTCGAACGGCTGATGGGAGAGATCGCCCTGGGTGAGGATCTTCGAAAAGCGCTTCAGGAAGGGCTCGCCCTTATAGTGAGACGAGAGTTTTCCCTGGGCGAGGAGGGCGGTCGCTTCCCGATCGAGTACGGCGGAATATTCTTCTTCCAGTGGTTTTATGTCGATTTCCGGATCGAGAATATCTTCGATAACCAGGTATCCCTGATCCGCGAAGTGCTGATGATCCTTTTTGCTCAGTATTGTCTTCATGGCTGGACTGCGGTTGTGGAGGGAGTATTGGCGAAGGTCTGGAAGAGAGCTCTTTCCAAGGGCTCTCTGATTGGCAAGCCGTCGGTTACGATCCACGTAACCGTTTCCTGCCGTTAATCGGGGGTAGAATCCCGGGATTAGATCGACCCGGGGGAAGCACTGTCGAGACGATTCTCACCTCCACTCCCTCCGTCGCTAAAGCTTCAGGCTTCGCGTGCTACGCCCGGACAAGATGGCGGGCAGGCAGGCCAGTCGCTTCGGACTGAACCGGATCGGACAGAACTTACTGACGATGCCTGATCCTTACCGAGTGGGTTCCGTTTGCAGTTGCCGCATCGATGTCATCCCGGGTGTCGCCGACCACAAGAAACTCTCCCGGATCATTTGACTTGACGGCCCGCAGGTGATTCCCGATCTGGCAGACCTTGTCTCCCCGGTCTCCACCGCAGATATCGGATAAAATGCCTCCTTCTTTCTCAGTGTGGATACCGACCGAAGCGAGTTGTCTCTTCGCCAGATCCGTGTATCGACCCGAGTGAATGAATAGCTTCACTTTCCCGATGTGCAGATCAGTCAGTACCCGGACCGTTTCGGGAAATAGACTGTCCCTGAACCGATCGGTCTGGAGGGCCAGATCGAAATTCGCATTGTATTTGTTGACGATCGCCTCGGCTTCATTGCGCGTCATCGTTTTTCCCGCCGAAAGAGTGGGCTGGAAGATCTTCACCTGGTCCTCCCATCGTCCAAACCGCACTCTGCCAATCAATTCCTTCACCCGCTCGTAAGCGCCGATTGAGACAGCTCTCCCTCGGATCGAGCACCCCTTGCCTTTGAGCACTTCCATGGCCGACTCGGCCAGAACCATTGAGATCGCACGAACATCCATGAGCGTCCCGTCGATGTCGAAACTGATTGCCCTGATCGTGCAACCGTTTGCCTCCTCAATCTCAGCGATGACCGCCGGCAGAGCGCTCAGATCGTCGATTTCGTAATCTGTGGTTTTCATCTTGGGAAACCCCACTGGGTCATTGCTTGTAATCGCGCATGTCAATGCAGGAATGGTTGATGTCGGCAGCAGGTCTGCCTCGGCACAAGCTTTGACCCGAACATTTGTGCCCACGGGGTCATACCTTGTATTCGTGCATGCTAATGCAGGAATCAAGATTTGACCCCTTCGATCGCTTTCGAACGCCGCGAAGATCTCCAGATGCGGGTTGACATCAGGTTGTACCGCTACGAAATTTAGTACTGTACAGTACGCCACGGTCTGCGTGGTGCCTCAAGGTATGAGTTCCCGACCCAAATATCAGCAGATTTTCGACTCCCTTCTCGATAAAGTAAAGGAGGTTAAGCCGGGTGACCGCCTCCCCAGCGTTCGCGCCTTGATGGCGGAGTACAAGGCCAGCCAGTCGTCGATCGAGCGCAGTCTGGATGAATTGTCCCGTCAGGGATTGGTGCGTCGCAAGCTTGGCTCGGGTATCTATGCGGCGGGAGTGGCGCCGCGGAGCAGGGTCCTGGGGGTGTACACGGATGGTGAAGTCGCGCCGCGTTCAAATGTCCTGTTTCTGCAGGGCGCGCGTTCGGTTGCCGAAGAGCAGGATTTTCATGTGGCTGATTTTGGGCCGAAGAACCTCTTCGAACGCCAGGAGGCCATATTTGCGGAAATGGACGCCATGGGTTTTGCCGGGATCATCGCGGCCCTTTCGACGGCCAACTTCTTTCACTTGGAGAGCGAGCAGCTCCTGGCTCGATTCAAGCATCTGGATTTGCCAATCGTGACCTGTTTCCCGATCCCTTCCGTGACCGCCGACTCGGTCATGCCGGATTATTTCTCCTCCTTCGCAGCGCTCGGCGCCCGGTTGAGATCCGAGTTGGAAGGGCCGATCAAGTTCCTGAGCTATTTTGGGATTCCTTCACTGGCCCGATTGCAGGGGTTCAGGGTTGGATTGGGCAGTGCGATCCACGTCGAAGCCGAGGTGCTCGACAAGAGCCGGGTCGATGTCTACCAGCGCGTAAGGGAACTGATCGCCGAGGGATGGCAAGGCAACCTGATTGTCGGTGTCCCACCTGATACTCAGGGAGAATTGGAAGCTTTGCGTGAGGGACCATGGTCAAAGGGTTCAAAGGTCATATTGGGCGTGGCGCTTGAGGCGGGTGATGAGCTTCCTCCAGACGTCTGTGCCCATGTCATCGTCAAGCCCAGCCTCAGAATGGGGCAGGTCGCGGCGGAACTGCTTCTGCGCCGGGTGCGTGGCTTCCGCGGCGAGATGGAACACAAGCTGATTCAGCACGAGCTGATCAGTCCACAAAAGGAATGAATAGAGGGACCTGGCATCACTTGCCTTGGACCCCGTAATTCAGGTAAGATACCGAGGTTGATTTATGGGCACCTTGATTAATTGGAGCATGTCATCGTTTTGCAGAAAACCAGGAACCGCAAGGCGGTCGTGTCGAGGGTATCCCCGTAGGGCTATCCTCGATCCGACTAACGTCGCGGGCGTGGAATTTATGCATAACCCGAAGGGCGGCAAGGGGTTGGGCGTGGGGCTGCGTTGTCCGGGCCGAGACATACCTCATGGTATGCCCGCTGGCCCGACCGCCTTGCCCGACGCCCAAATCCTTGCCGCGCTGACTGTCTCGAATTAATCAAAGTGCCCTCAAGGTGATGATTGCTGCTGATATAAAGAGAGTTGATCCCGGTGCCGTCCTGGCGGAAACCGGTCTCGGGAAAAAGACGGCCATGATGCAATATCTGGCCCAGGAATGCCGGGTGGATGTGATGGACATTCTCCACGACAAAGGAACCGGCCATTGGGGTGGGGCGGCTTCGGCCGCGGAACTCCTCATTGTGCTCTACTTTCATGTTTTGAATATCAGGCCGCACGAGCCGGATTGGCCGGATCGGGATCGGCTGGTCATCAGCAAGGGGCACGCCTCGTGCATGATCTACACCGCACTCGCCAAGCGGGGCTATTTCGCGGTCGAGGAATTGGATTCTTTTCGCCAGCTCAACAGTCGCCTGCAGGGCCATCCCTGCATGAGGAAGGTGCCGGGGGTCGAGATGTCCACCGGCGCTCTGGGGCACGGGCTGTCGGTCACCCTCGGCATGGCCCTGGCGGCCTCCGTGCAGAAGAGGACCTTCTGGAGCTATGTCCTGGTCGGTGACGGGGACCTCAACGAGGGACAGACCTGGGAAGGCATCATGTCGGCCGCCAAGTTCCGGCCCGAGAGGTTTGTCGTCCTGGTCGATTACAACAAGGTCCAGCTCGACGGTCCATCCGCCGAGATCATGCCCCTCGATCCCCTGCCTGAGAAATTCGCCTCTTTCGGTTGGAATGTGGCCCCCGAAGTCTATGACGGACACCGGGTCGCATCGATTCTTGAGTCCATGGACTGGATACAGGCTCAGGATCGATGGCCGGTTGTCGTCATCTATAACACCCACAAGGGGCGGGGCGTCTCCTTCATGGAGGATAACTTCAAATGGCATGGCGCGCCGGTGGATGACGAGACCTATGCAAAATCCCGTCCTGAACTCCTGAAGACGCTTTCTGAACTGGAGGAACAATTATGAATCCATCCATTGAATCGGTGGCGTTGCGGGATGTCTTCGGGCAGACCCTGCTCGATCTGGCGGAGCGAATCCCCGAACTGGTCGTCCTGGATGCCGATGTAGCCGGCAGCACCAAGACCGGCGCTTTTGGTCAGGCCCATCCCGATCGTTTCTTCAACGTGGGGGTCGCGGAGGCCAATATGGTTGATATCGGCGCCGGCCTTGCCACCTGTGGCCTGCGGCCGGTGGTGAGCACGTTCGCTCTCTTTCTCACCTTGAAAGGCGCGGATCAGATCCGCAATACGATCTGTTACAATCGATTGCCGGTCGTGCTGGCCGGTGGTTACGGCGGCCTGTCGGATTCCTACGACGGCGCGAGCCACCAGGCCATCACCGATCTCGCGGTCATGCGCGCCATGCCGGAAATGACCGTGCTGGTCCCGGCCGATGGCACCGAGGTGGCCCCCGCGCTGGAATGGGCGCTGCAGCACGACGGCCCGACCTATATACGTCTCAGTCGCAATCCGAGTCCGATCCTGTTTGCCGATCAACCGGCGATGGCGGTTGGGCAGATCAGACGGATGCGCGAGGGCTCGGATCTGACCATCGGGGTTTGCGGTATTCCCACCTCGATGGCGATTGAGGCTTCGGAGAGACTGGCCGCCGACGGTATCGAGGTCGACCTGTTGGAGATTCCGTGCCTGAAACCGCTCGATACCGGAGCGATTGTCGAATCAGTTTCCAGGACCGGCCGTATCCTGACCGTTGAGGAACACAATATCATAGGTGGTCTCGGTGGCGCGGTTGCGGAGGCCCTCGGCCGGGAGATGCCGGTGAAGATGGGCTTCGTCGGGGTGGAGGATTGCTTCACCGAATCCGGAGATTATAACGAATTGCTCGAAAAATACGGCATCTCCGCCCATGCCATCGTGGCGAAAGCGAAGGAGCTGGCGAACAGCTGATTGATCTCCGATGCGGGATGAACTGAACAGGTTGCTGGATTCCCTCGAGGATCGTATCGACCTCGAAGAACAGGCGGCCATCAGCGACCGGTTCCAGAAGGCATTGAATTGGGACGCAGTCGATCGGCCGCCGTTGTGGCTGACCTATCCGCTGCCGAAGGATTGCCCGTTTCAGCCCT
>QNAI01000302.1 GCA_003641745.1 Verrucomicrobiota bacterium | reverse complement strand
GAAGGATATCCTTCAGGCACGCTGGTCTCTCGAAGCATGGTCATTAATTCTCTGTGGAGTTCCTCTTTGATATCCGAGTGTTCCGCACTGCTGAAGAGATTCTTCCATTCGTGCGGATCGGCCTCGTGGTCGTAGAGCTCTTCCTCCCCATTTGCGCAGAGCGTATATCTGTATTGGCGGGATCGAACTGAGAAGTGCGGCACTTCCTGTTCATCCCGAATCGCGATCAAGGCAACGGGTGGGCCGGCCCAGTTCCTGGTCTTTGGATCGTTGAGAAACGGTTTGAGCGAGTGCCCATCGAGCGCCAGGTCGGCTTCGTTGTGTGGTTGCCCGGGAAGATTGCACAAATCAACAAGTGTGGGATATAGATCGACGTGTGAGACGGGGAAGTCACAGACCTGTCCGTGTCCTGCGCAACCTGGAACGTGAACGAGAAGAGGAACACGGGTGGATTCGTCCCAGAGATGCCATTTCTGGATGCAATCCTTCTCCCCCACATGATAGCCATTATCACTGGTGAGAATGATGATGGTATTGTCGCGTTCGGGACCGGCGTCCACGCTATCCAGCAATCTGCCAATCTGATCGTCAACAAATGCGATTGTCGCCAGATAGGCCTGCACAAATTCCCGCCAGGCCTCGATACCACCGGAATCGATCAATGCTCTGAATTTCTGGAATCCCCAAGCCCAGCGGTTGCGCAAAGCGGACGCACAATCGTCGAGATCGTTTTCAAGATATGGCGGCAGTGAGACATCCTCCAGAGGAAAACGGGCGAAGTATTTCCCGGGAACGTAGAGCGGCGTATGTGGCTTGGTTAAGCCGACTGCGAGGTAGAATGGACGGTCGTGATCCTGTTCCAGTTTGTTTATAGCCCAGTCGACCGAAATTTCATCGGGCAATCTGTCGCGATCATTGTCGTCAACATATCGGAAGGGTGCGCCATCTTTATAGTGCCACCCTTTTGCCCCGGGCTTGCCCTCAACATCGCCCGGTTTCCACTCGGGTATATCACTGAGTGGACCGTAGTTCAAGTCGCGGTGCATGTCCCACTCGGGCAAGTGACCCTCCCACTGTATGTACTGTCGCGGGTGAGGCGTAAACTGTGCACTACCTTCTCCCAACCATGGATGCGGGCCATAGTCCACACCGTATCCATACTCAGTATAGAAGTCTCCGCCCTGTCCTTCGTGCAACAGTTTCCCCGTGCCATAGGCGTTGTAGCCATTGTTTCGAAAGTGCAGAGGAATGGGAGTGCAGCCTTCGAGTTTTTGGACCTGTTGCCACCTGGCAAAATCAAAATTGTCAATCGTCTGCGGATACAATCCAGAGAACAGACATTTCCTTGAGGGGCCACAGACCGGCACAGCGGCATGTGTGTTTGTAAAGTTCACACTCCCATTTCGCAACCGATCAAGGTTTGGAGTTTTCACTTGTGGATGACCGATTGGATGCAGGATCCAATCATTGAGATCATCACAGATAATGAACAATACGTTCATCTGGTGGGCCTTGTTGCTCATTGAATTTAAGGAGACTGTCCCAAAAGCCTCTGAGTCCCGTTAGTGTCTGAGGGCGCGAAACCTTGAGGTGACCCCGCCCCTTCCGCCTAACCGAGATCCGGGCCCGCTACGGCGAATCGTTCGTTTCGAAAGTCGATGCCAAACCGACCTCGCATCATCCTGGTGAACGATCTCTCAACCTCAAACCCCTGGCCGTACAGCCAGCCGATGAACTTTGACCGGCGCACCGGGACATCGATGACCCAGGTAGTTTCCTCGCTTCCAAAGATATCCGCCAGGAAAGATCGCGCTGTATCCGGCGATCGGGCGAGAACAGGACCTACTTGAACCGCCGTCCGGCCGCGACGGCCCCAGGCTGCGGCTTCGAGACTCCCATCCGGTCCCGATCGTCCCACACAGAGGTCCGGACAGGTGGTTTCCATCCAGTTCAGGAGAATGCTCCGGTCATATCCAAAGCCCTCCCGATCCCAGGCAATTCCCGCCTCACCGGGTCCCATATCCGATTCACGTCCTCCGGATTTTGCCAGATCCCCCCGTTTTTCGATCCGACGCATCCTGACGAGTTCGCCTCCGTCAATGAAGCCCAGACGCTTGTACACCTGTTGCCCCTCCGGCGTTGAATCGAGTCCAGGAACGAGACCTGAGTTCTCACAATAAGCGACCGCCTCATGCATCAGGCGGGTCGCCAATCCCATTTTCCGCCATTCCGGGTCGACCAGGACCATCCCAATCCAGCCGATTCCGGGCGGGTATCTCAGGACGACTGCCGTGGCGACGATCAAACCGTCACAAGAAATTCCCCTGCCCCACCCATGTCCGAGCAGAAAATCCCAATCGACGGCGGTCTGATTCCAGTTGGCGACGGTCGAGAGGCGCAGGCCCGCAGCGCCGTCGGTGGGACGAAGGTCACGAATCGTTAGCTCTGAAGGCAAATCTGGGAGAGAGATTGTCATGAAATTGAGGGTCTCAGGTGTCGAAAGCACCCGCACTCAAGCAAACGAATCCAACGGCCGCAATCCGATTGACAGTTGCACTGCCAATTTCTGAGACCACCATCCTCTGACCCAGAGATCACCCATTTTTATTCTTGTAGGAGAGGCTTTACGCCTCGATCAAACTGGCCATCGAGGGATAAACCCTCTCCACCCTTACACATCATTTCATGCGTGATGGTCCACTAACACCGCCCCTTTCCATATGAACCACTCCAATTCACTTGAGCTGACCATCATCGGCAGCGGAGCCGTACGGGTGCATCCCGATCGCGGGGGCACCTCAGCCTGTCTCCGTATGGGCAATCGCACGATTCTCATCGATTGCGGCCGGTGCGCAGTCCAGAACCTCGTCCGGTTCGGGATTCCGGTTGAGTCGGTCACCGACATCCTCCTCACCCACCTCCACTTCGACCACGTTTGCGACCTTGCGCAGCTGCTGTTGCTATCCTGGAACAACGGACGCGCCTGGAGGATGCCCATCATCGGGCCTGTTGGCACCCGAAACTTCCTCGAGCACAATCTCCGTCAGGCCTATGTCGACGACCTGGCGACCCGGATCGGAAAGAACCAAAAGGATCCCGACCATTTCGAATGGGATGTCACTGAAATCGGTGACGACGGGACGGTCATGCAGACCGATCAATTCAGGATTGTCGCGGGCCGGACCCCACACACGGGCATGGAGGCCTTCAATTTCCGAATCGAAGCCGGAGATCGCAGGATTGTGATTACGAGCGATACAGAATGGCATGATGGCCTGGTTGAATTCTGCTCTGATGCCGAGGTGCTGGTGATCGAATGCTCGGGGACTGAAGAATTCCTCAAGACCGTGCCTTGGGGCGGTTGGCATATGACGCCGCAGCGGATCGCCATCCTGGCAAATGAGGCATTGGTCAAGACGGTCGTCCTGAAGCATCTGGCAATCGAAAGCTTTGTGGACGATCCGGAAATTGGCGAACGCATGGCCGATGACGTCCGGAAGTCGTTCGACGGATCGGTCGAAGTGGCCCGCGATGGTCGGCGCTTCAGCCTGCCGATCCAGGGGCCGATCCCCTGACGACTTATCCCTCCGATCGATCTTCGCTTTCTGTCTCAAGATCGACGAACCGATCGACCACGTAGGTCGGACGCCGTTTTACCTCGAGAAAGATCTGGGCCAGGTACTCGCCGAGTATCCCCAGAAGCAGCATCACGGTCCCATTCAGGAAGAGCAACAGGACGACCAGCGTCGCAAATCCGGGAGCCGCGGTGTGCAGATCGAAGATCAGGGCCTTGATCAGATAAAACAACCCGAGTCCTATCGCCGAAAGGCAGAGGCCGAAACCCAGTGCCATCGCAAGCCTCAGCGGTCGGGTCGAAAACGAGGTCAAACCTGCAGCGGCCAGACGCATCAATTTCCAGAATCCGTACTTCGACTCTCCGGCCGCTCGATCGGGGCGACGCACTGCAACGGATGTCGTTTTCAGGCCGATCCATGACCGTAGACCCCGGACAAACCTCACAGTTTCAGGCAAACTGTTCAGGCAATCGGTCGCTTTTCGACTCATGAGGCAGAAATCGCCACTGTCCAAGTGAACCGGTGTTTCCGCCAGTCGCCCGTAAATCCGGTAAAAAACGGAATAACAGAGCCGCCTGAAGAGCGATCCCTCACGGGCCTCGCGGACGGCATAGACGACATCGAACCCGCTTTTTCCAATCTCATACATCTCGATCAGCGTGTCCGGCGAATCCTGCAAGTCGGCATCCATGACCGCTACGTACTCTCCATCAGCAAAGGCCAGGCCGGCGGTGACGGCTGCCTGGTGTCCGAAATTCCGTGAAAGTTCCAGGAGTTTGACCCGAGGCTGCTCCCGCATCCAGGACTCGACGTATTCGACGCTCCCATCGGTAGACCCATCACTGACCAGGATCAGGCTCCAATCCTCGGGAAAACCTGCCGTATTGCCCAAGCGCTCGCGAAGCAACGGAAGGACCGCTTCCTCATTGAGGAACGGAATGACGATGGAGAGGCTCGGGCGTTTCTTCATCAGAGATTCCCGTAGTACGTCACAATTTGGCGAATGAACGCAAGCCCCGCGATCACTGAAACCTTGTCCTTGCATTTTCAGGAAAGCCGACCTACCTACCGATCTGAGGCATCAGCCAGGTGAACCGACCAAGTCCTTCATCCGGCGACCAGCCCCCCATGCCGGCGTAGCTCAATGGTAGAGCAACGGTTTTGTAAACCGTAGGTTGTCAGTTCGATTCTGACCGCCGGCTTTCTCGCACATTTTACTTGTCCGCCACTCTCCCTACCTGCTAGTTACTGCAGCTTGAGTCTGCCCGATGGTGTAATGGTAGCACAAATGACTCTGACTCATTCAGTCTAGGTTCGAGCCCTAGTCGGGCAAATCTCCACACGTTGGTGTGGTGGACCGGGTAGATAGGCGAGAACCGGTTCGACGAAGCGTAGCGTAGATGGGCCACCCAAAGGGTGCCTGCAAAGCAGGTGGCAAAGCCAGTCAACCCTAGTCGGGCAAATCTCCACACGGTGGTGTGGTGG
>QNAI01000301.1 GCA_003641745.1 Verrucomicrobiota bacterium | reverse complement strand
AGGCTCTCGATTACCTTGGTGGAGGTCCCGGGCAGCAGACGGACCGGGAGACACCTGAAACCTGAGACCATGGCACGTTCCGATAAGCACAGAATTCCGACCGGCGGGGATAGCTCTTCGTTGGGCCAGAATCCGTTCGGGGATCTTGAGTCCTCGGGCCTGCCAGCCGGCGAGGTGAAGCCAGCCGAGCCGAAGCAGCGTCGTCGGGTAAAAGGACCCACCAAGCGGGGCAGGGTCGATGTGCGACGGGAGACAGCAGGTCGCGGGGGTAAGACCGTCACCACCATTTCTGGATTTCAGAAGATTTCCAAACCGGAGCTAGGAGAATTGACCCGGGAGCTTCAGCGGGCCTGTGCGTCCGGCGGGACATTTAAACAGGGTACGATCGTGATCCAGGGTGACCGGTGCGAAATCGTGATGGGGATCCTTGAGCAGTGGGGATTCCGCCCGGTAAGGACCGGCGGATAAGGCGACTGATCAGGTCTTCTTTGCCTCGGCTGGTGTCGGGACTCCGTCCTTCTCCACCTTGAGGCGTAGTTGACCACAGGCGGCGTCGATGTCATGGCCCTTTTCGCGGCGGATGGTCGCGGATACTGATCCGGATTTCAGAATCTCGAGAAAACGGTCCTGGCGGCGCAGACTGGGCCGCCTCCAGTCGAGACCTTCGACTGTATTGTAGGGGATCAGGTTGACGTGGGCATGAAGATCGCGGGCGATAGCAGCCAGTCGTTCAGCCTGGTCCAGGGTATCGTTCACCTCCTCGATCAGGATAAACTCCAGGGTCAGCATGCGTCCGTGGTGCCGGGAAAAAGTTCTGACCGCGGGAATGAGTTCTTCGAGCGGATAGCGCCGGTTGATCGGCATGATCTGTTCACGGACTTCGTTGGTGGCTCCGTGCAGGCTGAGTGCGAGCCGGAAACCCATGGGTTCTTCGGCCAGGCGCAGGATCTGTGGGACCAGGCCCGAGGTCGATACCGTGATTCGACGAGCGCCAAATCCCAGGCCCAGCGGGTCGTTGGCGATGGTCAGGGCCTGGAGCAGGTTGTCGTAATTGGCCAGCGGTTCACCCATGCCCATGACCACAATATTGTCGAAGGAGGCAAGGGAGGGGTCTGCGCGGTCCGTCCGACTGTCCTCACGGGCACAGACCTCGAGCAATTGGTCCACGATTTCCCCCGCGGAGAGGTCTCGTTTCCATCCGGCCAGACCCGAGGCGCAGAACTTGCATCCGTAGGCGCAGCCAACCTGGGTCGAGACACAGATGGTCTTCCTGGATTGGTCGCGCCCGACTCCTGATTGGGGGGCTCGGATGATGACCGTCTCAATGAGCGATCCATCGCGCAGACTGAGCAGGATCTTGTCGGTGACATCACCGGATGTCTTATTGAGGATGGGTTGGGTCGGATGGAGGTCGTAGGTTTCATCCAGCCAGGTTCGCAGGGCCCGGGACAGATTGGTCATCTCATCCCACGAGCGGACTCTTTTCTTGTAGAGCCATTCGTAGATCTGACGGGCCCGAAAGGCTGGATGTCCGCTCTCGGCGAGGGCGGCGGTCAGAGAGGCAATGGTCTCGCCCTGGATGGGCCTTTTCTCCGGTATGAATTTCACGATTGGAAAATCCCGGCGCAGGTTGCAGAAAGAATCAAGGACACTTTGGATGATTGGAGACCATCCCGAATTATTCAAAGTGTCCTGAAGACCGCCGTGTCACCAGAAACGATGATTGAGCGAACACACGCAAACAAGAACGCATTGGGCCGCAGGTTCGGCCCAACTTCCCGGACCTCCCATACCCCAGGGTGGGCAATTGCCGGCCGGTCAAAACCAAGGGCCCTCTGACCGTGTCGATATTCCATCGCTACATCTTTTTCGGCGTCGCCTTCACCTGTGCGGGCGCGATCGGTGTGCTCGTGTTCATCCTGGTGATGGGCAACGCCATGCGCGATCTGTTCCAGCTCTTTTCGCAGGGACAATTGTCCCTGATGACTTCGGGCGAGATGCTCCTGCTGCTGATTCCCTTTGTCCTGTCCTACGCGCTGCCCCTGGGGATTCTCACGGGCGTGCTGTTGACCCTGGGGCGACTCTCCGCCGATCACGAGATCATCGCAGCCCGCTCGGCCGGTATCGGGTTGATCCGACTCAGCGCCCCGATTCTCTTTTTGGCCGTGCTCGGAGTTGCGGTCAGTCTGGTCATGAACTTCCACTACGCACCGAATGCCAAGGCGCGTTATCGGGAGATTCTCCAGGATGCGGTCAGAACCAATCCCCTGAGCTTCATTGTGGAGCGGTCCTTCATCCGTGAATTTCCCGGGTATGTGATTTACGTGGGCCGAAAACAGGCTGATCAACTGGGTGATTTCTGGATCTGGGAATTGGACGACCGGGAACGGGTGGTGAAATTCATCCGGGCCCAGTCCGGGAAATTCGAATTCAATGAAAAGGACAATTTCCTGATCCTGGTCCTGAACCGGGGGCAGTCAGAATTCAGAAGCAGCGATACTCCGGAGGATTTCTCACGGCCGCGACCGGCTCTGGCATTTGATCGGGCCAGCATCCAATTGCCCCTGCAGCAGATTTTCGGTGCCCATAAGGAGCGCAAGAGAGTGGGGGAGATGAACCTGCGGGAGCTGCTGGTGGAATACAGGCGATTGCGGGATCCCGAGGAGGACCTGACTGAAACCGAACGAGAGGTTGGTCGGCAGGAAATCCGCCTGGTCATCCAGGAGGATCTGACCCTGGCTTATTCGGTGTTTTCGCTGACCCTGCTCGGTATCCCCCTTGGCATCCGGGTCAGCAGAAAAGAGACCTCCGCCAACCTGGGGCTCGCCGTGGTCCTGGCCATGGGCTTCTACTTTATGATGAACATGGCGGGCATGCTGGAGAAGTATCCGGAGTTGCGACCCGACCTCCTGCTCTGGGTGCCGAATATCCTCTATCAGATCATCGGGTTTACCATGTGCTACCGGTTTGGGCGTACCTGAGCGGGGAACGACGGATTGTCGATTGGCGTGGCTCTACAGAATTCGCTCTCCCGGAACGATTCTCAACCCGCACCCCTTGCGCGAAACACCCTCTACTTGAAGACCGGGATGCCGGTGGCGTTTGCCCGGTTGAGGGCACTGAGAAGTGCGTTGATTGAGGCGATCTCGATATTGGTGTCGATCCCGGCGCCATAACAGCTTTGTCCGCTGCCGGTCCGAATCTCGATATAGGCGACCGCCTGGGAGTCAGCCCCGGAACCGAGTGAATGCTCGCTGTATGAGATCAGTTCGAATCGCCGGACACCCTGGGTCGAAAGGGCATGGACAAAGGCGTCGATCGGCCCGTTGCCGTTGCCTTGGACCTCCGCCTGGGAGGCGTTGATCCTGACCTTGGCCCAGCATTGGACCTGGCGGGTTTCGGAAGTTTGGGTGCGGAAGGTATCCAGGCTGAAAGGTGAGTCGCGGTTGATGTACTCGGCCATGAAGGCCTCGTACACCTCGTCCTGGGTGATTTCCAGGCCCTTCTGGTCGGCGATCAGACTGATGTATTGGCCAAATTCCCGGTGCATGCCCTTGGGGAGCTGGAATCCGAAAGTTTTGTCCATGACATAGGCCACTCCGCCTTTGCCGGACTGGCTGTTGATACGGATGATGGCGCGGTAGTTGCGTCCGATATCCTGCGGATCAATGGGCAGGTAGGGCACCTCCCAAAGCTCGGTGGGATCTCCGGTCTGATGACTCAATCCCTTGTTGATCGCGTCCTGGTGGGATCCGGAGAAAGCGGTGAAGACGAGTTCCCCCGCATAGGGCAGGCGCGGTGGTACTTCCATGCGTGAACAACGCTCATAGATCTCGCGGACACGGTTGATATCGGAAAAGTCCAGAAGCGGATCGACACCCTGAGTATAGAGATTGAGGGCAATCGTGACGATATCGACGTTGCCCGTGCGTTCTCCGTTGCCGAAGAGAGTGCCTTCGACCCGGTCGGCGCCGGCCAGCAGTCCCAATTCGGTGGCGGCCACCCCGGTCCCGCGGTCGTTGTGGGTGTGCAGGCTGATGACCGAGAGCTCGCGCCGGGTCAGGTTGCGGCAGAACCACTCGATCTGATCGGCATGAATATTCGGTGTGGCGACCTCGACTGTGGCCGGCAGGTTGAGGATGATACGGTTCTCAGGGGTCGGCTCCCAAACGTCGGTGACGGCCTCACAGACCTCGAGCGAGAAATCGAGCTCGGTGCTGCTGAAGCTTTCGGGCGAATACTGGAAGGTGATCGCTGTCTCGGGGACGGTCGACACCAGGCTCTTGACCAACCTGGTCCCGTCCACGGCGATCTTCTTGATGCCGTCCCGGTCCAGGTTGAAGACCAGGCGTCGCTGGGCGGGAGAAGTCGAGTTGTAGAGATGGACGATCGCCCGCTGGCATCCCTTGACGGCTTCGAACGTGCGTCGGATCAGGTTTTCCCGGCTCTGGGTCAGGACCTGGATGGTGACATCTTCGGGGATCCTGCCCTCGTCGATCAGGGAGCGTATGAAGTCGAACTCGATGGCAGAGGCGGAGGGAAACCCGACCTCGATCTCCTTGAATCCGATCTGCACGAGAGTTTCAAACAGCTCGAGCTTTTCCTTGATACCCATCGGTGTGGCCAAGGCCTGATTGCCGTCCCTGAGGTCAACGCTGCACCAGTAGGGTGCGCGATCGATCGAACGCGACGGCCATTGCCGATCGGCGAGATCGATTTTTGGAAAAGGACGGTATTTCTTAATGGGCTCTCTTTGCATGACGATGGAGGCAAAGTCTTTGACCTTGAATGGATGGACCTTCGGGGATCGTCTGGGCGGCGCTGAAAAGCCGCGTAGCGAAAGTGGTCAGACAGCAAGCCACGCCGATCCCCGCTACTTGAGCGGAAGTCGAAGCGCCGATAGGTGCAGGCGGCCGGTCTGGAAGGAAAAGGTCATTCGCGTATGGTGACTAGGTCGGCATCTTCCTCCTGTCAAGGAACGATGGATCGGCCGGATTCCAGTGAACGTCTCAATGAGTTCTTTCATCTTCTGGCATAGCGGAATCAAGCCACCATTGGTGCCATGAACCCATTGGCTCT
>QNAI01000300.1 GCA_003641745.1 Verrucomicrobiota bacterium | reverse complement strand
TTTTCGGCGGGCAACGGTGTTGGATTCCGGCTCAGATAGCCCGCTATATTCGCCCGAACCCGCCTTGTTGCTCCCCGAAAATCCTGCGCATATTTGATAACTTATTTCGTTACGGCCCCTTAGTGCCATTCATGACAATCTCCAATTAATCAAGGTGCCCTTAAGACAATTCGCGCAAAGCAAATATTGATGTCGCGCGGTAGACTCAGATCATTGTGTCACCGCCATCGAGCGTGTCGCTCAAATGGCCCGATCGCAGTTCCGTGAAACCACATCTCAAACCACGAAATCTTCTATTGCTGGTCTCCACCCTTCTGGTGGTGGGTCTTGCTCTCGTCTTCATGCAACCGGGCGAGGATCCCGGCATCGGAACCGACCGGATATCGGTCGAATCCGATCATGTGCCCGCATCGATCCCGATTTCTGAAAAGCCTGAACGGCCGCCAACCCCTTCTGAGCTGGTTCAACGCGTTCAATCCCTGATCGAGACGATCTCGAGCGGGGACAACAGCGCACGTCACCTCGCCCTTGGAGACCTGAGTGAAACTCTGAGGGCGGCGTCACCCGAGGATGCCACAGAGCACATTCAGTCATTCCTGGCAACAGGAGTCCATATACCGACGGGACAGCAGTTCGTGGTCGGAGGGAACGGCCACCTCAGGTCCTCCCCCGGCCTCCGAAGCCTTTTACTGGATGTCCTGGAGACGGTTGATCCTGATGCGGCCACAACCGAAGCACGCCGCATACTGGAGGGACCAACCCGCCCCGACGAATGGGCGGTCAGCCTACGAATTGTATGTCGCCGCATGCAGCCCGACGATGCCTACCTCCAGGACCGGGTGATGCGATTGCTCACAGTAGAGGACTGGTTGGATACACCAACCGTCGGCTACCTCCAGGCATTCGATGCATCGGTCCATACCGCGGGTTCCGAGATCGTCGACCGCCTGCTTGAAATATCGGATGGCCCTTACCCACCCGCTACGCGCTATGCCGCCCGACTTGCCCTCGAACGAACCATGGAAGGCGCCTACGCGCCGGCCATCAGGCAGCTCACCCAGTCAGACCATCTTTCCAGTCAGCCAAAATTCCGCGCATCATTGATCGCCCGGGGAGATGTCCGGATCGAGTCAGACCGTTCCATCCTCGAAGAGTACCTGCGTATGCCCGATCCGGACCCAGCTGAAATCGAGGCATTTGCACGTTATTTTCCCAACTACAACCAGCAGGTTTCGGACAACCTGATCACAACCGACCACCTGACACCCATCGATGACCGGATCGATCAGGATCGGGCCACCCAATCCTGGATTCACGAAATCCGCGATCGACCGGAATTCGCGCCTGCTCGAACCGCCCTCAAGAGAGTGGAGAAAAGGCTCGCCCGATACCTGGTATCCGCACCGGTCGTATCTCCTTAGAGGCTGTCTTAAAATGACTCCTGAGCGACCCAGTACTGCCGGATATCGAATCCTCCGGTCTATCTTCTGGTTCAGTTGCGTCCTGGTGCTGCCGGTACGCGGGATCGAATGGCCCGATCCGGTCACGGACGTGACGGCGGAACCTTACCGACAGGTCGGCATCATCTCCAGTGACAAAATATTTGCGACCGGTTTTATCGCGGGAGACGAACGGTTGATCTTCACGGGCGCTCACATCTTCTATGACCATAACGGTAATCTGGAGGACATGGCGACCTATGAGTTCGCTCAGGGCTTCAATGGACCCCTGCCTCCCGACAACCAGGGCCGAAGTATACGGGCGGCAATCGTGTACACCGGACCATCCGGTTATGCCAGCATGATGGTTCAGCACGGCACCAATTCCGGGCAGGCGTTTGCCCAGGACATCGGCGTCGCGTATGGCTACGAACCGATGTCAGACAACGGGGCTATTCCGTTCCTCCAGGATGGAGCGACGCGCCTTAAGTCCGATCTCCCGAAAAAAATCATCGGCTACCCCGTCGGGCTCTACTCAGGTCAGTACAGAAGCGCCGACAGTCCGGACCGCCTCCGAATGCACACCACCGTTCCGACCAATGATCTATTCGTTCAATGGACCGACGGGGACGATCGCCTGCTTGAAACCGGGAAGAGGAGCATCATCGACACCAGACTCGTCTCAATACCCGGCAACAGCGGCGGGCCCATTGTAGTCGAGACCTCGCCAGGCAACTGGGGTGCAGCCGGCATCGTCATAGCCGGCTATTCCGAAGTGCGCCTGTCGTCAGTCGGGTATTATCCCGAATCCTGGGCTGGGATCGCTGTTGTTCGATCGCTGAATCCCGTGGACTGGACCGAGTTGGCCGGTCGGGCCCTGCCGCTCGCCGTGGGGAAGCCGGTTTTCGAAGTGCACCCAACCGACACCACCATCCTGCCCGGCCACTCCGGCCATCTCTACGGGCAGGCCGAGGGATGGGGCGAGACAACCTACCAATGGTTCAAGAATGACAGGCTCTTCGCCGATCAGACCAGCCAATCCATCACTTTCGATTCCGCGCAACCACCCCAGGCCGGCATCTACGAGCTCAGGGCCACCAACGGCTACGGGACCACCCGTTCAGACCCTGCGGTCCTGACCATACCGACCGGGCCGGAGATCACCCGCCAGCCCGAAGACCTCGTGATCGGTGTTGGATCGGCGGGTGAATTCAATTTCGAGTTCTTTGCCGCGTGGCCGTATGAGATCAAGTTCTACCGCAACGGAGTCGAGCTCGAACCGTGGTTGACCACCTTCGCAAGATACAATGTTTCCCGGCAGGGTGAATACCACGCGACAGTCACGAACAGCTATGGGGAGGCTACCACCGAAACCATTGTCGTGACCATCGTTAATGATCCCGGGTTTATCACTGAACACCCTCGGGACAGTTCGGTTCCGCCGGGCTTTTCTGCAGGCATTCGACTGAGCACAAGGTCCAATCTCAGAAGTATCCAATGGTACAAAGACGATGTCCTGATGCCCGGTCAGATAAGCGAATATCTCAATCTGACCGTGACCGGACCCGGGGACGCCGGACGCTACCACGCGACCGTCAATACCGGTCTGGGAATACTGGTGTCCAATGAGGCCGTTCTGGCCGTCGAAAAGGCGCCACCTGTCGCCTTCAATACCCCGGGCTCCATCACCTCCAGAATGGGTATCCCAAGTCGTATCCCAATCCAGGCCTACGGCATGGCGCCTCTCACCTTTCAATGGTTCCACCAAGGCGTGCCTCTGCCAGGCGCCACCGGAGCCTATCTCGACATCCCGGAAGTCACGGACGCCGATTTCGGACGCTACTCGGTCACCGTCACCAATCCTTACGGCTCTGAAACGATCAATGATATCCGACTGGAGCCGGGCCTGCCTTCATTCTGGTCGCAGTTTCTCTTTCCCGCACGTCCGGAGGTGATGAGCGTGGCATGCAGTCCGGACCTCATCGTAATCACCACCGGCCAGGGAGATGCTTACGTCTCTTCGGATGGTCGGGAATGGATCCGGGGGGCGATCGCTCGCGGCGCCCGGGTTTCGGGTCTGATCCATGCCGATGGTCGGTTTGTCGGAGTCGGCAAAGGATTCTCCGCCGCCTCGGTCGACGGCATCAATTGGGAGGTGCGGACTCACCATCTGGAGCTGACTCGATTGGCTCACGGAAACAATCGCTATGTCGCGGTCGACCCGATCCGAGGTCTCTATTCTTCCCCCGACGGCTTCAACTGGAACCACGAATTCCAACCGCCCGACCCGGACTTTCCCATCACCGCGCTCGCCTGGGGAGAGGCCGGGTTCGTTGCCGCCAGCCGTTTCACCCTGGTCACCTCCGCCGACGGACTGGAATGGACCAGCGGGGCATGGCCGGGTGAATCCCTCGGCCTGATCGGTTTTCAGGCCGCTCACCATATCACGTATGGGAATGGTCACTACACAATTCTCACCGATGGTGGAAATATTCTCTCATCCGAGGATGGAAGGAACTGGACCGTCTCTCTCGCCCGCGAACCAACCGACAGACGGCTCACCAATATGGCGGCCCGGGACGGTCTGTATGTGGCCGGATCCTTCAACGGGCTTGAACTCATCTCGCGAGACGGCCTGAACTGGGAGCCCCTGCCCATTCCCGCTTTCCATGAATCCGGGACCTTCCTGCTCTGGAACGGCCGGATTGTCCTGCTCGACTACTATGGTTCGGGCGTGGTTTCGACCCGTCTCGATCGACCGATCATCGTGGTGGAGGAACCGGTCGGTGGATCGATTTTGGGGAACCTGCTCATGACCCTGAAAGTGCGGACCCAGTCGGCGAAGAATCTGGACATACAGTGGTACCAAGGCGAATCGGGAAACACCGGCGCACCAATCGACGGGGCCACCTCAACCGATTTTCAGGTCAAAGCAAACCAGGCTGAGCGCTACTGGGTCAGGCTCACAAGGGATGATTTCGCCTGGGACAGCAAATCCGTCATGGTGGCACCCTACGCCGCGAGTATCTATGTCACCATCACCGGAGACGCGGCCACCGCCCTCGTGCTGGAACAGGATGGCAGCGCCGCCCTGGTCGATTTCGATCGATCGGACAACTCCATCATGTTCCTCCCGTCAGGAACGGTGGATTCAAGGGGAAATGCCGGCTTCCACGGTGCAATCTATCACGATCTCGGTGATCGCCTCCGCTACGACCACACCGACCAGCAAGGACAGTTCATTGAGGGTTCTTTCTCCATGCGGAAACAGATCGGGGTCGCGGAAAAACACCTCACACTCAACGCCTCGAAGAGCGACCAGATTGCTCACGCCGCCGCCGGGTACTACCGACTCGCAATTATCGGGGTCCCCTTCTGTGAGGGCGCAGCCATCGTCGATACGACAGGGACAGCCATCGTGGTCATGCATACGACAGACCAATTGATTAGCGGTGCCGGCCTGATCTCGCCCGAGGGCAGGTTTGTTCTTGATCAGGGGTCTGATTGTCTCCTGCGACTGAAGTTCATCCCGGAGGATGCGACCGTTACGGGCCAATTCGAGACCGGAGAGACCACCCTCCCGGTGAGCGGCTTGAGGCGCGGAACAGAGTCGAGGGTCGGCCTGATCAACCTCTCAAGCCGCGGCCATGTCGGAACGGGAAGCGGTATTCTCATCGCCGGCCTCGTGGTCAAGGGCCCC
>QNAI01000299.1 GCA_003641745.1 Verrucomicrobiota bacterium | reverse complement strand
GGCCGCCGACATGTTCTGAACCACTTGCCCGTGTTCGCGCCGGTAACCCGAAATGACTTCCGGATTGGCCACCAGTTCGGCCAGGGTTCTCGCATTTTCCTGGGCTTCACCGGGAATCAGACGTTGGCGGACCGCGATGGTGCCGGCTTCAACCGGACCACCGGTCTCAAGACGCACGGCGAAACGATCGAGAAATTCCAGCTCTACGCCTTGAGCGGTCTGGATCTCCCTGACAGGATATACACTCACGGTGGCCAGGCGGTAACCGCGCCACACATGGCTCCCGGTGAACTCGCCCCAGAATGACGGAAATACCTCGCCCTGCCGGGTCAAGCGAGTGGTGGTGATCATCTCTCCGGAATCGGTAAAGTGGGGAGCCCCCAGGGCCAGGCCGTTCTTGGCCGGCTCCCGGTGGGTTTCCAACGGTTCGATCCACAGGTTACCCACCTCGATTTCCAGAGGAACCAGAAAAACTAGGTCTTGAACCGGCAGCTGGGGCAGCCCGGGTTCGGCCAAAGGACGGGTTCCGTCCAGGATCGGATAGACTGCACCCTGCGGATCGGCTTCCCACCTCAAATCACGGGGGTTGAATTCCCCTTCATGGATCACTTGGTTTCCGGCGGCGGTCGCCTGGGCGGGCGACAGGGCCACGGAGGCGGCAACGAGACAAACCATGAAAAGAAGGAAGGCAGCGAAATGTAAAGCGGGGATAGTCGGACGAAGAGGGCGGACTCCGAATTCAGACATGCAAGGCCTCCAGATCAGCCGGCAACAAACGCGGTAACGGTTGACCGCACTTCCGGCGATTACCTAAATGTGGCGAGGATCTGAACAGCTCTAGATTATAAAACTCTCGGAACCTCAGGGTCGTCACAATGATGCCACTTCGTTCCGGAAGACCCAGGTGCGGGACATACCGGAAATGTTGCGCATTAACCTTGACTGCCTGAGAGACCTCCCAAACGCTACCTATGTGAACCTGATATCTCGACAATAATGGTCTGAAAATGTCGCGCATCCTGAATTTGGAAATACTTTATCACAAAAACCCCTAATGGTCAAAAAAAACCAATTTAATTTCTTACGAAGTCAAACTACCGGTAATGCGGCGCGATAATTTCGAAAGAGCCCTGGAGGAACTTTGTGAATCCTGCTTCGAGGCTTCAGACTGCCATATCTATGGCGAATACCATACCTGGCGAAAAAAGGCCCTGAACCCCATAAGGGTCTGAGACTCGGCAAAAACCGAGAGGGGCCCCTGACAGACTGATTTGAGGCCGGGTATATTTATTGGTAGGCACAGCTCGTAAAAGACATTTCCTGGTGGGCCACAAGAGAGGTGTCCGAGGAAGAGGAATAATCCGCCCCCCACTCCCTCCCCCATGCCCAGTGCGGGGAGGAAGGAGGGGGATGAATCGGACTCCAGTCAGGCCACCTTTTCGACCACGGCCACGAAATCCACACTTCGCTGAAATCCAAAGATCCAGGCCAAGGACGGCTTTCGTACATGAGGTAAAACCGAGATAACCGCCCCCCCCTCAGTGACACTACCTGAGGAGCATCATTTTCAGGACCGAGATCTCTCCTTCATTAACCCCACGCATGAAGTACATCCCACTGGCCTGACCCCGGCCCGCGTCATCCTGGCCGTCCCAGACCAGAGTGTGCCAACCGGATGATATGCCGCCAGTATAGAGGCTCCGGATCTTCCGGCCCTGGACGTCATATACGGCCAGCTCGAGCTCGGAAGACCGCGGAATATACAGCCGGACCGAGATCGAAGGGTTGAAGGGATTGGGATACGCGGCCCCGACCGTGAAACCGGCTGCGGGGATGTCTTCGGGGTCCTCGACCGGTGACAGCGCCAAGGGGAACACCACACCGTCACGCTTGGGATTGCCGCCGTGCGTGGGCCATGGCATCTGGTACCGGTTGTATTCAAAAGGCATATCCCAGACATGGACCAGTAAGTCCCACCCACCATAGACGATGTCCACGTCGGAATCATAATCGAGGTCCGTTATCGTCGGTGACGCCATCAGGGGACCGGCCAGGGTGATAGGGAAACCGTCAATGGCGGTACCGTCGGCATGGAAGGCGTACTGGTTGAACGGGGCGCTTTCGTCTCCACCACCGATGCCGTGCAGGATGTCGGGGGAATTGTCGCCATCGATATCACCGATGACGGGGCTACCCTCGGAGCTGCCAGGTAAATTCACTGGCCAACCGGGAAGTATCTGACCCGAAGTGCCGCCAGCGTAATCGGTGTCTACGACCACGATACGGCTGAGAAGTCCGTTCTCGTTGGGGGTGTAGATGATCTCCAGCATGCCGTCCCCGTCCATGTCTCCCAGACCGGGGCTGCTGACCCAATTAGTGCTGGAAATATACCCCATCACAGGGAACCCGGGGTAGTCGGTGCCGTCTTCCTGAACCGCGTACAGGTATTGCTCGTCGTCGAAAAAGACGATCTCGACCTGGCCGTTGTTGTCCAGGTCGCCCACGCACGGATCGCAACCGATGCCGCCGTTGGCCAGATAAGGGAACCCGGGGACATCGGTCCCATCGTACTTCACGGCCATCAACCGCTTCAGACCGGTGTTGTCGCTCTTGGTGCCGAAGATGATGTCCTTGGCGCTGTCACCATCCAGATCGTACAGGGCCGGGCCACTTCGCGACCACTCCCATTGGGCTCCTTCCCGGACATAAAAAGGACCGATGGTGCCCGGATCGGCATCCCCGTTCCTGACCTCGGATCCGTCGGCGTGCCAGGCGAAGACCACCCCGTTCAGCGTATTGACCACGATTTCCTCTTCGCCGTCGCCGTCGATATCACCCACCGCGGGAGCGGCCCAGTTCCAGGCGGTGCCGACGGAACTCGTCAAGTCCTGAGGCCAACCAGGCAGTTCGGACCCATCCCTGGTGAAGACATGGATTCTTGTACTCGGCGACCGCTCGGAAATGATCATTTCGTCACCCGGAACCCTGTCCAGATTGGCCAACGTGACTGCAGCTGGCCCCAGGTAAGTGCCCTCCGGGAAATTGGAAAAGACACCCAGGGTCTGGGGATCCCCGTCACCGTCCAGGAGTTCCGAGCCGTCGTGGTGGAATACGTAGACCTGTGAGCTGGCCAGAACGATTTCAAGGTCACCATCTCCATCGACGTCCCCGACCGCCAGAGGACTACTGGTTTCATCGGCGAACGGGACAGGGAAACCGACCTGCTCCGCGGGCGCCGTGGATATGATTACAACGTCCGATAGTTCGCTGGGCACCCTTGATGAATCGACGGTGGCGATCTTGTAGTAATACCGGGTCAACTGTTCGAGATTTTCGTCCCGGAAATAAGCGGTACCCGCGATCACATCATGGTTGGCCCTCAGGAAAGGGCCGAACTCGTCCTGGCTCCGATAGACGTTGTAGCCGTACCGGTCAGCACTGGCCGAGGGATCCCAACTCAGATCAATGACGTCGGGTCCTGGCAAAGTTTCGATGGTGATGTTTTCGGGAGCAATGGGTCGCCAGGGTGAGAAGGGATGGCGGATGATCCGCCCGTAATTGTCCACCAGATCAAGGAAACAATCAGACGGGGCACCAATATCGGCAAGGGAGAGGGAGTAGGTCACGCTGCCGGAAACCTCATCCATGAGGGCGACGTCGGACCAGGTGGCGATCGAGTCCAAAAGCACGACGTTGGCTTCGTCAGTCCGGAGATAACCTGTGACAGCGTCCGCCGTTCCGGCCCCGAAATTCTTGATCAGGGCGGTTATCCGAATCCTTTCCCCGTTTTCAATGGATCCGTTGCCGTTGCCGTAGGTCTGATCTTCCCAATCCATGGAGACCACTTCCAGTTCGGGCGCTTCCACAACCACTGACCACTCGGATATGAAATGATCGGAACCGTCGGTGACGTCGAGCTGGAAGGTGATCTCGGCCGCATCGCTGATTTCCGGTATGAAGTGCACCACGTAGGAATTCTGGGCCGAGGTGAAACCACCGGCGCCCACGGCCGGGAAAGTTGCCGTATCGACCATGATGGTCACCTCGGAGCTCGAGCTGGTCAGCACACCGGTCATACCGGAGGTACCGGAGCCGCCCGTTTCCTGCAAAACAGGAGCCAAGGCGATGATTTCTCCGGACTCCACGGTCTGGTTCCCGTTGCCTGAACTGCCGTCACTGCCGTCGTCCGCCACCGGCATGGTTGAGAGCGAAACATATGACGAACCCGAAGTCACCGGCAGTTGCCGGACATCCTTGGCCAGGTTTTTGCCCGATACCGTCAGGGTGGCGTCACCCGTGCTGGTGGGCAAGAAATCCAATTCGACCATGCCCAGGGCGTCGGTAAACCCGTAAGCATGACTCTCATCATCCTTGGCCAGGCAGACCAGGGCGTTCTCTACAGGACTTCCACCCTCGGTGACCGTGTAGCTCAGGATCTGGGGACCCAGGTCCAAACCGGAAGGTCCCGCAAGGGCGGTCACGGCAGGATTGCCGGTCCAGACAGGAAGGGTGGGATCACCCAGAAGGGTGTAGTTCAGGAATGTCCACCTGTCCACGTAATTGGCGTCCGTCAGCCCAACAAAAGGCAACCTACTGAGGGCCAATAGCTTGCCGACACGCATTTCGTCGGTGCAGAGCAGCAGCCTGAAGAATTCCTGCTGGTAGTTGTTAGCGTTGTTGGGGAAGGTCGCCCGCACAAATCCGATCGAACATATGGACCCGCCGTTGGGATTTTGAATAAAATGTTCCAGCAGACAGGAATGGTCGAACGCCCCGGTACCACTTGTCAGGTCGTAGAGCATGAAAAAGTTGGGTCCATTGGTGAGCTCGTCCGCATCGGTGGTCGTGAAGTACGCGTCGCCGACGGACATGTTGAAATAGTAACCATAACCGATATGATCCAGGATACCATAACGACCGGTATTGAGGGTGTCGATCAGGGCGGCCCGGGAAAGCGGGGTATCCCAGGGAAAGAGGGTGTCGGTCTCATACATCCTCATGTATTCCATGTCGGTGCAGGGAACGAGGTAATCAAAGATAATCTGGTCGGCGTATTGGGCGCCATCCAGGATGATGTAGTTGCCCTCGGGCCAGTCGGATGGGAACAGGACTTCGGCTGCAAATAGGGCGCGATTGGCATAATC
>QNAI01000298.1 GCA_003641745.1 Verrucomicrobiota bacterium | reverse complement strand
CTCCTCGATCTCGTGCAAGCGGGTATTGATCCGTTCGAGGAGTTGTCGGTTGACCGCGATCAGGTCGGTCACGATGCCGATGACGAGCAGGAGGGCGGCCAGGCCCATGAGCAGGGTGGCCAGGATCAGGGACTGGATCTTGCCGTCGCCCTGTCCGAGGGTGAAAAAATGGACGAACCTGAGGCCGAGAAGGAAGCCGGGGATAAAAGTGACGGCGGCCATAGTGGCGAAGAACCGCAGGGGGCGGTAGATGATAAAGACCCGCAGAATGGTGGCCACGGACCGACGCACGTAGTCGGGAATGCTGCGGACCAGTCGCGACTCCCGGGTGGGTTGGTTGACCCGGACGGGGACGGATGTGACGGCCATGTGTTTCTGGCCGGCCTGGATGATGGTTTCCAAGGTGTAGGTGTACTCGTTGAAAACATTCAGCCGGGCGGCGGCCCGCCGGGAGAAAGCGCGAAAACCACTCGGTGCGTCCCTGACATCCGTCCGGCTGAAGAGGCGAACGGTGGCACTGCCGATCCGTTGGAGTAACTTTTTGAGTAGACTGAAATGCTGAATGGATTCAATCGGCCGCTCGCCGATTACAAAATCGGCCTCGCCGGCCAGGATCGGCGCGATCAGGGCGGGTATATCGTCGGCGCAGTATTGGTTGTCCGCGTCCGTATTGACGATTATGTCGGCCCCGAGCCGCAGGGCCTGTTCGATCCCGGCGGCGAAGGCGCGGGCCAGACCCTGGTTGCGGGGCAGGCGCAGCACGTGATCAACTCCGGCTTTCAGGGCCACCTTGGACGTGGCATCGGTGCTTCCGTCATCGATGATCAACACCTCGATCGTATCGATGCCGGGCACCGTGCGTGGTAGTGCGGTCACCGTTTCCGGCAGGGTCTTTGCTTCGTTGAAGCAGGGGATCTGGATGATGAGTTTCAAGGTGGTGTGGGGGTGGGGTCGATCCGCGCATGCTTTCGGGTTGGAGTCAATATTCCGCGTATTCTCTTTCTCAGGGCTTGGATCTTCAGCTCCTTAGCTCGTCTCTCCCGGGCCTTTGGTTTTCACTCACCCGATTGAACGAGGGGAAATGGCGGCATGGTGTCACCCATTCTTTGAATTTCGGGGTGTTCCCGGGCAGCCACGAGACCGGCTGTTGACTCTGCCCGTCGGTTCGAGACATTTCTCGGTTCATGGGATCGAAACAATTGCCAGTGCCATCCGGCTTCTTCGGTCGCTTGTTTGCAGGTTGGCGTCTTGGTAAAAGAGGTTGGGCCGGGTTACGGGCCTTCAACGCTACACCAAAGAGCCACCGCAGGATCGTGTTTTACGCGGAAACGGAAGCGGACTGGGCCTTCCTGGGGCCGGTCTGTCGCGCCCTGGAAACTTCCGGAGAGCGTGTCCTCAAGATCACATCGGATGCCGCCGACGGCGTTCTGGATCAGCCGGATTCCTTCTTTGTGGGGTTCGGATCGGCTCGGACGGCTCTATTCAAATCAATTGATACGGAAGCCTTTGTCATGACCCTGAGTGATCTTCAGACCTTTCATCTGAAGCGCTCGGTTCATCCGGTCCATTATTTCTATATTTTCCACTCCATTGCCAGCACCCATCGCGTCTACCGGGAGCATGCCTTTGACGCTTACGATACGATCCTCTGCGTTGGGCCCCACCACCAAGAGGAGATCCGGAAGACGGAAGAAGCCTATGGGTTGAAGGCCAAGCGCCTCGTGCCCCACGGATATGGTCGCCTGGATACGCTGATCGACGACATTTCCGCCCAGGCTGAGAGCGCCGACGGCGGCTCGGAAGAACTCAATGTATTGGTGGCTCCTTCGTGGGGCGAATGTTCGATCGTGATGCATTGTCTCGATCGCGTGATCAGATCCCTGCTGAATGGACCCTTCACGGTGACGATTCGCTTGCACCCCATGACCCGCCGTCAGGATCCCGGATTGCCCGATCGTCTTCTGGCAGAATATGGCCCAACGGCCCGGTTCCAGTTTGATCCCCATATCAATACGACCGAATCCCTGCTCGCCGCGGATATCATGATCAGCGAATGGTCCGGGGCTCCTCTCGAATATGCGTTTGCGCGTTTGCGGCCGGTTATCTTCATAGATACCCCACCGAAAATCCACAATCCGGCTTGGGAACAGGTGGATTGCCCTCTCCTCGAAGTGGATATCCGGGAAGAGATCGGACAGGTTGTGAGTCTCGACGCCATCGAGACGTTACCGACCGTTGTTTCGGACCTGATCGGAGAAGTGGATGATTGGGCGAATCGGATCCGTCGGGTTCGGGAGGAGACGGTCTATAACCTCGGCTGCAGCGGTGAGGTCGGAGCGGGGATAATTCTGGAAACACTCGACCTTGAATCCCGATCGTGAGATCAACGGGGCAAATCGAATGACATCTAAAAATCCATCTGCCGCGAAAACCGTTTATGTCGGGATGAGCGCGGACCTCATCCATCCGGGGCATCTGAACATCCTCCGTGTCGCGGCTTCTCACGGGAGTGTGACTGTGGGCCTTCTGACCGACCAGGCGATCGCTTCCTACAAACGTTTGCCCTATATGACATTCGATCAGCGCTGCGAGGTGATCGAGGCCATCAAGGGCCTCGACCGGGTCGTTCCCCAGGAAACACTGGACTACGTGCCGAACCTTCGAACCTATAAGCCGGACATCGTGGTTCACGGTGACGATTGGAAAGAGGGGGTACAGAGAAAGACCCGGAGTCGGGTTATTGCTGCTCTCGCCGAATGGGGGGGCGAACTGGTGGAGGTACCCTACACCAAAGGCGTTTCCTCCACGCAATTGATCAAGGCAGTCAAGCAGCAGGGCACCACTCCCGGCATGCGACTGGGTCGGCTCAGGCGACTGCTGGGCGCCAAGCCATACCTGAGGTTCCTCGAGGCTCATAACGGGTTGACCGGATTGATCGTGGAAAATGCCCGCGTGGTCGAAGGCTCGACCGTGAAGGAGTTTGACGGCATGTGGCTCTCGAGCCTGACCGACTCGACGGCCAAGGGTAAACCGGACATCGAAGCGGTTGACGTGACCTCGCGGATGCAGACGCTCAACGATATCGTCGAGGTGACCACCAAGCCGATCATTTACGATGGCGATACGGGTGGGCGTCCCGAGCATTTTGCTTTCACCGTCCGGACACTCGAGCGTTTCGGAATCTCTGCGGCCATCATCGAGGACAAGATCGGCTTGAAGCGGAATTCCCTGCTCGGAACCGACGTGCCCCAGCAGCAGGCCAATATTGCGGAATTCTGCGAAAAAATTGCCGCCGGCAAGAAAGCCCAGGTGACAGATGACTTTATGATTGTTGCTCGGATCGAGAGCCTGATCCTTGGCCTGGGCCACGAAGACGCGGTCACCCGGGCTGGTGCTTATATCGAGGCGGGCGCTGACGGGATCATGATCCATAGTCGAAGCAAGGATCCGGACGAAATCTACCGTTTTTGCGAGGCCTTCTCAGAATTCAATCGGCGGGTCCCACTGATCGTGGTGCCTTCGAGTTATAACCACGTGGTGGAGACAGAGCTCGCCGCAAAGGGGGTCAGCATAGTGATTTATGCCAATCATCTCCTGCGCAGCGCCTACCCGACCATGATGCGGACGGCACAGTCGATTCTAGAGCACGAGCGGTCCCTCGAGTGCGATAGTGAACTCCTCACGATCAAGGAGATTCTTGATCTCATTCCGGGCACGGCTTCCGAATGATCGATCCATCCGCTGTATTCAATTCCCTCAAGGAAAAGGGAGTCGGCGTTTTCTCTGGCGTGCCGGATTCACTGCTCAAGGATTTCTGTGCCTATGTGACCACCCACACCTCGGGTCCTGACCACGTGATTACGGCCAACGAAGGTGCCGCTGTGGGCATCGCGGCGGGCCATCACCTGGCCACCGGGGGGCTTGGACTGGTTTATATGCAGAACTCGGGTCTGGGTAATGTGGTCAATCCATTGTTGTCGTTGGCCGATCCGGATGTGTACTCGATCCCAATGCTGCTCCTGGTCGGGTGGCGGGGGGAGCCGGGCGTCAGGGACGAACCGCAGCATGTCAAGCAGGGCAGGGTGACCCTCCAGTTGCTTGAGTGCATGGAGATTCCGCACCGCCTTCTTTCGGATGATCCGCAAGTGGCGGAAAGCGATTTGGCATGGGCGGTGGCAACGGCTCGCGATCGTTCAGCCCCGGTCGCCCTGGTCGTGCGCAAAGGGACTTTCTCGCCCTGCAAGCTCGAGTCGACCGGACAGGAGAGTCTCTCATTGTCGCGGGAGCGGGCGATCGAGTGCCTGGTGGATGAGATTGAGCCCCGGGCCATGGTCGTTTCGACCACCGGCATGATTTCGCGCGAGCTCTTCGAAATCCGAAAGAATCAAGGTCAACCGCCGGGTCTGGACTTTCTGACCGTCGGCTCGATGGGGCACGCCTCGTCGATCGCCTTCGGGGTCGCCGCTCAGGTTCCGGATCGATCGGTGTATTGTTTTGATGGAGACGGATCGGTGCTCATGCACCTCGGGTCGATTGCCGTGCTCGGGGGCGTGGCCCCAGCCAACTTCAAGCATATCGTCATCAACAACGGCTGCCACGATTCGGTGGGCGGACAGCCCACGGTCGGGTTTGATATTGCTCTGGGCCGAATCGCCGAGGCCTGTGGCTACACCTGCCTGGAGTGCGTGGAGGATGAAGCGTCCCTGCGGGCGGCGATGGCGCGTCTACGGGAAACAGATGGACCGGTTATGCTGGAAATCCGGGTGCGAAAAGGAGCTCGCTCTGATCTCGGCCGCCCGACCACGACCCCGCTGGAAAACAAGGAGGGGTTCATGCGAACGCTGGGAGCCGTCGACTGAACCCTTTGCATCCGTGATGTCGCATTGGAAATTCCAGAACCCGGTGGAAATCCGCTTTGGAAGCGGTTGTCTCCGCACGGTGGAGGAGATGCTTCCCGACGCGGGTAGCCTGCTCCTGGTTACGACTGCCGGTGGCCGGCGGCGTCCGGCGGTCAAGGACCTGATCGATCGATTGGCACCGGAGCGATTGGTCATGATCGATGACGTGGAACCGAATCCGACCCTGCAGCGCCTCGAAGAACAGATCGGTCGGCTGGTCGACTTGGATGTTCGCGTGGTTGTTGCGGTCGGGGGCGGATCGG
>QNAI01000297.1 GCA_003641745.1 Verrucomicrobiota bacterium | reverse complement strand
CTCGCAGAAAAATCCACTGGTAACATTGGCTTCACCTACTCAGATGCGCAGCGCGTCACTGGCAGTGCCAGAGGCGCGCCATGCGGCGTTAATGCTGTTTGATATGGTTTCGAGAACCGAATCGGTTCTCCTAAAAGATGCCCGGTATTGTTTCCCTGCGGCCCGGGGTCCTACCGCACCAGGGCCATCTTCTTCACCAGGGCAATCCCCCCGGCCTCGAGTCGGTACAGGTATGTCCCCGTCGCCTGGTCGCGACCGGCATCGTCTCGACCGTTCCAAACCACCTCGTGCACACCGAGCGGGTACAGTTCCGCCTTCACGAGTTCGCGGACCAGTTTGCCGGCCACATCGTAGATGCGCAGGGTGACGTCCGTCTCCCGGGGCAACTCGAACCGGATCCGGGTGGACGGATTGAAGGGGTTGGGGTGGCTCTGGCCCAGGGAGACACGCTGGATGGCGGGGGCGTCCGGAACCGCCGACACCCCGCCGCAGCCCACCGCGTACGCACCCATGGTCACACCGCAGATGTTCTCGGTGTCGACGCAGGGCGAGTCGGCAGCCAGGTGGTAGTCCCCGGCGTCCGCATCGCAGAACCAGGGCTTTGCCTCGATGTTGCCACCAAGACCGGCGAAGGGCGCCAGGTTGCCGACCCAATCGCCGCCCGGGTTGCCAAAGATGTCGGTGCAGGTCACGGTCAGGGTCAACCACTGGGGATCGTCGACGTCCAGGCCCTCGCCCCCGTTCCCATAGGCGATGATGGAGGACTGGAGGTTCATGGTTCCGCTCCCATTGAGCCACAACTGTGCCGCTCCAGGCGAACCGCCGTTGCCGACAAAGGTGCAACCGTTGATCCAACCCCCGGGGCTGTTTCTGATCTCGTTGCCGACACCACTGGGGGCGGTGTTGTTGGCCACGAGGCACCCGGTCATGTTCAACGTGCCGGTCGTGGCGTAAGGCTGAAGGAGGAGGCCGCCCAGGAAGTAGGTGCCCCTGTTGTCCACGATCTCGCAATTGTCCAGGGTGATGGACTCGGCCGTGAGCCATGCCGCTCCCGCTTCAAACGCCGTGTTCCGTTCCAACCTGCTGTCCGTCATGCTGAATAGGGGCGAGAACAAGCAGAAGATGGCGCCGCCCTCGGTGAGGCTGCCATTTAAATCGAGGTTGTTGTTGTCCGCGAACAGGCAGTCGGTGATCACGAGGCTGCCGTCATTCATTCTTATGCCGCCGGGCCCCACCTGGCAGTCGTTACGCAGGAACTCGCTGCCCGCGACCGTCACCTCGCCCCCGACGCAACCGATGCCACCGGCTTCCGGACGCCCGGCCAGGTAGGTGACATTGGCGTCGTGGAACTCGCAATCGGTCACCGAGACGATCGAGTTCGTGGTTACGAGGGGAACGCCCGGGCCGGTCCCGCGGAAGCCGCAGCCGGTGATGGTGACGCTGGGGTAGTCGGTCAGCTCAACGCCCTGGCCGCAGGCGGTGAATTCGGTGTTCGTGATGGTGACCTGGTCGAGGATCTCGCCGACGACCTTCACCGGCGTATCGACCGCGATGAAATTGCAGTCACTGATGAACAGGGATACGCCGCCGGAACCTGTACCGATAACCCCGGTGGCCGTCTGCTGGAAGGTGCAATTGTCCAGAGAGACGGCGGATTCCCGGGTCAAATCGATCGTCCCACGCACCCCGTCCGAACGCAGGTTCGTGAACGTGGTGCGCAGGAACCCCAGCTGGGAAAGGTCGCCCGTCATGGCCACGACGTTGGTCTCCGCCCCGCCCAGGCCCTCGAAGGTGCAGTCCTCGAAGTTCACCCGCGAAGAGGTGGCGTAGATGATATCGGTGTTGGCCACACCGTCACTGCGCAGGGTGCAGTTCGTGAATCTGACGTCCCAGGAGGACATGATGATGGTGTGTCCGTTGTCGCTGGAATTCACCAACGTGCAGTTCTCGAAGCGGAGCGGCCTGCCCCCTGTGATGGCGTACACCCCCTCACAACCCTCCACCGAGACGTTGCTGAACGTCGCTTCAAGTACGCTCGAATTCAGGTTCACGCTGCCGCGGCTGCCCGTGCCGAAATCGACGTTGCCAATCCAAAGGGTACCGGAAGAGGCAAAGACGTCATACTCCGCACCATTGCCGCTGAACGTGCAGGCATCGATGACCACCTCCCCTCCCGGATTGTCGGTTGCGGCCACGGCCCCACCGGCTGAGTTGGAAAGGTTGTTCTGGAAGTCGATGTTGCGCAGCGTCACCGAAGAGCCGCCGGAAACAAAGACCCCGGCACCTCTGC
The DNA here is from genome assembly GCA_003641745.1 of Verrucomicrobiota bacterium. Classification (GTDB taxonomy): domain Bacteria; phylum Verrucomicrobiota; class Verrucomicrobiia; order Opitutales; family Opitutaceae; genus B12-G4. The sequence continues at coordinate 2,905 of QNAI01000297.1, read as the reverse complement.
CGAAGGTGATGCCGTTGCGGATGATGAGGTCATGGATCGTCGTGCCCACCGGCTCACCGCCCCGCAACCAGATGGCCCGCTTATGCTCGCCATCCCAGCTCGTGGCGTCGATGGCCACGTGGCTCGCCGGGGCGCCCGCCAGTTCGATCTCCTTGCCCTGGAAGTCGAGCTCGACGTTGCCAGGTCCACTGTAGGTGCCCGCAAACAGCACAATGGAGGCCTGCCCGGGCACGTTGTCGAGGGCCGCCTGGATGGTGGGGAACATCCCCAAGCCGATGGACATCAGACCGTAGACGGGAACATCCCAGAGCAGGTCCTGGCCGGCGCCGCCCATGACCACGCCGTTCACCGCGCAGGGCGATCCGGCGGCCAGGGCGTAGACGTTGGACATGGGGTCGCACATTTGGGGCTCGACACTGAGGTTGCCGTCGGTGCCCGCATCCGCTCCCGGGAGCCCCGTCCATTCAGGCCCCTCGTTGCCCCAGATGTTGGTGTTGGTGACGGTGACGGCACCGCCGTAGTAGTCGGCAAACGCGTAACTGCCCCGTCCGTAGACAGCCATGCACGCATCCATGATCAGGGTGTCCCCCTGCCCCCTGTAAACGGCGCTGCCGCTGTTGCAGTCGTTCATGAACAGGGTGCAGTTCGTCAATACGATCTCGCCGAATAATGTGGAATAGATGGCCCCGCCCTCGACGCTGGCCGTGTTCCTGGCCAGAACGCAGTCGGTCAGGACGATGCGGTCGCCGCCGTTGCAACTGATGGCGCCGCCGTGGTCCGACGTGTTGATCTCGAAACGGCAGTCGTTGGCGATGAATATTCCGCCGCGCAGTTCGATGGCGCTGTAGTCGGCATGGTAGCTGCCCTTGATGGTTATCCCTTCCAGGGTCAATGTCCCGTCGTAGATGACCATGCCGAAGGCCGGGTTGAACACGGTGCCCAGGATGTCGATGATGACCTCATCATCCGGATTCTGCCTGCGGATGGTGATGCTGCCGTCGCTCTCCAGGTTCCGATTGCCCAGGCCGTTGTAGGTTCCGGCCATCAGGACCACGGAGTCACCACTGCCCGCGGCGTCGATGGCGTCCTGGATAGTCGTGTAGGGTCCACTGCCGTCTGGGGCCACCAGCAGGTCGGCGGCCCGAGCCGGCAGGGCCATGCAGGTCATTACGACGGCCAGGACCAATAACTTTTTCATGCATCCTGTTATCAAACTCATGTCTTGTACCTTTCGATGCCGGAAGTCATCGGTCACCTTTTGGAATGTTGCTGCAACCACTCGTTATCAATTGAAACGGTTCCTGATACCGGAAATCACATGGGAATGGTGTTTTTTATGCCGTCCCTCCATTAATTCTTCCGAGTATCCTAGCCTGCGAATCAGGCTCATCGATCTTGTAGGACTCGCCCCCGAGTAGTCCATATCGTGTGTAGGGGAGTGTCGTCTCGGGACAGGTTGCCCGTAGGTGGCGCGAGGCAGACCGACCCATCAGATTGACCCTGAAGACCCTGGGGCCAAGTGACTAGGCAGCCCTCCTGGTGTAGCGGTGATGCAAGCCACCGAGGATTGACTCGGATTGGATATACCCATCACGGCAGGCTCAACGGCGCGCGCCCCACAGGGGATTGGCCTGCGACATCTGCCGGATCAACTCACGTATCTCGCGTGACACTCTGGGTCGGCCTGAATTGCGCTGAAGGACATCGATCTGGTGCCGTAGCGCCGCGTTCTCGAGGATCAGGGCTTGACGAGTCCGGAATACGGAAAGTAGAAATTGTAGGATGAGATTGAGCATAATGGATGCTCATCGGCACAGGCGCGTTTCGCGAGTATCTATGTGTTAATGCCTTGCCTGCAGATCTTCGTGCCCGACCCGGTGACCAGGGCAGGCCGAAGGGCCTGTCATTTTTGGTGGGCATAGCTCGTGGTGATCAATGGGTTAACGGGTGCCCTTGGAGCAATCCCCATCCGAATAGCACACTCACTCTCGCCCCATCATCCGGGATAGTGCTCAGAGAACATTTGCAACGGCTTAGCCACCATGGAGTCCCCCAGGGGAAACATTTCCCGCCCGGGATAGACCACCGTCAGTTCTTCAAGACCCAGTATCTCAACAGCTGTTTTCATTGATCGGGTTACCTTCGGCGAAAGAGTTCTCTTGAACTCGAAGCCCAGCAGTTGTGGCCCATCATGAATGACGAGATCGACTTCTGCTCCGGTATGGACGGCCCAAAAAAAACACTGCCGATCATCCGCCCCCAGGGCCCGAATGACCGATTCCATGGCAAACCCCTCCCAGGATGATCCGACAATCGGGTGGGAAGTCAGTTCCACTAGATTCCGGATTCCCAATAGTGAGTGCAGCAAGCCGGTATCACTCAGGTACACCTTTGGTGATTTGACCTGACGCTTGCCTGTGTTGGCCAAATAGGGCGGCAAGGTTTTGACCATGAACGTATCCCGCAGGATATCCAGGTAGGAACGGGCGGTGGTGTGGGCAACCCCGAGAGCGCTACCCAAACGCGAGCTATTCAACACCTGGCCATGACTGTGGGCCAGCATGGTCCAAAAGCGGCGCAGCAGACCAGCCGGAAGATTTATGCCGAGGCCTGGCAAGTCGCGTTCGAGATAGGTAAGGATAAAATCCTGACGCCACAGGTCGCTGGCCGGATCATTTGGGGCAAGAAACGAACGGGGGAATCCGCCCCGCATCCAGAGGTCATCACTTTGGTTCCCTTCAACCTCGGTCAGGCCAAATCCTGGCAACTGGTAATAACTGACCCGTCCGGCCAGGCTCTCGGAACTCTGGCGCAGAAGTTGAGGGGAAGCGCTACCCAGGATCAAGAATCGAGTGGAATGCGACGGGCGGTCTGCCAAAACACGAAGCAGTGGAAAAAGATCAGG
>QNAI01000296.1 GCA_003641745.1 Verrucomicrobiota bacterium | reverse complement strand
GATCCCGGTGAGATCAGCGAAGTTGCTTTCCAGCTGATGAACGGCAATCCCCTGGTTTCCGCCTCGGCGGTGACCGGCGCCCTTGCCGTCAAACCCAACGCCTATGTATCGGTGGTCCAAAGCGCCGGTACTTTTACGAGTATCCCGGCCAACGGGGGCCTGGGGGACAACCTGAACAGTCCGTTCAGCCTGGATGTGGATCCGGCCGCGCCCCAGGGATACGAGTTCACTCTTCTATTGACGGTAACTGCCGATCTCTATTTCCAGAAGACCTTCGACATCACCGGAAGGGTTGGTCTGCCGGACTTCCGTACCCATGAAATCGGTGACGTGTATCTGTCGGTGACGGACCAGGGAATCATCGGCTACATGGATCAGGGCGGGGGCCAGGGTGAGGGCATGGGGCCGGGAGGTTTCCCGAGCGACCTGTTCGTGAGCTCGTTCTGGGCCGGAACCAGCTCGGCCTATATCTGCAACCGGGACTACAACGGCCTGGGCAGTGAAAACTACGAGTGGATCGTGTCGGATCCGGATCCCAACGGCCGGGTACGGGACCTGGGGCCGGTGGGCAGCGACCAGACTTTCCAGGCCGTCTTCACCGACGGCGGGCACGCTTCTCCGCTGCCCCTGGTGGTGGAACAGCTGACCATGGCCTACGAAGCCTCCGGTCTCAACAGCTTCGTGATCCTGGAATACCGCCTGACCAACAACAGCGCTGCGCCCGTTCCCGCTTTGTACACCGGAGTCTATTGCGATTTTGATATCGGCGAGGACTCGACGAACAACATGGGCGGGACCGATTTTGCCCGTAACATGACCTACCTGTACGAGCCGCTGGGCCACTACTATGGCATCGTTCTGCTGGGGGGAGATACTCCGGCGAACCTTACAGTGGTCAACAATATTTTCTACGTGTTTCCCACCAGCGCGATCACCGACGCAAACAAGTTCGACCTGCTGACCGGCACACTGACCCATCCGGTGGGCAAGATTGCTGATGACTGGTCGGGCCTTGCCTCGTCCGTCATGAACCTGGAAGCCAACGGAGGCCAGGGCGTGGTGGCCTACGCCCTGGTATTTGGAAACAACCTGACCCAATTGCGCAACAACGCCGACGCCGCCATCGCCGTCTACAGTCCGGTGGCCCCCTTGACGGAAGAGGTGCCGGTCAAACTGTTCCGTCTGGGCCAGAATCAGCCGAACCCGTTTAATCCGGTGACGAGCATCAAATTCACGGTGGAAAAGGCAGGGCCGGTGGAGTTGGCGGTGTTCGATTTGAGTGGTCGCAGGATCAGAACCCTGGTCAGGGATAGCCGGAATCCCGGGGACCATTTGGTGACCTGGGACGGCACCGACCAGGCCGGTTCCCGTGTGCCGAGCGGGATGTATTTTTATCAGTTAGTCTCGGGAGGGGATTCGTTCACCCGCAAAATGACTTTGATAAAATAGTTTCTTTTGGATTCTGAGCTTGAGCCGGGCATGTATAGGTACCCGGCTCAAATCTTTTATCCCTGTAAAACAATATCAGTTATCATCATTTATATTTTTACATATGGGTTTTATGAAAAGATTTAAATCCCGAAAAACAACCAAACTGTGACCGGGCCTCAATAATTATATGCAACGAATGTTGACAATTGCACTATAGTGTCTTAAAATGCGGCCACAAAAGAGGATATAATTAGTATATATTAATCCTCTAGATGTGTGTCCGTGAGGGGGGATTCCTCATTGAAAATAAATTAATCAATTCATGTTCAACAATTGAACCAAGGTGATTAAAAACACCGCACCTGAGGAGGTATCCATGCTTAACAAGAGAAGTTTACTCCTGTTGCTGGCGACGGCCTTTCTGATTGTCGGATGCTCTGATAAGAGTGATCCTACGAATCCGGAAACGCTCTCCCAACAACTCAGCGCCATGGTCCGTGGAGAGATTTCCAAGGACGAGGTCGCATTCGAATTTGCCGCGGAACTGGGCAAGGGTTTGGAAGATCTGGATCAGGGTTCCATCCTGGTTCGAGGTCGCAACCTGGCCTACGATTCCGAGCTGGGGGCCCTGACGGTTGACCTTTCGGTCTACAACGACTCGGAAAATTCCTTTCCCGAGCCCGTCGGCCTGACCTTCGTACAGTTTATTCCCGCCGATGTAACCATCCTCAACTCGGACAACGACCAGAACGGCGTTGGCGCCCTGGTGAAGTTCGAATTCGACGGTGACGACGGCAGCTGGGGTCCGGGCGAAGAAAGCCAGTCCCGCAGCGTCCAGTTCGATGTTGCCTCCGGAGTTTCCGTCGGTTTCGTGGCCCGCATCGATGTGGGCATGACTCCGGGTGGCGGATCCATCGGTGGCATGGTCTGGAACGATGAAAATGAAGATGGCGTGATCGACCCCGAAGAAGTCGGTGTCGGCGGAGTCACAATGACCCTTCATGCCGGTGCTGACACGACCGTTACGCCTTTGGCCACCGAGGTGACCGCGGAAGACGGTTCCTACCTCTTCGAAGGCCAGGATGCCGGCTACTACACGGTGGTCCGCATGCCTCAGGACGGAATGATCGGAACAACGCCTCCCGAGATGGCTGTTATTCTCGTCGAGATGGACGGCACGGTCTCCGACTTCCTGCTGGCTAATTTCGGTGTCAAGGCCGGCGATGTACCGCCCGTCGATGATTCAATCCGCGTGGGGGACTACGTGGACGCCCAGGGTGAATATCGTGCAGAGCCCCACCGCATGTTCGCCGAAAAATTCAAGGTGAAGCGGTGTGACGGCGACTGTGATGACGATGATGATGGTGATGGTGATGACGATGGAGACAAGCACGGCGATCATGGCGATCACGGCGATCACGGCGACTGTCGCCAGAACAAGTGCTGGGGACGCCTTGCCGGCCCCGTGACCGCCGTTAACAACTCCGAAGGCTACATCGAGATCATGGGCACCAAGGTCTATGGCCACGACAAGGATCATAAGGATCCCAAGGATATCGACGTTGGAATCAGGGCCCGGGTCGATGCGACCCGCGATCTGGACGCAAACGACGCCGTGGTGGTTGCTTGCAAAAAACCCCATTGGTGGAACGGCAAACGTGACCGGATCAAGGGCTTCGTGCAGGAAGTCGTTTACGGTGACGACGGTATGATTACCGGTGTGATCGTTCTCAACACGCTGGTCGAAGTGCCGGTTAAGTAATTGAAATAACAGGCCCCGGCGCGACATCGCGCAATGTTCGATGACCGCGCCAGGGCGCCCATGGTTTTACAACAAGGAGTATTTGATATGTCACAGAAAATCAGTCGTGTCCCCGGAGGGACGACATTCAGGTTGGTGATCCTCGCCCTGGCGATTCTGGGCCTGGGTCTGGCCGGCTGTTCCGAGGACCTGCCCACGCAGGCTCCCACCGGCAGCAACGATTCGACGACGGGCGTTTTCCACGTCGATTCGGTCGATGATAATGTCAATTTCGAGTTCATCTCGAGCAAGAACGGTGATCCGGAAGACCCGATCGAAGGGCCTTTCGCCATCCGTGGCCGGAATATCCGGTATGACCAGGAAAACGGTATGCTCATCGTCGACCTCAGTGTCGAGAACATGGGCGAAAATACTTTCGAGGAGGGCGTGACCCTCACGTTCATGAGCCTGTTGCCTGAAGGCGTCACGGTTCTGAACCCCGACAACAACGAAACCGGCAACGGCGCCGCCATCAATTTCGAATTCGACAACGATGACGGCCAGTGGACCCCGGGTGAAGAAAGCCTTCTGCGCGAGACGCACTTCGGCGTCGCCGAAGGAACCTCCATTGGGTTCGTGGCCCGCCTGGACACCGGGACCGGCAGCGGTCTGGGTTCCATCGGCGGCATGGTCTGGAATGACGAAAACGGTGACGGCATCATGGACGAGGGCGAAGCGGGCGTCGAAGGCGCCATGCTCGAGCTTTCGGCCGAGGGCATGGAAGCGGCGACTACGATGTCCGCCGCCGACGGTACCTACAGCTTCGACGACCTTGCCTCCGGCTTCTACATGGTTGTCAAGAAGCCCACCGAGGGCATGGTTCCCACCACTTCCCCGAGGATCTACGTGATCCTGGTAGCCGAGGACGGCACGGTTTCGTCCTTCCTGGCCGCCAATTTCGGTTGCATGAAGGATTCCGGCGGTGGCGGCAAGGCTTCCATCGGTGGTTTTGTGTTCAACGATCTCAACGGTAACAAGGTCATGGACGAGGGCGAGCCCGGTCTGAGTGGTATCGCGGTCGATCTGAGCGGTGACGCCACTGCTTCGGTGATGTCCGACACCACCGGCGCCTATGCCTTTGCCGAACTGGTTATGGGTAGCTACGAAGTGACCAGCACCGGTCCTGATGGGTTTGTTCCCACCACCGGCCCCGTGCTCATGGTCAAGATCGAAACCGCCGACCAGGTCGTGGACAACGCGCACCTCGGTTGGATGGACGAAGGCACCGGCGGCGGCTCGGCTGTCATCAAGGGTGTTGTATGGAATGACCTCAATGGTGACGGCAAGAAGACCGAGGATGAGCCCGGTATCGAAGGCCTCACGGTTGACCTGGTCGGTGACGCCACCGCGACGATGGTCACCGCGGCTGACGGCAGCTTTGCCTTCCTCGAGTTGACAGCGGGCTCCTACAAGGTGACCAGCATCGGTCCTGAGGGCTGGGTTGCCACCACTGGCGAATCGATTGATGTCATCCTGACCACTGACGATGAGGTCTTCAACAGTGCTGCTTTTGGTTGGATGGATGAGGGCACCGGTGGCGGCAAGGCCACCATCAAGGGTGTCGTATTCAACGACTTGAACGGTAACAAGGTCATGGACGAGGGTGAGCCCGGTATCGAAGGTATCCAGGTCGACTTGAGCGGTGACGCCACCGCGACGGCGATGTCCGATTCCTCTGGCGCCTACTGGTTCAATGAACTTGTTGTCGGTAGCTACGTGGCGACCTGTTCGGCTGTTGATGGATTTGTATCAACCACCGGCACCGAGCTTACGATCAAGATCGACACCGTTGACCAGGTCGTTGACAACGCGCATTTCGGCTGGATGGACGAAGGCACCGGTGGCGGCAAGGCCACCATCGGCGGCATCGTGTTCAACGATCTCAATGGCAACAAGGTCCAGGACGAGGGTGAACTTGGCCTGGAAGGCCTCCAGGTTGCCCTTAACGGCACGGCCAGTTTGATGACCACGACCGGAGCGGACGG
>QNAI01000295.1 GCA_003641745.1 Verrucomicrobiota bacterium | reverse complement strand
TTTTCGGCGGGCAACGGTGTTGGATTCCGGCTCAAATAGCCCGCTATATTCGCCCGAACCCGCCTTGTTGCTCCCCGAAAATCCTGCGCATCTTTGATAACTTATTTCGTTACGGCCCCTTAGTGCCATTCAGCGATGACCCCATCGGATCGCTTGGGGAACGGCGATTCAAGGATTGGCGAAGGGCAGACAAACTGCAGGGTGCTTGCTGTGAGCTATCGCTTGAACCCCTTCCGCATCCTTCTGATCTCTGTATCGAGTTTCTCGTGTTTCGCGAGTGCGCAGAGCGTTGCCATGGTCGATCCCCTTCCTGTCAAGGTCGTCGTCCTGGCCATGTTCGAGCAGGGAGAAGACAGCGGAGATGCTCCGGGTGAGTTTCAGTTCTGGGTCGAACGTGAGGGTCTCGATACGGTTTACCCCATGCCGCACAGTTTTCACCATGTGCGGGCGAATGATGAGGGAGTGATCGGGACGGTCACCGGCGTGGGCACGGCTCGGGCCGCGGCATCCGTCATGGCCTTGGGGCTCGACCCCCGATTCGACCTGACGAAGGCCTATTGGCTGGTGGCAGGAATCGCGGGTATCGATGCGAACGACGCATCGCTCGGCAGTGCGGCTTGGGCCGAGTGGGTGGTCGACGGCGATCTGGCGCACGAGATCGATGCCCGGGAGATTCCCGACAACTGGCCGACCGGTTACGTCCCGTTGCGAAAATCGACGCCCTATGAACAACCCCTCGGCGCGAACGATGCGGGTGAGGCCTATCACCTGAATGCCGGACTGGTGGACTGGGCCTTTCAACTGACAGAGGATATCGAGCTGGCCGACACCGAGGCCATGCAGATTCGCCGCGGCTATTACAAGGGTTTTCCGAACGGACAGAAACCGCCGTTTGTACTCAAGGGGGACAATCTAGCGGCCATGACCTATTGGCACGGAAAGAGGCTCAATCGGTGGGCCAATGACTGGGTGGACTACCACACAGCAGGGCAGGGACGGTATGTGACCACTGCGATGGAGGATACGGGGACTCTGCAGTCGCTGACCTTTCTGGCCAAAGCGGGCAAGGTCGATCTGGATCGCGTGCTTGTCCTTCGGACGGCCAGCAATTTCGATATGCAGTGGCCGGGGGGCACGGCTGCCGAAAGCCTGAGCGGGGAGAAACTCGGCGGATATTCAGCGTATATCCCGGCTCTGGAGGCGGCCCACAAGGTCGGGAGCACGGTGGTCGATGCCCTGGTTGAGGGATGGGAGACGTATCGGGATGAGATTCCGGGTAACTGAACAGATCTCCAACGCACCAGCTCGACTGTTTTGACGGGTTGGGTAGGAGAGGGTTTATCCCTCGATGGGAAAACTGATCGAGGCGTAAAGCATCTCCTACATTTGGTTTTTGGGAGATCTCGGTGTAAAGCCATTCGACAGGTTCATGGCGGACTTCTCCTACATTTTGGGGTCGGCCGGAAATGCTTCCTCGATCCGCTCGCAGAAATGGTGGATCAGAAAGAGGTGGGCTTCCTGAACCGGTGCGGTCTGATCGGATGGAATGATGACATCGACCGTGGCGAGGCCCTTGCAGGCACCGCCCCCCTTACCGAGTAGCGACAGGCTCTCGATTCCCTTGTCCCGTGCGGCTTCAAGCACCGCCACCAGGTCATCCGATTGGCCGCTCGAGCTCAAGCAGACCAGCAGATCTCCGGGTCGGGCAAGGCCTTCCAATTGGCGGACAAAAACCTGGTCCCAGCCATAATCGTTGCCGATGCAGGACATCAGGGTGCCGTCACTGGTCAGGGCGACAGCCGGAAGGGAGATCCGGTTTCCTTTATAGCGCCCGACCAGCTCGGTCATCAGGTGCTGAGCTTCGGCCGCACTGCCTCCATTGCCGCAGGTGATGATCTTGTTCCCTCGTTGAAGGGTCTTCAGGATCAGGTCACCGGCCGCATCGATCTCGGAGCGGATTTCCTCGAGGCGGGTGAATATGGTCAGGGTCTGTTGCAGACTTTGTTCGAAATCCATGGGCAGGCACTGAGGCTGGTCCGCTGAGTGCGAATGTCGAACCGGAATCCATATCCAGGTTTGCAGCGTTTCCGTTATTCATGGATTCTGCCCACAGCCGAAGGGGTCCGTCCCCAAAAAAAAGGGGTCAAAGCTCACATCTCGCATTGGCATGCAAGATGTCGAGCAATGACCCCCCGTCCGCACCAATGTCGAGCAATGACCCGGTTCCCAATCCGCAGTCCGCAATCCCCAATCCGCAGTCCGCAATCCCCAATCCGAAATCCCAAGTCCTACCGTCTGTAGCCCACCGTCCATGTCCGGTCCCACCGTCAGAAGGGGTCAAAGCTCACATCTCGCATTGGTATGCAAGATGTCGAGCAATGACCCCCCGTTCGCACCAAGGTCGAGCAGAGCCTCCCGTCCCCAATCCCCAATCCGCAGTCCGAAATCCCCAATCCGCAGTCCCCAATCCCCAATCCGAAATCCAAATGCCTTATTTCGACCATAATGCGACTACCCCTCTCCATCTGGTGGCCCGGGAGGCCTGGCTGCTGGCATCCGACCACGCCTGGCAGAATCCGGGCGGTCCCTACCGTTCGGCGGCCCGTGTTCACGCGCGTTTTGAGAGCGCTCGCGAGCGATTGGCCGGTGTACTGGGTTCGCGACCCGATCAGATCGTGTTCACGTCGGGAGCCACCGAAGCCAATAATGCCGTTATCGCATTATTGGCGGCGCAAAATTCCGAGGGTGAATGTATTGCGGTTTCCCCCACCGAACACCCCTCGGTACTGGAGGCGGCCCGACGTCATTGGGGCGAGCGAACGGTCAGCCTGCGGGTTGATGCATCCGGTCGACTTGACGAGGGCCATCTCTCGCTCGTCTTGACCGAGCGGCGGGTCCGGTTGGTATGCGTCATGGCGGCAAACAACGAAACCGGAGTGCTGGCGCCGATCGAGCGGATCGCTTCTCTGTGTCGGGATGCCGGTGCCCGCCTGCTCTGTGACGTGACCCAGTGGATCGGCAAGTTGGCCATGGAACCCCTTCGTGGCGCGGATTATCTGGTTGGTGGCGCCCACAAATACGGTGGGCCAAAGGGCGTCGGGTTTGTGCGGATTCCCGCCGATGGTGAATTGTTTTCCTGGATCTGCGGGGGCGAACAGGAAATGGGCCATCGGGCGGGCACCGAAAATTACCCTTCCATCGAGGCGATGATCGCACTTCTGATTCATCGGGAGGAGTCTTTTGCGGCGGAAATCGCTGAGCGTATCGAAATGAAACGAGTCTTCGAGAAAGCGATCCTGAAGAGGATCCCCGGGACCCGGATTCTCGGGCGGGAAGGCGAGCGCCTTTGGAACACCGTCTCGGCGTTGATGCCGGTTGGGGATAATATGCGCTGGGTGCGAAAGCTCGATCGCCTCGGTTTTGAAGTGTCCACCGGATCGGCGTGTGCGAGCGGAACGGACGCTCCGTCCCATGTCCTTGCTGCGATGGGGCTGCGGGCTGAGGAGGCCAGGCGCACCCTCAGGATCAGTTCGGGCTGGGAAACGACAACGGATGAGTGGGAGGGTCTGCTTGAGGCCATGGTGACCGTCTCGATCGAACAGGTGGCACCTAGGGTGATCCGCGTGGTGAACCCCGAGAACTGAGGCCGATGCTCCTTCAACGCATCGGCCTCCGGAATTTCCGGAATATTGAGGAGATCAACCTGGAGTTTGAACCCGGCCCTACCTTCCTGCTCGGATTGAACGGACAGGGGAAGAGCAACTTGTTGGAGGCGATCGGCTTCATCACCGCCATGCGAGCCTTCAGGACCAGTGACCAGCGATCGCTGATCCGGCACGGAAACGATGAAGCCGCCATGGCCTATGAGATGGAGCACGAACGAAGTGGTGCCACGCAGTTGACGGTCCGGTTGCGCCCCAATGGCCGGAGCGTAGAAGTGGACGGGGTGCCGGTTCGCAGATTGGGTGATGTGATCGGACAGTTTCCCACCGTGGTATTCGCTTCTGAAGACATTCAGTTGATCCGGGGCGGACCGGCGCTTCGCCGACGCCTTATCGATCTCTTCCTCTCCAGCCTGGATCCGGAATACTTCACCTGCCTGATGCGCTATCACCGCAGCCTCCGGGATCGAAATGCCCTGCTCAAGCAGGAGGCGGGGGATGGACAATTGGACGCTTTTGAACAGGTCATGGCACCCTTGGCGTACAGGATTTTGCAGTCCCGTTCGGCGTTGATGACCGCGCTCGATGCGTCGCTTTGCGCTTTTTATACGGGCCTTACCGGTGGAAGCGAAAAACCGGGGTTTCAATACCGTCCCGATGTCAGTGCGGACGGAGCGAAGAACTGGCTCGAGGTCTACCGATCCGGCCGACTTCGGGATCGCCAGCTTAGGTCGACCCAGAAGGGCCCCCACCGCGATGATTTCCGACTCCTGCTCGAGGATCGCGATGCGCAGGAATTTGCTTCCGAGGGACAGCAACGCGGTCTTGTTCTCGCGCTTCGATTCGCCCAATTGGAAACGATCCGCAAGCGAAGCGGCGTGGCGCCGATTGTTCTGGCCGATGATGTTCTGGGTGAACTCGATTCCGAGAGAAGGGAGCGGTTCTGGTGTCACCTGGAATTGGATACGCAGATCATCGCCTCGGGAACGAAAATCCCGGAGTCGGGAAGGAAAGGGGCCTGGCGGGTTTTTCACACCGAGGAGGGACGCTTTCGACCTGAACCTTCGCAATAGGGCGCCGGCGTGGCCGCCAGGTAACCATTTGGTTACAACTCCGGCACCGGAAATCCGTTTTGCTTTGACCCCGGACGCTGAGAAAGTGAAAACCGCCGGCATGATACCTCTTGAAGATTACTCCGAGGACATTGTCGGCAAGGTCATGCGGGGACGCGGGATTTCGGAAGACGAGCTCTGCCGGGAATCCGGTGTTTCGAAAACCGAGTTGGCCGCATTGCTTCGCGGCGAGGCGCTGGAGGCCCCCCTGCGAAAGGTCGCACCCGTGCTCGGATTGGGCGCCGATGCGCTTGTCGTCTGCGCGAACAAGACCTGGTATCCCGATCAGCCGGATGCCTTTGACGGTTTCGACATGGCAAACACGCCTTTCCATGACATGGCGGTGAACGCCTATGTGGTCTGGGATCCGGCAACCTCCGTGGCCGTCGTCTTCGATTCCGGGGCGGACAGTCGACCGCTCCTGAAGACGATCACGGACCATGG
>QNAI01000294.1 GCA_003641745.1 Verrucomicrobiota bacterium | reverse complement strand
GTTGCGGTTGCGTCGTTTGCCTTTTTGCCCGCGGTCAACGCTGAATCTGAAACCATTGCGCTTTGGGGTTTCGACGAAACCTTGGGCATGTATGCCAGCCATACCCTGGATGCAGTCGATGGGTTGAATGCTCCGCTCATCCTGGGATTGGGAGGGAAACTGGTGTCCGGCAGATTCGGTAATGCCCTGAGTATCGAGGACCAACCGTCGATCGACGAAGCGTTGAGGCGGATGGAGGAAGGGTTTCGCCGCGCAACCGGCCAGGAAGGCCCGCTCGATCTCTCGAAACTGCCTGAGGAGGCCACTCTCTATGGGTTGGTTCCGGTCGAACGATCGGCCGATCGGGCGGTCGATCCTCTTTCCTGGAAGACCGCCCATTTCACCGCTCTGATGGCGGGCGGTGACGGCCATCTTCGCAAGGAGGTGCTCTTTGTAAACCCGACCACCTGTGATTTGAACCTGGGTGATTTCGATTGGACGATCGAATTCTGGTACCAACCCCGCGGTTCTGGTGAGGAAGCCGGGGTCGTGCTCGAAATCGGCTCTGGCCCCCGCGGTGAGAACGATGCGATCACCCGTCTATCGTTGAATCCCGGCGGTGACGGATTTACCCTTGTCAACCAACCGTCGGGAACCGAATTGGCGATTCCCACCGACGCGGAACTTCTATCCGGCGAGTCGGAAGAATGGATTCACCTGGCCTTTGTTTACGACGCCCGGAGCGACCGCCTGGCGCATTACGTCAACGGAAGCGTTCAAGAGGGGCCGCGCAAGGCACGCCTTGAGGCGTTGCCGGAAGGCGAGGAATCGTACTTTTCGGTGGGCCGCGATGGGCTGTGGGGCCATCCGCTCCCGGGGGCGGTCGATGAGCTCCGCCTGTCGCGCGGCAGGGTTTACGATGCGAATTTCTCGCCTCCGGGCAGCCTGGCTCCGGTCCTGCCGGAACCCGAACTCCTGGTCGGACCTCCGCCTCTCTTTGGCCGGGGCGCGGAAGCCCATGCGGTCATACCGCTTGGTGGACGAAAGCACCTCTTCATCGACGACGCTTTTATTGCCGAGCGTGTGAATATTACCTGGGTGCCCAATCCGCCCCGCAAAGCGGAACGGGTGATGGAAGGTCTCAAACCCCCGTTCCGGAAGCACCTCACCTTCGTCGAGGATGAAGACGGGCGCATCCGGATGTTCAATGGTCTGGCCGATGATTATCTCGGGGTGCGAATCTCTGATGACGGCGTGAATTTCGAAATCCCGGACACCGGCATCCACCATCGCGGGCACGTCAATATAGTCATACCGGAACCGGTGGGCATGGGTTCACCCTTCATCGATCCCAGCGGCCCGCCGGAACATCGTTGGAAATATATAAGCGGCTACGACTCTCGCGGCACCTACCTCTACACTTCTCCTGACGGATGGGACTGGACGCGGATCAAGACCGCGGCGCTGTCCTTCCGTTCCGGTTCCCAGACCAGTTTTTACTATGACGATCAGCGGCAACGCTACGCGGCCTATATGCGAACCGGCTTCCACCATTCGGCCGGCGGCGCCACCCAGCGCGAATTTGTGCTCACCACGGCCCAGGACCCCTACCGCCCCTGGCCATTCACGCCCCTGTCCACTGAGGAGATCTGGAAAATTGCCGAAACCAGCCGCCTGCGCCATATCCAGCCCTGGTGGCTGGACAACGGCCCCCTGACCCCGGGCGATTTCGGTATCGAATATCCTTCGGTTTTCTTTCCCATCGACGGATATGACCCGGAGGGAAGCGGGGTCTATGTTCCCAAGGTCCACAAATACCCGTGGGCGCCGGACACCTACCTGGCATTTCCGGTCATGTATTTCCACTACGAGAAGGAGGACGGTCCTCCGCAGAGGCATGTCCTGATGGATCCGGAACGCATGATGGGTTCCGGGACGATCGAGACCCAGTTGGCGGTGAGTCGGGACGGGGAGCGTTGGAGTCGGCTTCCCCGGCCTGCCTACGTCGGTTTGGGCGACCACGGCGAACGCGAAATCCACCAGGCCTATATGGCCGAAGGGATGATCCGTCGGGGTAACGAGATCTGGCAGTATTATTTCGGAACCGAGATCTATCACTCGACCTACGTGAAGGAAGATGGCAGTGCCTCCGTCTTCCGCCTGGTCCAGGATCTCGATCGATTTGTGGCCGCCGAGTCGCCCTATGATCGCTACGGTTTCCTCACCACCAAGCCCTTCACCTTCGAAGGAAACCGCCTGGCGGTGAATATCGACACCGACTCACTCGGGTATGCCCAGATCGGCTTTATCGATGAAGAGGGCCGCGCCATTCCCGGATTCAATGTTGACGATTGCATCTACCTGAACGGCGACTTTTTCGAAAAGGACGTCGAGTGGCTGCACGGGGGATACGATGTATCCGCATTGCAGGGACAAACCGTGCAACTTGTCTTCCGGATGCGGGGATCACGCCTCTATGGGATGCAATTCCTGAGCAAATGAAGCCGTTTTTCCAGGTGCTTCCAGAGCCTCTAAATGGTGCAATGTCGCTGCGTGTCCGCAATAGCCTTGGCGACGGAGGGTGTCGACGTTCCCCGAAAAACCATGTCGAATGAATTGCCTTACTTTACTTCGAGCCGAGGTCTGTTACTGGGACTGTCTGTCCTGCTATCAATGACCGCGGCCCATTCACAGAACGACCTCCGCGTCGTCTCCGGCAACCTGCCGAACGGCGTCGCGCCGGAGTTGATGGTCGAAACCTGGATGCGGGAGAAAGTCGCCGCTGCCTATCGGGATTGGCAGGCCGATTTCCTCGGCCTGCAGAGCGATGGTGGATGGGAGGCTCATAACCGCGAATTGCGGGCGTCCCTTCTTGAGTCAATCGGTGGCCTGCCGGAGCGGACACCACTCAATGCCCGGGTCACCGGAGTGATCGAACGTCCGGGGTTCACGGTTGAGAAGACCCTTTTCGAGAGCCGGCCGGGCTTTGTTGTCACAGCGAACCTTTATCTTCCGGATGCGGATCGTTTTTCGCCCCCCTATGCGGGAGTGCTTGTGCCGTGCGGACATGCCGTGGAGGCGAAGGCCCACCACGAATACCAGTCCATGGGAGCGCTGCTGGCTCTGAACGGCATGGTTGCCTTGGTTTTTGACCCGCTCGACCAGAGCGAGCGAATGCAGTACCGAAACGAAGATGGCGTCGGCCTCTTCCACGGCACGCATATGCATATGCAGGAAGGCGTGGCAGCGATCCTGCTTGGAGAGGGTCTGATCCGGACCTTTATCTGGGATGGAACGCGGGCTCTGGACTATCTTGAGAGTAGGCCCGAGGTGGACCCTGAGCGGCTCGCGGTCACGGGCAACAGCGGAGGCGCCACCCAGACAACATTTCTTTTTGCCCTCGACCATCGGCTGAAGGTGGCCGCCCCGAGTTGTTTCGTCCACCTGCTGAACCGCCAGGTATGGGATGCAACCGGCGATGCCGAACAGATGATCTACGGCCAGTTGGCGATCGGGTTGGAGCACCCATCGTTCTACCTGATGCGGGCACCGGCTCCGGTCAAGATCCTCGCATCCACCCATGACTTCTTCCAGATCGACGCGGTCTGGGAGGGTTTCCGGTTCATTAAACGGCACTACACGGACTTGGGCTTTTCGGAGCGTGCGGATATTCTGGAAAACAACCTTGACCATAACTACGACCGAACCCAACGGGAGGCGGCCATCCGCTGGATCAGTCAATGGCTGAACGGGGTGATCTCCGATATCGAGGAACCCGACCTGGATCTCTTTTCGGAGGAGGAACTCTGGGCCACTCCCACCGGGCAGGTCCTCGATCTGGAGGGTGCGCGGTCCGTTTTCGACCTTTTCAGGGCAAAGCTTGATGCGCATCGCCCCGAACGGGATGTCTCCTGGGCAGCAGGCAATGCGTTGGAGAAACGAGAGACGGTGCGAGCGTGTGTCGGGGTTCGTGCGGTCGCCGATATTCCGGTGCCTGTCGTCCTTGAGGTGGACCGTTTGGATCGCGACGGGTATATTGTTTTCAAGCGGCTTCTCGAGACAGAGGAAGGCCTATATCTTCCGATCCTGGATCTCCGTCCGGCCAATCCCTCCCGCGAGCCGCCCCTGGTTTTTCTTGGATCCGAAGGCGCCGCTCTTGCGGTTGGGAAGGGGTCCGAACTCGAGCAACTGGCGCAAAGGGGCAGACGGATTGTTGCGGTCGATATCAGGGGGACGGGGGAAACCCGCCAGATGAAACAGGGCGGGCAGGGAGGTTTTTTTGGGACGGAGCAGGCCGATTTTTTCTCGGCCTATATACTCGGCGAGAGCTATCTGGGCATGCGAGTCGAGGATATTCTCCGGACCGTGCGTTACGCGATCGATTCGGATGGGGAGAACAGCCGCCCGGTCGACCTGGTGGCTGAAGGGCAGGTCGGCGTAGCTGCCTTACACGCCGCATTTCTCGAGCCCGGGCTGATTGGGCACGCCCTCTTGAAAAACTCGTTGGAATCGTGGGAAAGTATTCTCATCAACGAAAGGTCCTACCACCAATTGGTCAACGCGGTTCAGGGGGCTTTGCTGCTCTACGATCTGCCCCATCTGGAAAGGGAATTGGGTGACCGGCTCGAGACCGAACTGCCCTTCGACAGCCTCGGATTCGCGGATCTGCCGGAAGGCACGCCTCTGCCGGACGGCTATGACGATCCGGTCAAACCGGGTCTGGTGGGGATTAGGTTCAGTAGTCCTGAATTTCTCAATCCGCAGGGCGAGTACCCAATCGAACGCCTGGCCATCCACTATGACAACGCGGTGGATAAGGGCGGCAACGATTGGAGCGGTATCTGGCGAGGTTTCCTCATTGGTCCGACCGACGGGTTGGTGACGCTGAAGGGTGAAACGGACAGGATGATCACCTTGGTGGTTGATGAAGAGACCTTGTTCGGAGCCGAACCGTTTCGGGGTTCGGAAACCGCATCGATAGATTTGGAAAAGGGCAAACTCTACCCGATTGAGGTCCGCTTTCAATTGCCTTCGGGAGGAAAGGGTTACTTTGAGATCAGCTGGTCCTGGGAGGGTGGTCGGTTCGAAATCGTCGACCGAAGTTCGCTTCGACATTCGCAGGCTCTGGAGGTGAAAATCCGAAAGAGATGGAGGTAAAGCGATGAACCTTTGCCTCCCTGCATCTGCCCTGTCCATCCTGATCCTGATGAACACCGCAACGCTGACCGCCTACGAAGCGGTCCTGGTCGCCG
>QNAI01000293.1 GCA_003641745.1 Verrucomicrobiota bacterium | reverse complement strand
TGGTAGCCAGGACATGGATGAAATACATCTGGAAGGTCACGGCCAGGACTGACACGGCGAAGGCGGAATTCGCCCAGTCGTAGAGTGCCCAACCCCAGATCTCGCGATTCAGACGCCAACGCTTCTGCCCATGGTCCGACCGGTCAGAGCAATCCATACCCATCTTACCGGTTAGCGCTCCAGAAGGCTGCCGATCCCCACCCCCATCCAGAGGGCGAGGTCACCCGTGGCTGCGCCCAGCCCGGCGCCAACTGCCACCCCCAGGCCAGACTCGATGGCTATCCCCATCGCCAGTCGGTTGCCTTTTCTCCCATCCCACTCGCCGATCGTAATCTTCCCTGGTGGTCTCATGCTGGTTTCGTGGCAATGCCCTTGATGGTTGGCGAAACAATGCGCGGTCCGCCCCGGGACCGGACGCGTTCAATCTGGAGAAAATCAAAGCCGGCGTCGAGGATTGCCTGCTCGGTATCCCGGGTCAGGTGGCAATTCCCGCAGACCCGGACCCAGAAGGGCTGGAATACCCGTTGCCATCGATGCAGCCCGGGCGAATCCAAAGCCGCGACATGTTCCAGAAATACAAACTGCCCTCCGGGACGGAGCAGACGATACGCCTCGGCCAGACTCGATGCCTGCGACTGGACAGTGCAGAGGACCAGAGTGCAGACGACCACGTCGAACGAGGCGTCAGGTTGGTCGATTTTTTCGGCCCCGAAATCCATCACGGACAGATTCAATCGACTCCGCCCCTCCGCCCTGGCCTGCAGTTGCCGCCGCATATGCGGATCAGGTTCAGTCAGAACCAGGCGCCTCACCCCAGTCCCATAGTAGGCCAGATTAACCCCGGTGCCAGCGCCGATCTCGAGAACCTTGCCCCGGAGATCCCTGAGCATTCCCTTGCGCCAGCGAGCCAGGCAGGCTCCTTCCATACCCCGCATGGTCGCGTCGTAATAGCGGGCCATCAATCGGGAGAGCAGGGACATCGGCGCAGGGATAGACAATGGCAACGGCGCATCTACCGAGATACCACCGCGCGAAAATCCGGAGGTAACGGCGACTGTGCCTTGAAGCTCTGACGGCGGCCCCGGAAGGGGTAGTCAAGCTGAACGCTTTGGGCGTGGAGAAAAAGGCGCTTGTTGCCGGTGCGACGGGCGAAGTCGCGATTCGCCTGAAAGTTGCCATAGGTCTGATCACCGACAATCGGCAACCGCCGCCGGCCACCCTGATAACGCAATTGATGCGTCCGACCGGTCTTCGGGATCAGTTCCAGCAGGCTCATCGCGGGTGGCCCCGGGAGGAGTCTCAGGCGCCGCATTTCAGTCACAGCCTGGAGATGGCCTGAACTTCCGGCCCGAACGGATCCCTGACCACCTTTCACCCCCATCCGATCCTGCCAGCGTTCCTGACGGGCCCGGGCATGACCGAAAACCAGAGCCTGGTAAACCTTGGTCACCTGGCGCTCGCGAAAAGCCCTTCGGACTTCCTCGGCCACGTCCGGATCCAAGGCGACCAGAATCAGACCCGAGGTCGCGGAATCGAGTCGATTCAGAAGCCAGATCCGGCGAGACTCACCCTCTCCGTCGCTTGAACAGATGAAGGCTTCCTCCCCGGGATCGAATCCAAGCTGGAAGAGAGAGCGACGACGGTCTCCCCCTTTGTTGGGATGGGAAAGGATACCCGCTGGTTTTTCCAGCGCACAGAGTCCATTGCGGTCAGCCTTGACCAGTTTTACGCCCGGCCCAAACGGCAGACCCTGGATCCATGGATCACCCTGATGCATCAACGGTAGAAGAAAGTAAAGGTGATGGTCTGGGACTCACCCAGCACATCTCTCATGTCCTGAGGCCATGTGCTATAGGGAGCACCCTGCTCAATGGCGGAGCGACAGAGCAGGATCCCCAGGGCCCGAGAGTTTGTGTCCACCGTAACAAGTTCGTCCACCCGACCGTCCTCGTGCAGCCTGAATTCCAGTCGCACGGTCGAGGAGATTTCTCGATAGGAGCGCGATTCCGCCAGGGCATGCCATCGCTGGGTGACCACCTCGATCATCCGCTCCATATAGTCGCCAAACTGGCTGAACTTGGCATCGTAGGCGACGGCGCCCGTGGCGGATACACCTGAGCTTTGCTTGCGAATCGGCCCGGGAGGGGACCGGGGCAGCCGGGGTCGGGGTTGTGGCACCGGTCGCTGGGTCTGTTCGTATGATTCCACCGCAAACGGTCGGTCATCGTTGGTATCCGCCTCGATGCCCTCAACCAGTTCCTCGGCCTCGGTTGGCCGCGCCGATTCCTCGGCCTCGGTCATGCCGGTACCCTCGTCATCCACGATCACATCATCCTCGAAGCCGGGTAACGGATCGATTTTCTCCGGATTGCTCGGAAGCGTGGTGGGAAGGGAATCCTGGGATATCTCCTCCTCCTGGGGAGGGGCCATGGAAGGCACCGGAGGGTTGAGATCACCACTGATGATCTTATTGCTGGGCAGATCCTCGCCTTCGGTGGCCGGAGTCCGATCCGGGCTCAGGTCGTCCGGCGCCTCCTCGTTGGCTGCCTGCTGATTGCGGGCCGAGAAATTATCGGCATTGTCCGGTTCATTGTCGGCGGCATTGGGATTGGTCTCGACATAGCGTGGTTCCTCCTCTTCCGGCTCGCTGATGATCTCGATGTCGAACTGCCGGTAGGGTTTCTCGCCCTCACTCGGGTCCAGCAGGAAGTAGCTACTGGGAAGACTGAAAACGAAGAGCAGGTGGAAAAGAATCGTCCCGATGATCCCGACCGTGATCGAGCGACCGTGCCGGCGCCGCTCGCGCAGCGGAAAGGTGGGCCGACCAGGTGGTCGCTGTCGGGTTCTCTGAACTGTCTTCATCGCCTCTTGCCAATCATGACATCACACTGTGACGGGTCAAAAGCGCTTTTGTTTCCCCCAGGGGCAAACCAATGATATTTGAGAGAGACCCCGAATGGCTCTCAACGATGCGTTCTCCGCATTCCTGGATGGCATAGGCCCCCGCCTTGTCCAGGGTGTGCACCGAGGCAATATAGTCATCGATGATCGCCTCATCCAACCGCCTGAACCTCACCTTGCTGGCTACGACGATGGAGGCGTCGAGAGGCGGTTCTCGCCTGACCAGGACCAACCCGGTATAAACGGTATGGGTCCGGCCCGAAAGTTCCGCCAGCATGCGGCGGGCATCATCCAGGTCGACCGGCTTGTTGTAGATCCGCCCATTCAGGCAGACCGTGGTATCGGCCCCGAGAACAACGCGCCCCTGATGACGCTCACTCACCCACTCCGCCTTTAGACGGGCGTTGGCCAGAACCAGATGCTCGGGATCGGCATCCAACCTGCCGTCCTCCTCTACCCCGGCTGTCACCACCTCGAAATCGAGACCGAACGAGCTCAACAACTCACGGCGACGCGGCGAACCCGAGGCGAGGATCAGACGATCAGCGCTCACGTAAAATGCTGCGCACCTCTCCCCTGACCCGAGCCAGTTCCAGTCGGGCCAGATTGTAGAGGTATATGGCCTGAACCAGATTGTCGTTGGTCTGGGCTACGGCGTTCTGGGCGTCAATCACCTCCCGATTGTCGGCCACACCCTGCTCGAAACGAATCCGGGCCAGATGAAGTTCTTCGTCCGAAAGGTTCTTGTTTTTCTCGGCCACAGCGATCTGGGCCAGTCGGGATCGGGCATCCTGAACCGAATACTCCAGTTCCGAGCGGATCTGGTTCTGCAGGTCCTTGATCCGGTATTCCTGCGCCCGGATCCGGGAATCGGCCAGGCGTTTGTTGGACTCGATCTGAAATCCGTCAAAGATCGGCATATTGAGGCCGATCCCGACCAACCAGGTGTCCTCTCCCTCCAAGTCGAAGGCATCAAAGGATCCATAGCCGTAATCACCGAATATGCTGAGGGTCGGAAAGCGCTGCCAGTTCGAAGCCCGCTTTTCCAGTTTGTTCTGCTCGAGTTGCTCGGTCGCCTGCTGGTAGTCACTGCGATTGGCATAGGCTTCTTCGGGGGAACCGGCGGCGGGGATGCTCGAAGAATCCTCGTCCATGCGAAAGGTCATCAGCATCAGATTCCTGCTCGGATCCAGGTTCAGAATCTGTTTCAGGATCAGCCCGCTCTCCACCACCACAGTCTCCTGCTGCAGCCTGTCCTGTTCCTCGGTGGCCACCTGCGCCTGGGCCCGGGTCAGGTCGATCTGAGTGGCTACACCGGCCTCGACCTGAGTGCGGGCCAGGTCAAGCAGAACGGTCGCCCGATCGATATTCGATTCGATCAGGATCATGCGGGCCAGGTTTCGAAGATGGGTATAATAAACCTGGGCGGCCGCATCCAGGACCGTCTGGAGCGCCAACTCCCGCTCGAACTCGGCCACCGTGATACCCCGCTTGGCGGACTCGTAGAGCGCGCGGGTCGTCGGATCAATGATCGTATAGTTTCCCACCAATTTGGCCGTGAATTGATTAATGGTCGTCGAGCCGGACGGACCACTTTCTCCCATCTGGATGGCGAACTTGCTCCGGGTCTGCCTGACAGTGATATCCACCCGGGGCAGAATGGAGGACCGCGACCGATTGGCCGCCTCGATGGCCTGAGTCACCACTTCCCTGCTGAGCAGCACGTTCAGATTCGACTCCTCCACGATATTCATGGTCTCGGCCATGGTCAGACGAATGGCATTGGGATTGGAATTCTCATCTGGGGCATTCTGGCCCGGCAGGCCCTGTCCGTCCTGAGCCTGCAGCCCGGAAGCCAGACTTATCGCCACAATCACCACCCAAGTATGTCTCCACTCTGTCAACATGAGGCCAGATTGAGCAGGACATCGGCAGTTTTGCAAATATTCACTCCACATCATCGGATTTCTCTCCTGATATGAATGCTGCATCCCCGGACACCTTCCAAGGATCCGTTTTCTGCTTGGAAGAAATCTCATCCCAAGAAAACTCTCTTCCCTCCATGCGCATAGGACTGGCCCAGATCAATACGACCGTCGGTGACCTCGCGGGCAACCGGGAGATCATCCTCCGAGCCTACAATCAGCTCTGCAAAGAAGGCGCCGAACTGGTGGTCTTTCCCGAGCTGGCCGTCTGCGGCTACCCGCCCAGAGACCTGCTCTTCAAACGCCACTTCGCCAGCGATACCGAGTCCTCACTTACCGAAATCGCGGCCCGGACAGGTGACATCCCGCTCGTCACCGGGTTCGTCGAGACCAATCCGGGAGGACGCGG
>QNAI01000292.1 GCA_003641745.1 Verrucomicrobiota bacterium | reverse complement strand
GGCACCGAAAACCTCTACCGGATGGAACAGGGATGGGGGGAGAAATTGTACCGGTACAATCCATACGATCTGACCTTGGGGGTACCTTGAGCAATAGGAATCCAAGGCGAATGGCAATGTTAACCCGACTTTCGCAACTGGCGACTGGATTGGTCGACCTTAGCCCCTGAGCGCGGCCAAAAGGCCCAGAAGTCTTCACTACAAGGAGCGGATTGGGTGCGGAGTTATTGGAGGGTCTTATTGGCGTTGATACGCGGCGGCGACTGAGGCGGGAGCTTCAGATCGATCTGAGCCAGGAGCAGTTTCTGAGTTTTGTCCGGCTGGGTGTATCGATTGAAGATGAGGGTTCGCCCATCGGTGGTGGGGAAGTGAACATCGAGCATCTGGATGGCGCATAATTGTTCGATCAGGCTGCGCGGGGTCAGGCCGGGAGCTTTCAGGCGCAATTTGTGGCGTAAAGTGGCGTGCAGGCAGAAGGCGAGGAAAGCGATGAAGATGTGGGCCTCGATACGATGCTCGAGCTGATGATGAATCGGACGCACCGCCAGATCTCCTTTGAGGTTCTTGAAGGCTTCCTCGACCTGGACCAACTGCATGTAGAGTTGCCAGATGCTTGAAGGATCCTCGGGGCTGAGATTGGAACGCAGCAGATAACGTCCCTCCCGGGCGATACGTTCACGCAGTTTGTCCTTTCGAAGGCGATAGTGCAGATCCCCGGCCTTGTTCACCTCGACTTCAACCAGTCTCCAGGCCAGAGGTGATTGGGATTTGGCTGCGCCCAGTTTGATCAGCAGGGCGTCGCGCGGCGGGGCCATCTGCTTGAGCTGTGCCAGGCGCGCCCAGAGCTTCTTGAGCTGACGCCTCCTCATGGCGCGTTCCTTGCAGACCCGCTCACGGGAGCGTGCCAGCACGTAAAGTTCCCCGCTTTTGGGCAGCAGTTTGACATCAACCCCTTCGCGCGCCTGCTGCCAATCCTGCTCGAGCAGTTCCTTCTCGAGATGATTCAGACGCCCCTTGGGCGTGCCCACCAGATAATGGACAGGGGGATCGGCCCGACGCATCTCTTCGAGCACCTCCTCGGTCGGGATGCCTCGATCCATGATCCAGATACGCCGGGCTTTGCCAAAGCGTGCAGCGATCTTCTCGAGGAAGCCTCGAAGGGTGGTCT
The DNA here is from genome assembly GCA_003641745.1 of Verrucomicrobiota bacterium. Classification (GTDB taxonomy): domain Bacteria; phylum Verrucomicrobiota; class Verrucomicrobiia; order Opitutales; family Opitutaceae; genus B12-G4. Next base: position 4,070 of record QNAI01000292.1, on the reverse strand, counting down.
TGTCCGCGGTATTGCCCGGCATGACCTCATAGGCCAGAGGGAAGCCCTCGGGCGTCACAACCAGGGCAATGACCACCTGCACGCAGTCGGGGCGTTTGTCACGCGAGTAGCCGAACCTGCGCTTATCATCCGGGTCGAGGGGTGGATTGCTCTCAAAGTAGGTGCTGGTCAGATCGTAGAGCAGCACATCGAAGGTGATTCCGAAGAGATCTTCCCAGCGCCTGCGCAGGAACCCGAACAAATCCTCCTTGTGCTGTGTCAATCGGTCCAGGCAGCGGTAGAGGGTGTCTTTGGCCACCACCGAAAAGTCCTCCCCGAGCACATCGCCCATCGCTGAGTGATGATACCAGAAGCGGTGCAGCCGCCACTCGCTGCCCGGATCCAACAGCCGGTAACAGCACAGGGTCTGGAGCACATGTTCCCAGTCGGTTCCCTCCCGCGAACTGCCCAGTCGCTCCCGCCAAAACTCATCGAGTCCAAGTTGCTTCCACAACTCGCTAAACAGCCAGCAGCCTCCCCATTGCCGGGGCCGGTGAAGTTGGAAATCGCGCAGACGCACCCGCACCCCCTCGGGCAGGTCCGCTCCATCAGTTGCTTCAGCCGAGAAGAGCTTGAGTTGCTCAATCTGATTTTGGTCCTCGTCGAAAACCTCGATCGCACGAATCCACTGCCGCTTCTGGCTGTCGTTGATCTCGCCCAGATACAAAATCGTGTGTTGCACCACACGACCAGCGCGGCAGCGACGGTTCTCCACCAGTGACCAGTAGAGGTGCTCCTTGCCGTTCTTCCATCGTCTTGTCTTACGCATGAACACGATGGTCGCCCATTATACCACCGATTCACCCTTTGGGAAGAGGGTAGGTCTTCACTACAAGCCGTTTTGAATACCGACCCTACTGTTTATGCGGGTTGGCGGGCCGTCGAACCCCGAAAATAATCGTTTTTGCGCCCCAGTTGCGAAAGTCGGGCTAACATTGCCATTCAGATTTGACCCCTTCGAACGGCAGACGAATGCAATTCCTGCGGACTACATGTCCGGCGGGACCGTGCAGAGGGCTTCCTCCAGGGTCGAGATACCCTCTTTCACCTTGAGCAGACTGTCGTAGTGCAGGGTCTTCATGCCGGCTGTCATGGCGAGTTTTTTCAGGTCGTTGGTATCCGCTTCCCGGTTGATGGCATCGATGATATCATCGTTTACTGTCATCAATTCATGGATACCTATACGGCCCTTATAGCCGTTGTTGTTGCAGCGTGAGCACCCGTCGTGCTTGGCCTTGTAGATGGTTCCGCTCCAACCGATGGTCTTTTCCAGGATTTCCTGTTCGCGACCTTCCGGCTGATACGCGACGCGACATACCTTGCAGACGCGGCGCATGAGCCTCTGGGCGCAGACGCAGAGCAGCGATGAGGATATCATGAACGGTTCGATGCCCATATCGGTCAGTCGTACCACCGTACTGGGCGCATCGTTGGTGTGAAGCGTGCTCAGAAGCAGATGACCCGTCAGCGCTGCTTCGACCGCAATGCTGGCCGTTTCCTTGTCTCGAATCTCTCCGACCAGGATGATGTCCGGATCCTGTCGCAGAAATGAGCGCAGGGCGGCGGCAAAGGTCAGGCCGATCTGCCTGTTCATCTGCATCTGGTTGATTCCCTTGAGCGTGTATTCGATCGGATCCTCGACCGTGCGAATGACCTGTTCAGGAGAATTGATCTCATTCAGGGCCGAATACAAGGTCATCGACTTACCGGATCCGGTTGGACCGCAATGCAGGATCATGCCATATGGCTGCGTGATTACGTTGCGGTAGCGCGCGAGGTTCCCCTCGGAAAACCCGAGAGCGGGAAGCGGCAGGGTCGACTTGCTCTTGTCAAGAATACGCATGACCACGCCCTCGCCGTAATTGAGCGGCGCGGTGGAAACGCGCAAATCGATGTCCATGTTCTTCTTCGTGAACTGGCGAAAGATGATTCGACCGTCCTGCGGAAGGCGGCGCTCCGAAATGTCCAGGCTGCACATGATCTTGAAGCGGGCCACAATAGCCGGGGCTACCTTGGCGGGAAGGCGCAGTTTTTCCTGGCAGACCCCATCGACCCGATAACGGACGATCAGTTCCTTTTCGCCCGGCTCCACATGGATATCGCTGGACCCGATCGCATGAGCCTCTTCTATGATCCGGTTGGCCAGCTGAATAATGGGAGCGGATTCCTCATTCTCCAAATCCTCCTCCTCGATATCAACGACGTCTTCTTCTAGTCCGAGCTGATCAACGACATCCTCAAACTGCCCGTCACCCTTGGTCGATTCCGCATTCAGTTTCTCACGGATATCCTTCTCGCGGGCCAGAAGAGGGACCACCCGTTTTCCGAATGCTTCCTGGATCTTGTTCGAGACGGCCAACTCGAAGGGATTGGCAAATGCGACGATAATGTATTCGCCCATCTGACTGACCGGAAGAACGGCATTCTTCAGGCAAAAATCCTGATCGACTTTCTCAAAGGATGCCGGATTCAAGCGGACCCGCATCGCATTGATCGGTGCCATACCGAAAGCACGGGCCTTGGCGACAAGGAGTTGCTCGGTCGATACCTTGTGTTCCTCGCACAGAATCTGGTCAAGTGCCTCACCGGTCAGTTCGGAAGGCGAGTTGATGATCGTATCAGTCTGTTCGTCGGTCAGCTTGCCAAGTTGACGCAGGTGATCGACGATGGCGGTCTGGAGTCTTCCTAGGGGCATGGCTTAGGTCGCGACAGGCGCGGAGGCTAGGGACAGGCGTTCATTCTCGACCCATTCAAGCATCCGGGTCAGCGATTTCATGGTGGTGGCAAACCAAACGACCGAACCACCAAGTTCCTTTTCCCAGAACTGGCGGACCGCATCGCTCATGTAATAGCACGTGGCCACATAGTGGAAATCCTCTTCCCGATCGAACGGGACTGTCCAGGTGGCCCAACAGATGTCGGACTTGATATCAACCCTGAGATCATCGCCCATCTCAATATCCTCCAGGTCGATGATTCCGACACCCCGCTCGTCGACCAGAAAGGACAGAATATTTTCCTCGGTCAGAACCTGAAGGTCATCGACCAGGATTTTGAGCAGGCTGGCGTCCCGATCGGTTCCGTCCTCGAGAATCTGGAAGAGGCGCTCGTTTGCCTTCTCAAGATCCTCAATCCGAACCAGGTTGTTCTCCACCAGGTTGGCACCGAGCAACCGGTTCGCCCGCATGATAATAGATCTGAATTCTGACATGGCAGAGTTGGCTCATTCCGGAAACGAGCCCTCAGATCACTCGGATCAGACTTCGTTGTGCGGCGTCACCCTTAGGTATAATTGCTTTTTGAGTTTGGGTATTCCTTCTTCAGTCAAGCAGGATATCGGCAGAACTTCCTCTGAGTTGAGCTGTACGAAAGCCCGCAAATTCTCCTCGGCCGAAGGCTCGTCCATCTTGTTGGCCACAATGAGACGGGGTTTTTCCAGGAGTCCCGGGTCATATAGTCGCAGTTCCTCCAGCAGTTGCCGATAGTCATCGTCCGGTTTCCGGCCGTCCGTCCCCGCCATGTCGACCAGGATAAGGAGCAGGTTGCAGCGCTCAATGTGACGAAGGAAGCGATGCCCCAGCCCTTTGTTATGACTGGCGCCGGCGATCAGCCCGGGAACGTCCGCAATAAAAAGTCGCTTGTAAGTGACGGCATCCTCGATCACGCCAACCTGGGGATGGAGGGTGGTGAACGGATAGGCCGCACACTTGGGTCGCGCCTTGGTTATCAGGTTGATCAAGCTGGACTTTCCCGCATTCGGAAACCCAACCGCTCCGATGTCGGCCAGGGTCTTGAGAACAAGCAGGAATTTCCCCGTCGCCCCGGGCAGGCCCGGATTGGACTGGCGCGGAGCCCGGTTGAGAGACGACTTGAAACGGGTGTTGCCCCATCCTCCGTTGCCACCTTTCAGGATCACGTGGCGCTCACCATCCGAAAGGATTTCCGCCGCCACCTCGCCGTCTTCAGTTCGTGTCACCACCGTTCCGGGAGGCACTTTGAGAATACAGGTCTTTCCGCTCCGCCCCTGCTGG
>QNAI01000291.1 GCA_003641745.1 Verrucomicrobiota bacterium | reverse complement strand
TCTCGCTCTCTGTCGTGGTGCTGGAACTGGTATCCGGTTTCTCGATCAGGTCGTGGGCCGGGTTCTGCAATTCGTTGACCAGGGGTGTGGTCGGATCGTCGGGTACGTAGTCACTCGTGCCCAAGGTATTGTGCACCTGGACACCATGGGCACTGGACTGCACGTATCCATCCCAGCGTTGGGAAGAAACCGCCCTCCAGTCGGTCTGCCCGCTGCCCATCCAAACGCCGCTGTTTTTCATGCTGACGTGGGTTCCCCCACCGTCCCGGAAGGTTACATCAGCATTGGATGTGCCTTTGCCGATGCCGGGGAGGGGACCGTGCACCAGCCCGCCCGCGCTGGTGACGGTATCGTGAAAGGCCAGACCGGATCCCGCCTGGACGTATACATCACCGTTGGAGTGCACGGGGCCCCTGACTATCATGGCCGGGCCGGGAGCGATCTCCATGGGAATATTGTAGAAGATGGCGTGGGTGAAGAGCGGGGCGTCACGAGCCTGAATTCGCTCCGAGGCGTAGGAGGTGATGGGCGGCCCGAGAGGATCGGTCACCGTGGCCGATCCGTAAACGGTCACCTCATAAAGATCCATGGTCCTGCCTTTCATGGGATCAAACTCGTTGGCCGGGTCGGTCGGATCGATGTATTCGCGGCTCAGGCTGACCATGGTCCCGAACAACTGCAGGTTGGCCGGGTTGATGTTGCAGTGGGTGCCTGCGGTCGAGTAGGTGAACAGCGTGGTGGCCGAAGAGGGAATGCTCAACGGATTGGTCTGCAGTTCATCGGTGGGAAGCGAAGCCCGGTTTTCGAATCGGCTGACCAACTCGGCGAAACCGTATTCGACCGATGCTTCCGCTCCGTTCTTGGCCTCCAGGCGGAGGAAGTGGCGGCGGTTGATGGTACGTTCGTTCATCGAATATTTCAGGACGCTTCCGCCCGTGATCGATGCGATAATTGTCAGAAACAGAACGACGATCAGTGCGGCGCCCTTGTTCTCCCGGAATCGGTTTAAACCTTTTTGTTTCATAATTATCCCCTGGGTGAAACGGTGAAGTTATAGGTGTTCGACACGCGTTTGATGGCGTCGCCGTGCAGGATTTCTCCCTTCACCATGATGCTTCGATTGTGGAAATTGTAGAACAGGCGCTGATTGGCCAGGCCCTTGGATAGTTCGATCACCTGCCGGAATGAAGCCACCGAGGCGGAGCTTGGCAGGAGCGTTTCGATGTCGCTGGTGCTGGGCAAGGTGATACCCCAGGAGTCCAAATCGGAGTCGAACTTACGGACCGGTCCCTCGCCGCTGGGATCGGCAATATTGGAACTGGCTCGATAATAGCCGACGATGCGTCTGATCGGCCGAGTGATCAGCGGTGGCGTTCCGGTCGGATTGTCATAGAAGATCAGGACCATGAGATCACCGGACTCGCCGTCTCGTTGGCGGTCGGTTTCGGCATCGCGATCGGTTGCCGCGAAGCTGGGATAGACAATAAAGTGGTTGGCCTCCCGAGCATGGTCCGCCATCTCACTGGTAAACTTCCGGATATCATTGTTCACTCTGAGCTTCTGCTCGGTGATGAAGAACGAGGTGGTGCTCTGCAGAAAGAATGGCATGAGCCCGGCAAAGAGGAATCCGAGCACCGTCATGGTGACCAGAATTTCGACCAGGGTATAGCCGCGGCTGGAGGTTTTTGAGATCCGTGGGTTCATGTCAGTAGGTAGGAACATAGGACCGGACAAAGCGGATGGATGAGTTTTTCGTGTCCCCGATGTACCGGTCATTGCCCTCCCATTGGAATTGCACGGTGAATTCGATGGCCCGGCGTCCCGCGGCAGCCAGGTCAGTTCCCTGGACGGTGATCCAGAAGCGCATGAAACGGGACGGTGCCCCGGCACCATCGGTGTGGATGACCAGGGTCTTCTGGTTTTGGACGTTGAGCAGGATGGGATCATTCGTATCCTGATCGGTCTTGGTGGGAATCGCGATATTGGTGGGGTCGCCAACGGCATCGACCAAGGCCGAGTACTCGATGGACTTGATCTGTTCGAGGTAGCCCTGGGCAACGGTGGCCGCGGTGTTTTCGCGGATGGCGCTTTCAGCCATGCGGCGACTCTGAACCGTCAGGCCGATGACCCCGGCGGCCATAAGAGAGAAGACCGTCATGGCGACGATCGTCTCGACGAGCGTCATCCCGCGACAACTTCGCCACCTCGGCAGCCCCTCCGAACTGATTCTCCGTAGTCCGTTTGCAGATTTCATTGCTTCTCCCATTCGTCGTAAACCGTTGACCAATTTAGCCCTACGTCAGGGGTAAACCAGTGTTTTCCACCTCCTGATGGCAGGATTTACGTGTGCTTAGCACGGTCTGGAGGATCTCCGCAGAATGGTCCTCGATTCCCCTTGGATGAGTGTGCTCAATCGATATGGAGGATTTCCTCTATGGTGGCTGATCCGGGTCATTTTTTGCGGTTGCGGCTCGAAGGGTCCCGGGTAGATTCAACAGCCTTTACCCGGAGAAAACGACCGATGAGTAAGTTCTATATCACAACGGCGATCGATTATGCCAATGGTACGCCACACTTGGGTCACGCCTACGAGAAGGTATTGACCGATGTCATCGCCCGCTATCGTCGCCTGATGGGAGACGATGTCACCTTCCTGACCGGTCTCGACGAGCACGGCCAGAAAGTGCAGCAATCTGCCCGTGACCGGGGTATCGAGCCGATCGAACTCTGCGATGAGGCGGCGGGTCAGTTTCAGGATCTCTGCCGTCGGTTGTTGATCTCGAATGACGACTTTATCCGTACGACCGAGGAGCGGCACAAGAAGGTGGTCAATACCCTGCTGCAGCAACTCTATGATGACGGTCAGATTTATCAGGCCGAGTATACGGGGTATTACAGTGCCCGGGCGGAACAGTTTCTGCAGGAAAAGGACCGGGTGGACGGAGAGTGGCCTGAGATCTACGGCGACGTGGTCGAGATCTCGGAGAAAAATTACTTCTTCAAGCTCAGCCAGTACCAGGACTGGTTGATTCAGTATGTGAAGGCGCACGAGGATTTCATTTTCCCGCGGTTCAGGGCCAAGCAGGTCATCGAATTTCTCAAGGAGCCGATCAACGATCTCTGCATTTCCAGGCCGAAGGAGCGCCTGTCCTGGGGCATCCCGCTGCCCTTCGATCCGGACTACGTGACCTATGTCTGGTTTGATGCGCTGACCAACTATATCTCGGCCGTTGGCTATGGTACCGATTCGTTCAGTGAATACTGGCCGGCCGACTTCCATGTGATCGGCAAGGACATCCTGGTGCCCCCCCATGCCGTTTACTGGCCGATCATGCTCAAGGCATGCGGCATCGAATTGCCGAAGTCTCTCCTGGTCCATGGCTGGTGGCTGACCGCGGGACGCAAACTCTCCAAGAGCACGGGTGTCGTGGTCAATCCCCTGGACCTGATCGATCAATTCGGCGCGGATGCATTCCGGTATTTTGTGACCCGTGAAATGAACGTGGGGCAGGACAGTGAGTTTTCGCTCGATCTCTTTCTTTCGCGTTATAACAGCGATCTGGCCAACGATCTGGGCAACCTGGTGAACCGGACCCTGAATATGACCGGGCGCTATCTCAACCGGGAGATCGCCGCCCAGACGGACGGTGATGCTCTCGAGCAGGAGGTGCGCGAAAACTGGGCCCGCACCAGGGATGAAGTGATCGGGCTCTACGAAGAGTTCCAGTTTCACACCGCTCTGGACCGCACGTTTGCCTTCATCAAATCAATCAACCGTTACGCGGAACAACGCGCACCCTGGAAACTGGCCAAGTCGGAGGATCCGGCAGATCGGGAGCTGCTGGGCACCTGCCTGTCTGTCATGGCGGAATCCCTTCGTCTGGCGACAGCTCTGGCCGCTCCCGTCATGCCCGGGATCACTGATAAGGTGGCCGTTCTTCTCGGGCACGAACGCGCGGCATCATGGCAGGAGGAACTCGAATGGTCCACGGTGCTTTCGGGCAACACGCTGGGCGAGCCGACGATTTTGTTTCCCCGCACCAACAGCAAAAAATCCTGAGGGCGGGCCGGCCGTCGCCCGAACGCGACAATCTCCAATTCTGAATTGATGGCGTGAAGAGAATCCCGATCAGGGCCGATGCGGATCGTTCACTGTCCGCCTTCATGGCTTTCCTTGCCGATTGCCGGGCCGAGGCGAGAGCGGATGGCGAACCCCGCTTGGTGAGTGTTTCCCTGGAGGCTGACCACCTCGATCCTCTGGCCGTGCTCGAGTCCATCTACGAACCGGATGATCTGCACTTCTACCTGGAACACCCCTCCAGTCGTATTGCCTTGGCGGGTGCGGAAGCTGTTCTGCGCCGGGATTTTTCAGGTGCCGGTCGGTTCAGGGACGCCCAACACTTTATCCGATCGACCTTTTCGCGAACCATTGCAGCCGGTGATCTCGAAGGGCCCATGGCCGGTCCCCGTTTTTTCTGCAGTTTCGGGTTTTTCGGTGGCGGAGATTCCGATTCACCTTTTACGCCGGCGACTGTCTTCGTGCCTCGCTGGCAAGTGGTCCGCTTTGGTGATCGTTTCTGTGCCGTGGCCAATTGCATGGTCGAACCGGATTCGAAACTAGACGCCGTGGCGGAGCGCATCTGGCGTGCTCATGGCAAGTTCCAGTCCTTCAGTTATGCCCCCGGTCAGGAAGTGGATCCGGGTGATCGGGTGCCTTCTAAGCCGGTCATGGTTCAGGGTGGATTGAAGCAGGTAGAGGTGGGACCCCCGGGTCGATTCGAGGCGTCGGTCGCGACAGTGCTGAAGGAAATCGGGGCTGATATCTGTCGGAAGGTCGTCCTGGCCCGGGCAGTGGATGTGACCACCGGTTCGGATCTTCACCCTCTTGCCTCCCTGAATAGGCTTCGGGTAGCCTATCCCGACTGTTTTTCTTTTTCGGTCGCCAATGGTCGGGGTCAGAGCTTCATCGGGGCAACGCCGGAGAGATTGGTGCAGGTCACCGGACGAAGCCTGCAGACCGAGGCCCTGGCGGGATCGACCCGGAGAGGAGCGAGCGCGGTGGAGGACGCGATCCTCGCCCGGAGCCTGCTGCAGAGCGAGAAGGACATTCGGGAGCAGAATCTCGTGCTTGAGTCCATCCTGCGGCGCTTGAGCAACCTGGGCATACGCGAGCCTGAGACCTCCCGGCTCGGATTGTTGCAATTGTCAAACGTGCAGCACCTGCATACATCGGTTCGAGCCGAATTGCCGGACGA
>QNAI01000290.1 GCA_003641745.1 Verrucomicrobiota bacterium | reverse complement strand
GTCCCTGCCGAAAGGGGTCAAAGCTCACATCCTGCATTGACATGCACGATGTCGAGCAATGACCCCGTCCACCTATTCAACTTCCACGATCATCTCGATTTCGACGCATGCCCCGACGGGGAGCGAGGCGAAGCCGCTGGCGGCCCGGGCGTGACGACCCTTATCGCCAAAGACATCGACCATCAGATCTGAGCAGCCGTTGATCACCTTGGAGTGGGCGTCGAATTCCGGGGTGGCGTTGACCATGCCGAAGACCTTGACCACCCGCTTGACCCGCCCGAGATCGCCGAGGTGAGCCTTCATGGTGGCCAGCAGGGCGATACCGGAAAGGCGGGCGGCCTCATAGCCGTCTTTGACCTCCAGGCTTTGGCCCAGCTTCCCCGTGATAACGCTGCCACCCCCCAGGCGGGGCAGGTGTCCCGAGAGGAAGAGGAGATTGCCGGTCTGAACCACTCCCACGTAGTTGGCGATCGACGGGCTGACCTCGGGCAGGGTGATGCCCAGGGCTTCAATTCGCTCCTCAGGAGAACCACCGGCCTGGAGCGGGATGGCCAGGAGCAGGGCGAAGAGAGAGAGGATAACAGGCTTGGTTTTCATAGGATCAGGTTGACTCGAGCCCGCTCCGCTCAAGGCGCATTGTGGATGCTCGTAGCGGGGAATACACTTCGTTTTCTTATTTTCACACCTCCGCGTCTTGGTGTCTCTGTGCGAGATTCTCCAGATTCAGAGGTCCGACCCTTCGTTCTCTTCAAACGGCCATTTGCCGGCTTTTTTCAGACGCTTGTCCAGACCTGCCTTGGTGAAGAGTTGGGCTGTTTCCCGGGGTGAATAGTTGCGGATGCCGGACTCGGTGTCATTGGCCAGATCATAGGTAAGGAGGGCGATCAGGGCGGTGGCGCGGCCGAGCATGCCCGGATCCACCTTCTCGAAAGTATCCCCAAAGTCATGATAGTAGCGGACATCATCGGAATCGATGGGAGCGCTGAAAGTGATCGTGGGTACCCCTTTCATGATGAATGGGTGGTGGTCGCTGCCCAACCAGGTCTTGTTGGCGACTTTTTCGCGAAAATCCCAGGCACCGAGGTTCTCGGACCAAGTCTGGAGAAAGGGAACCAGTTCGTCGAAGCCCATGGCGTTGATGGCGATGGGTCTGCCCACCATGTCGAGGTTTAGCATGGCCCGAACCTTGGTGAGATCATGGCGTTCCACGTAGTCCCGGGAGCCCCAGAGCCCCCATTCCTCGGCGTTGAACCAGACGAATTCAATGGTGTGGACGTTGCGGGCACTGTGGGTCTTCAGGATACGGGCGGTGTCAAAGATCTGGGCGATGCCGAGGCCGTTGTCCATGGCTCCCTGTCCGAGGTCCCAGGAGTCAAAATGCCCGCCGACCACGATGGTCTGGTCTGAGGTTCCCGGCAGGACAGCCACCAGGTTGTCGACTTCGATCTCTGAACAGCCGGAGAGGGTTTCGATCCTTACCTGCACGTCGAGACCATCTTCCAACTGCCGTTCCATCCAGCGACCTTCCTCCACTGTGATGGAGAAGATGGGAAAGGGGGCGGGTTGGCCGGCATGGTTGGCCACGCGGGCGAGCAATTGCCCTCCGTTGACCCGATTGATCAGCAGCACACCGCGGAGGCCGAAGTCCTTGGCCAAGGTCTGGTAATCATCCTGACTGAACTTCAGGTTGGGGGCAGCCAACCCGATCTTTCCCCGGACCTCTTCCGCCTGCAGCGAAGCGAAGTCGAGCGATGCAATGACTGCCAGGCCGGTCTCGAAGGTGTCGTGCGGATCGACATAACCCACGGCGGTGGCGCGCAGGGTCCGTCCGACCGGACTGATAAGCGTGACCTGGTCATCACGGCGGATCCATCCCGGAATGGAATAGGTCTCCCGACGGGTTTCGATACCCAGGTCCTGCAGTTTCAGCTCGAGAAGGTCCATGGATCGGGCATTCCCCTCAGAGCCGGCCAGGCGGGGGCCGAAGCGCGTCGTGATGGTTTTGAGCAACTGGTAGCCCTGGTTGTTGAGCAGGGCATCTCCCACCAGGGCTTCATGTATCGGGTCGGCCGAGACCGGATTTGGGTTTGCCCCGAAAAGGAGGAGCGAGGCGCCGGCGGTCAGAAGGAAGCGGCTCATCATCAGTAGCGGCCCTTTTCCAGGGCTGTTTCGTAGACGGCCAGGACATTCTCGGTCGGTGAATTGTCCTGGAGCATATGGGTGGGGGAAAGGGCATAGCCACCGTCGGGCATCATCACGGCAAGGACTTCCTCGACCGAGGCGATGGTTTCGTCGCGGGTGCCTGCGGCCACTGGCCCGGCAGTCGAGATGCAGCCATGGAAAGAGAGATTGTGGCCGTAGGTCTCTTTTAAATAAGCCGGCGCCATGTCGACGGCTTCAGGCTGCAGGGTGTCCACCACCCGGACACCCATTTCGATGAAATCAGGGTAAGCCCAACTGCTGGAACCACAGGAATGGACCATGGTCGGCAGGTCGTAGGTGTTGGCCAGGTGAACGAAGCGTTCGAGCTGGGGGCGGATATAATTCCGAAAAAGCTGCTTGCTGACCAGGGGGCTCTGCTGGGTGCCCAGGTCCTCGCCGATCCAGATCAGGTCGATCCCGCCCTTGGCCGCGTCCAGGGCGCGGCGCATGGTCTCCAACTGGATGTCGATCCTCCGCTCGATCAGGCGCAGGGTTTCCGGCTCCCCGGCCGCCAGATCCATGAGCACGGTCTCCATGCCACGCAGCATGCTGGTGGTATTGATGATATCGCCGAAACCCGGATGTCCCAGCATGATGTAACGGTCGGACTCCGCTGCGCATTCAGCGGCCACTCGCCCGTAGTCAAAATCATCCGCTGAGGGGAAGGGCCAGGCCTCGATCTCTTCCAGGGAGGCCTCCTGCAGCGGGAAATCGCAGTAGTCCCAATAGCCGCCGCTGTCGTGCTCGATCCAGATTCGGTGGATGCCCCACATGTCGATGGTCCGATCGGCCACCGGTTGATGGAGGTCGGGACCGGTATAGTGGGGCTCAACCCCCAGAAAATCCACCTGGAGGGCATCGCGCAGGCCGAGATCATCAGCCCCGGCGAGTCCAAAGTGGTCCTTCATCCGCTGATCGATGGCCGGGTTGGCCAGATAATCTATGGGAACCCGGTCGGGTTCCTGATGGGCAAATGCCCGTTCCACCCTTTCTTTTGAAGTCATGGTAAACGCTTTTGATCCTGTCCGCTCATTTGGCCTTGGCCCGGTGGCGGTTGCTCCTACCCTGAGCAAAGTAACCTTTCAGTTACCTGCAAGGGGGAAACTGGTGGATCCTCCGAATGGGACGATTTCGAACCGTTTTATATGGGCATGAAAAAAAAGAACCTGGCCAGGCTCACCCCTGGGCCGCTGGCCGTTTTTCGCTGGGAACCCGGTTTTTGGCATGATCGTGTGGCCACCAACCGTCGATCCACTGTCCCGGTGTGCTACCGGAAACTCGAGGAAACCGGTCGCATCGAGAACTGGCGTCTCGATTGGCAACCGGACCAGGAGAGGCCCCATTTTTTCTGGGACTCGGACTGTGCCAAATGGATCGAGGCCGCTGCCTATTGCCTGGCGACCCGACGGGATCGCCGGTTGGAGGATCGGATCGAGGGCCTGATCGACTTGATCGAGGCGGCCCAGCAACCGGATGGCTACCTCAATACCTATTTTACGGCGGTCGAGCCTGAGCGTCGATGGACGAACCTGATGTACATGCACGAACTCTATTGTGCCGGACATCTGATGGAAGCGGCGGTCGCCTATTTCCAGGCAACAGGCCGGCGTCGGTTACTCGATGTAATGTGTCGTTATGCCGACCATATCGACACTGTCTTCGGGCCGAAAACCGGACAGCTTCCGGGGTATGACGGGCATCCGGAGATCGAATTGGCCCTCATGCGGCTGGCGGAGGCCACCGGTGAGGCCCGTTATGCCGATCTGGCCCGATTCTTTGTGGATGAACGCGGGCGTCAGCCCCATTTCTTCGACCTCGAAGGTGAAAAGCAGAAGCGTGCCATCGCTTGGGACAATCGGCCCGCGATGGATATCTACCGAACCTACCAGGCCCATAAACCGGTGCGGGAGCAGGAGAACGCAGTCGGGCATTCGGTGCGGGCCTGCTATCTCTATGCCGGCATGGCGGACGTGGCGGTCGCGACCGGCGATCGTGAACTGATCAAGGCCTGCCGGCGTTTGTGGCGAAGTATGACCGAACGTCGGATGTATGTGACCGGCGGCATCGGATCCTCACGCTTCGCCGAGGAATTCACTTTCGATTACGATCTGCCCAACGAGGACGCCTACGCGGAAACATGCGCGTCCATCGCCTTGGTCTTTTTTGCCCATCGCATGCTGCAGATCGATGTCGACGGCCGCTATGCCGACGTCATGGAACGGGCGTTGTACAACGGGGTGATCAGCGGTGTTTCCCTCGATGGGAAGCGCTTTTTCTACGACAACCTGCTGGAGGTTCATCCCGAGCGTTACCCCTATTCCCGGCAGAAGCCGACCTACCGACAGGAGTGGTTCGGATGTGCCTGTTGTCCTCCCAATCTCGCCCGATTGCTCGCATCGCTCGGGTGCTACGCCTGGTCGACCGGTCGCGGTGCGATTTACCTGCACCTCTACGGGAGCAGTCGAACCCGGCTTGAGGTCTCCGGGGTCCGTGTCGGCCTGCGGCAGGAGACTGAGTATCCCTGGGACGGAAAGATCCGATTGTCCCTCGCTCCCGAGCAGCCGACCGCATTCAAGCTGGCTCTCCGGGTGCCCGGCTGGTGTCGTCGCTGCAAACTCAAGGTGAACGGGAGTCGGGTGAAAACCCCGGCCGTGAACAAGGGCTATGCAACGATTGAACGGATCTGGCAGGCCGGTGACACCGTCGAGATCGACTTGGAGATGCCGGTCGAGCGGGTTGAGGCGCATCCTTCCGTGCGTCAGGATTGCGGGATGGTCGCCCTGCAACGCGGGCCTATTGTCTATTGTCTGGAGGCATGTGACAACGGACCCGATCTGGCCGACCTGAGCCTGCCGGATAGGAGCAAGCTACACCTGAAAAAACGAGATATAGCTGGCTGCAAGATCCCCACGATCGAGGCGGAGGCCCGTCGGCGTGATCGCCGGGGGTGGACCGGATCGCTTTACCGGTCGGATCCTTCGCCATTGCGCAAAGCCAAAATCCGGGCCGTACCCTATTTCATGTGGGACAATCGCGGGGACGGCGGTGAAATGAGAGT
>QNAI01000289.1 GCA_003641745.1 Verrucomicrobiota bacterium | reverse complement strand
ATGCAGGGTGGCCAGTTGATTGAGCGGAACCTGCGCACCACCTGGCGTCGGTATTACCACATCGGCCAGAGCGCCCAAATTGTCGCGAAGCTCCCGCGGGTAGCGCACATTGATCGGGTAGCGCTCGAGACCCTCAACGGTGTAGGCAACGTTCATGCCCCCGATGGCCGATGAGATGATGTCCTGCACGTCGCCCACGCCTAGCCCGTGGCGGGCCGAGGCCTCACGGTCGATGTCTATGTCCAGGTACGTTCCACCCATGACCCTCTCGGCAAAGGCGCTCAGAGTGCCTTCGAGAGGTTTGACCGCAGCCTCGACCTCCTTGGCGATGCGTTCGAGTTCCAAGAGGTCGGGCCCCGCGACCTTGATGCCCACCGGGGTCTTGATGCCGGTCGACAGCATGTCGATGCGGGTCTTGATGGGCATGGTCCATGCGTTGGTGAGCCCGGGAAATTGAATCGCCCGGTCCAACTCCTCGATCAATTTTTCCTTGGTCATCCCTTCGCGCCACTCGGAGGGATCCTTGAGTACGATTGTGGTCTCGATCATCGACAGGGGAGCCGGGTCGGTAGCGGTCTCTGCACGGCCGACCTTGCCCAATACCGACTGCACCTCCGGAAAGGACGCGATGATCTTGTCGGTCTGCTGCAGCAACTCACCAGCCTTGGTGATGGAGATTCCCGGAAATGTGGTCGGCATGTACAAAAGATCGCCTTCCCACAGAGGCGGCATGAACTCCGAGCCGATATGCTGGATCGGAATGATCAGCGACAGCATGGCGGCGATGGCCAGCACGATGACGATCCACCTGAAACGAAGCGTTGCCTTGAGCACTGGTGTGTAGAGAAACCGGAGGAAGCGGGATACCGGGTGACGCTCCTCGGAGCGGATCTTGCCGCGCACAAACCAGAACATCAAGACCGGGACGATGGTCACAGCAACGATCGCAGACGCCGCCATCGCATAGGTCTTGGTGAAGGCCAGGGGTTTGAACAGCCTGCCCTCCTGTGCCTGCAGAGTGAAGACCGGCACAAAGCTCACGGTGATCACCAGCAGGGTGAAGAAGAGCGTCGGTCCCACCTCCTGTGCTGATTTCAGGATGATTTCGAAGTGGCTGCGTTTCCCCTGCCACTCCTCGTAATGCTTGTGGGCGTTCTCGACCATGACGATGGCGGCATCGACCAGCACGCCAATGGAAATGGCGATACCTCCCAGCGACATGATGTTGGCGCCCATACCCTGCATCTTCATGATGACGAAGGCCAGCAGGATCGACACCGGGATCGACAAGATCGCCACGAACGCCGAACGGAAATGGAAGAGGAAGATGATACAGACCAGGGCAACGATGATCGACTCCTCGATCAGGACGTGGGTCAGGGCCTCTATGGAGCGCTCGATCAGAGGCGTGCGGTCATAGCCGACCGAGATCTCCACATCTTCGGGCAGGCCCTCCTTCAGCTCGGCCAGCCGTTCTTTGACTTTCGCGATCGTCGACAGGGTGTCGGCGCCTGACCGTACGACGATGATGCCGCCGACGGTCTCTCCCTCGCCGTTCCACTCGGCAAGGCCACGCCGGATCTCGGGGCCGATGGTGATCCGGGCAACGTCTCGGAGCAATATCGGACTGCCTCCGGCGCCCAATCCCAGAGGAACCAGCTCCAGGTCGCGGATTTCCTTGATGTAGCCCAGGCCCCGGACCACCAATTCGCGCTCGCCGGCCTCGATTAATCGGCCGCCGACATCATTGTTCGAACGTTGGATCGCGCCCTTGATCCTGGAAAGCGGCATATTGAAGGCGCGCAGTTTTATCGGATCCACTTCGACCTGGTACTGGCGGACGAATCCACCGAGGGACGCAACCTCGGACACGCCCTCCACCGACATCAGGCCGTAGCGCAGATACCAGTCCTGCAGACTGCGCAGTTCGTCCAGCGGCCGAGTTGGTGAGTTGAGCACGTACATGAAGGCCCAACCGACGCCGGTGGCATCGGGTCCCAGCTGCGGCGTCACGCCTTCGGGCAGTTCGCTGGCCAACCCCGAGAGGTACTCCAAAACCCGCGAACGCGCCCAATAGAGGTCGGTGCCGTCTTCGAAGATGACATAGGTGAAGGAAAAACCGAAGAAGGAGTATCCCCGCACGACCTTTGCGAAGGGTACCGACAGCATCTTCGAGGTAATCGGGTAGGTCACCTGGTCCTCGATGACCTGGGGCGCCTGTCCCGGATACTCGGTATAGATGATCACCTGCACGTCGGAGAGATCCGGGATCGCGTCGAGGCGGGTCTCGGACACCGCCCAGACCCCGGCCAGGACCGCAAAGATCAAGGCGATCACCACGAAGACCTGATTCTTCAGAGACCATTCGATGATGCGGCTCAGCATGGCTCGCTCCTGGGTGATATAGTGCCTTCTAGGAGAATGCTGATGGCAACGAAAAACGAACCGGGGCGCCTGGTTGAATTGACCGCGGTCATCTGGGAAGAAAGCGACGGCTTCGTCTCGGTGTGTCCGGAGATCGGGGTCACGTCCTGCGGAGATTCGGTCGAAGACGCTGCTCGCATGCTTGAAGAGGCAGTCGCTCTGTACGTTGAGAACTCTCGTGAGCTTGGACTCATGAACGAGGGCTCTGCTGCCCTCATTCCTGGCCATCGCTGGACGACCTCCATCAGAGTCGCGGTGTGACACCGAAGCTGCCTAGCCTGTCTTCTCGTCAATTGACCGCAGCGTTGCGGAAGGCCGGTTTTCGAGACGCTCCACGTCGGGGGAAGGGCAGCCATATAGCCCTGTTCAGACCTGGGGAGACCCCAAGACTCGTTGTCGTTCCACTGAGAAAGACCCTTCCCACGGGTACCGTTCGTGGAATCATTCGACAGGCCGGAATCAGCCGGGAGGAACTGTTGGATCTTCTCGGTTAGGCGGACAGGCACTGCTCTGACAGAGAACTCCACAGTCCATAACACCAACATTCCAATCTGCTCTGCCCTCCTCTTTGTGCCTTTTTGTGCCTTTTTGTGGCTATCTTGTGGTTTCTGCATGCGGCCAGACTGGGAGCCAACAAGTGCTCTACAGATCCGGCCGGTCATTCCCCACCACCCTGCATTTCGTTGCGCTTCGCGGCGATCATCTTTTGAACCGCCGCACGGAGGTTGGACTCCGAGTCGATCAAGAACTGCGATGAGGTGACGATTTCTTCGCTTCCGTCGAGGCCGTCGATCACCTGGATCAAGCCGTCCGATTGTGCGCCGAGCGTGACCTCGCGAGGTGCAAACCGACCCTCACCAAGCGCCACGACTACCACGTCCCGCACGCCCGATCGAATCACCGCCTGGGCAGGAACGACCACCGCATTCCGTGCGACCACAGGTTTGAAACTGACGGTTGCGTACATGCCAACCTTCAGTTTTCGGTTACGGTTGGGCACCTCGATAATTAGCTTGACCGAGCGCGTACTCGGCGACACCTCCGGCTCGAGGTTACGAACCCTCCCCGTGAACCGCTCGCCCGGGAAATAGTCAAAGGAAATGTCTGCGGTCGAACCCCTGCCGAGCCAGGGCAGTTGACCCTCGTAGACCTCGGCGGTCAGCCAGAGAGTAGAAAGGTCTGCCACGTGCAAGGCTTCCATACCAGGGCGGATGGCCATGCCCTCGAGTCCGTGTTTTCTTTTCATGATGACCCCGCCGATCGGGGACACAACAGTGAGAGTCCTCAGGACCTTGCCACTGGCCTCGATCTCGGCCACTTGCTTTTCCGTGATGTCCCAATACGACAATCGCTGGCGGACCGAGGCAACAAGGGACTCGGCTCGACGCCGGGTTTCGGGGTCTGCATCAGCCATCCGGCGCGCGTACTGGACCGCCGACAACAACTCCTGCTGGGTCTGCACGAGTTCGGGAGAGTAGACCTCGAAGAGAGGATCGCCCTCATCCACCGGCTGACCCACGGAAGCAACAAACACCTTCTCGACAAACCCCTGATACCGAGTGGTCACCGAAACCATTCGCTCCTGGTCGTATTCCAGGTGGCCGACGGTCCGAATGGCCCGGCCGAGGTCACGCCGTTGGACCGGCGCCGTGCGAACGTTCATGTTTTGCACGACGACCGGATCGATCGTCACCGTCGTCTCCTTGGCGGGCTTCCCGTGATCAGCGGTCCCATTTCCACCGACCGAGGTGTCAGTCGCGGGCACCAGATCCATGCCGCAGATGGGGCAAGAGCCCGGTTCGGACTCCAAAAAATCCGGATGCATGGGGCAGGTCCAAAGCTCCTCAGTAGCGTGATTGTGGCCCTCATGAGCAGCACCCTCGGAGCCGGCGCTGTCGGTTCGCAGCGGCGTCAAATCCATGTGGCAGATGGGGCATATTCCCGGCTCCTCCTGGAGGACTTCCGGGTGCATTCCGCATGTCCATAGCTGAACCTCTTCAACAGCCGCATCTCCATCACCAGGAGAAATAGGAAAACCAATCAGAAACACAATCCCGACCGCGATCACCGCTCCAGCCGCCATCCAGAGAACAGCCCGAAAGATCTTTCCGCCGGGCGACGTTGTGTCATTCTCGGAGTAATTCATCTCAGCCTCCATTCCCGCCGGAGCCGGAACCACAGAACCCGGCCTCCGAGACAGCCCATCGACCAGGTCTGAGGGCAGATTCACCACAGAGACACAGAGGAACACAGAGAACAACTCGAGGGCGCTCCTGGCGTTCGCCCACCCGCTTCGCGGGCTCAGAGGAAAGCCAACCATCGACCTGGACGCAGGGCGTCCCATCGAAGTGCAGGCTTTCAGCCTGCGGGCTTCGCCCGCCGGGGCGAACCAGTCCGACGCGCGCGTGGTCCGCCTCAAAGGGTATGCCCCGTAGCCCGGTTGTACGCGAAGCGTGCTGGGGCAGAAGAGAGGCGTGTGACAAGAACTGGTTCTTGGAGCTCGTTTCTCTTCTGACCATAGCGGACGAAGTCCGCCTACCGGGCGGAACTGAGGACTCTCCTTTGATTTTTCTTCTCTGTGTTCTCTGTGTCTCTGTGTTAACTGTCTTCTGGATGACCCCTCCTTGATTCTTCAAGGTTGCTGGAGGGTCAGCCGCCAACGGCCCCGCGATCACACCTTCCAGCCGGGCCATCGCAATCACTAAATCGGTCCGGGCCCTCTCGATCCCACGCCGAACACCAAAGAGCGTGCGCTCTGCATCGAGCAGGTCGAGGGCGCCTGCGGTCCCCGATGCGTAGGCCACCTCGGCCAAACGAAGGCTCTCGTCCGCCTGTACCAAGAGTGTTT
>QNAI01000288.1 GCA_003641745.1 Verrucomicrobiota bacterium | reverse complement strand
TGTCCCGAGTGGTGTCCGCCCGGTCGTAGTAACTGACATATAGTTTGGCAAGAGCCTAAGCGCAATTCTATTTGGTCGAGAGACGCACAAATTAACCCCCCCCCCCCCCCTGCTAATGGATTAAGCTTTCTAATTCTGCGAGACGCTCAAGGTGAGCACCCAAGCTCCGCATTTTTGCTTATCCGATCTCGGCAGATCCGGTTTAGGCTCGAGCAGCCCGTCCAATGAGCAAACGGATTCGTTCGCAGGTGAAAGGCAAGGGATAAACCGAGCCAACACCCCAAGGCTGTTTGCGTAACCGTAAGGCCCCCGTCTGGATTTCCATCCCTTGCCCTCAATTCAGGTCGCCCACCTCCACATACACCGGGCTGGTCCAAGCCATGTGGCCGTCTTCCTGGATGACGTGCATGTAGATCGGATTGTCGCCCGGCTTCAGGTCTTCGATTCGATGTTCCACCTGCATGGTCATCGGCAACGGCTTGTCCGGCAGGCGGGTCACCTTGAGTTGTTTGGCCACCCCCCCATAGTCCCAGGTTCGGCCAAAACGGCCGATCTCTTTCAGGGAAACCGACACCTTCCCTTCCGGAGTTTCGATCTCAATTCGCCCGGAATCCGGACGGCGCAATCGCAGAATCAACCCGGCCACGCCTCCGGTCGTCACCGATTCCCACTCGACGCCATTCCGGCCAACGAGACGCGGCTGCGATTCCGAGTTCCAGAAGTTGATCGCTTGCGTATCCAGAATCGAATTACCAACCACCTTGAGCCGCCCATCCCAGCGCACCATTCGATCGCGCCCACGCACCCGCGCCCCGCTCCAGGTCACCTTGATGCGCGCGCCAAGGTCGTCATCACCGTAATTGTAGAATGCCTTCACCGTCCCCTGCGCGGTCCGGATCTGAATCTGCTCAACCGGCCCCGTGCCCGCAACCGCTCCGCGAACAAGGACCGGGGCGCTCCGGGATTTCAAGACGCCTCCCATAAGGACACGCCGGCCATCGGCTTCATCCGTGACTGAAAAATCGATCAATGGCCTGTTCCCTGTCGTCCCGTAGAACCGCCGGTTGCGCATCGCCTCGAGCAGACCCCGCCGATCCAGGTTCCTTGCCAGATAACAGGTCAGCCCACCGAGGGATCCAAACTTTCCCGCTCCCGGATACGAGGCGCCAGGTCGCCCCTTATGCCCGTCCGAATTGGCGGAAATTCCGATACGATAACCCCGCTTGAGAGCCTCATGGATCATCCATTCAAATGTTCCCCAGGCCGAATGAACTTCGACCGCGTATTCCCGGCCGGGGTCGTGACTCTTGAGATCGGCATAGCGACCACCGACGTGCGCGCAGAAAAACGGCGCCGGATTCGACTGTTCCCGCAGCATGTTGAACAACTCATCCGCCGTGTCGGCCGTGGGAAACTTCGATCGCCGTCCGCGCAGGAGTTCCAGTGAACTCCGATGGATCGGTCCGCCCTCCCTGGTGTACCAGACGTTGCGATCACCGCCCAGGGGTGTGTTCCCGCTCCATTCGTACCCGGGAAATGTCACGAATTTCCCGGAATGATTGAACTTCCGGGTCACGCGATTGATTTCGTCCCAGAAAGAATCCTCAATCTGAAAATCGTTCCCCTGATGCGCGGCCGCGTCGACCAATGCGTAGTCGCGTGCAAATCGAAAATAGTCCTCGATCGAATTTGTCCCGATCGTTTCCTCCGACTGCCCATGCAGGTCGGCCCAGAATCGTTGATGTCGTGACAGTTCGGGCACCACCGCAATCGGATTGCTCAATGCCGACAACCTGGACCCCACAACTTTTCCGCGTAATCGTCGGGTGCCGGCGCGTTTGAATCCGGGATGCCGAAGCCTGGTGGGACGTTTGACCGGATTGCCCCAGGCATCCTCTTCCTTCACAAAATAAGAGAAGGCCTTTCCCACAACGATCTGGGAAGGCGCCACGCAAAGCGCGCGAACCGCCTTGCCGGGCACGATCGTGAGTACCGGCGATTTCGGCAGCTCCTTGAACTGGTAGGATGCGATGGGGTCGACCAATGTCTTGAATTCAAAGCTGCTCTCGCAGAATGTCTGCATGCGCCATCCGGGCGAACCGCCGCTCGTGTCGCCAAAGACAACCGTAAGGGTGTCTCCCGTATCCAGGTAACCGCCCATCACCTTGAGCATGAGCGTACGGTCCCAGGGACGGGTGTGCCCCTTGGGATCCCAACGGGGCTCGATCCGGCAATCGCCGGTCGTCTGGATCGAACAGTAGTTCGGTGCACTTGGATCGCTGAGTTGCGGCACCCCGAAATCCCCGGCATAACGGAATACAATTTTCACCGACCCCGTGTCGTCAATGGGGTGACCAACAGTATAGGTGAACCGAATCGTGGTCAGAGAACCGGCTTTCACCCGACCGGAAGGAACGATCCGAGCCTTTCCAAGATCGATATCGGTGTTAATTTTCGAGCGGACTTTTTTCATTTATCAGACGATTCCCACAATCGTGCGATTGGACACCCGATCGGTAAAGCCATTAACCCCGAATCCCCTCCCCCCCCTTTCTTACCTCATACTTCTAACTTCCTGCCCCCCTGCCTGGTTGAAAACCGGACGAAATTCTGATTGGATCCGGTCGCGCTGAAGGAATCTGCTATGAAACGCGTCGTAATCGTGGAAGACCAGACGGCCGTCCGTCAGATGCTTGCCCATGTCCTGGACGTGGAAGCCGAATACGAAGTCGTCGGTGAATCAGGCGATGGACACGAAGCCGTCAAACTGGTTCGGGAGACCCGGCCCGACCTGCTCATCCTCGACGCAAGACTTCCCGGCTTGAACGGGCACGAAGTGCTCATGGCTCTCCAGGACCTCCTGCCCAAGCTCCGGGTGCTGGTCTTTTCGGGTTATGACAATCCGATACTGATCAGGGACATGCTATCGCATGGAGCCCACGGGTTCATCGAGAAGACGGCCAACCTGAGTGAATTGCGCCTGGGTATCGATGCGGTCTCAAAAGGCGGCACCTATTTCGGTCCTGCGGCCGCCCAATCGATCCGGCACCTGGTGACGGACTCACCCAATACCCCGGACAGCAAGGATATGCTGACTGACCGCGAACGCGAGGTTCTCAAGCTGATCGCCGAGAGCCACAGCACGAAACAGATCGCTGCCCGCCTGGGCCTCAGCGTCAAGACGGTGGACAATCACCGGACCAACCTGATGCGGAAACTGGACCTCCACGATGTGGCCAGTCTGACTCGATTTGCCATCCAGATCGATCTGATCGAAGCCGATAAAATCCCGGGAAGCACCGAACCGCCGGAGGACTGATTCCGGCTGGTGGGAACATCCGTCATCAACGCACGCAGCGTCGAAAAAACAAATCCGCACCATCCCGATGCGGATTCATTGAAAAGAGGCTTACCAGGAACGGTCAGCGAACAACGACCAATTCGACGCGGCGGTCCTGCTGCATCTGATCGTCGCTGGCGTTCTCGTTGGCTTCAAGATCGCCCTTGGAAAGGGTTTCTACGCGCGAGGTATCGACTCCCAAAGTCTCCAGGAACGTCACCACGCCGGACGCCCGTCGATCCCCGAGCCCCATATTGTACTCGGTCGTGCCACGCCAATCGCAATGTCCTTCGAGAATCAGGCGGGCAGTCGGGCTACCCGAAAGGTAGTCGGCGGCCTGGGAGAGTTTCGGGCGCTCTGAGACACGAATGCTGGCGGAGTCGAAATCGAAGTAAATCGAAGGCAGAATGCCGCGCTGTTGATCGCCGAGCGCGCCCGCATCACGCGATTCAAGACCCGATTCGCCGGGGGCAAAAAGGCCGGTGTCAACCGATTGCGGATTGAGCCCGGAGCCCGCACCCGGACCCACCATGGTCTGGCTGGGATTGGGGCGTGACGGCTTTTTCTGGCATCCGGCAAAGGCGACGGCAAGGCCAAGGAATGTGACGGCGAAAAGTCTGGTCAGATTTGTCATGTTCTGGGAATTTTCCGGAAAACAGGTGATTTATTGTGTAATCGCCATGGTCGGGCAAGAAATTAAGATCAGATCCCAAAAACCCTTGCCCAAAAGTTGTCGACCATCCCCATCCGGTGCAAGGAGCATCTCGAGTGGTCTTGGGGTTTTTGCCATTCAACCTGCGGTTTCTCCCTCGAACGCCATGTCAACCGAACCTCCCACCATTCTCCTGTTTGACAACGGATCGTTCCGACCCGACCCGACCCGACGCCTCCGATCCATCGCGTCCGCCCTCGCCAACCGGCTCGATCGACCGGTGATTCCAACTTCTCTTCTACACGCCGACAAGATCGACCCGGTCGATCTGGGAGGTCTCCCCCCCCGATTGCTTGAATCGGAAATCGTTCGTCGCCTGGAACAGGGAGAAACGCGGTTTACACTGCTGCCTTTTTTCATCGGTCCCA
Source organism: Verrucomicrobiota bacterium (assembly GCA_003641745.1). GTDB lineage: Bacteria > Verrucomicrobiota > Verrucomicrobiia > Opitutales > Opitutaceae > B12-G4. The sequence goes on along the minus strand of QNAI01000288.1, from coordinate 870 downwards.
GCAATGCGATAACCGAGTACCTGCCCGGCCGCCTCACCCCTCTCCAGGATCGGCATCCCGGTCTGGAAACAAGGATCGCCGACAGCCTGGCCCGGCTTGGGAGCCATCCCGATCTCCGCCTGGCGGATATTCTATCTGCTCAGATCCTTCTCACCGTCGACACGCTCGAAGGAGAGGCCCCATCAACGGTGGTCCTGGTCGATCATGGCAGCCCGGTACCTTCGGTGACGCGGATTCGAGACCAAATCGCCCTGGAACTGAGGCGCCTGCTCGGGGACCGGGTCACCGGAGTTCGGGCTGCATCGATGGAAAGAAGGGAGGGTCGGGATTATGACTTCAACGATCCTCTGCTTGAAACCGCCCTGGATCGAGCGGTGAACACAAACCGCACCGTCGTCGTCAGCCTTCTTTTCCTCGCCCCCGGCCGACACGCCGGACCGCGCGGAGACATCGATGCCATCTGTCGGAAAACCGAAAGACGTTCACCCGGATCACGAGTCCTGATCACCGGACTGGCCGGTGGGCATCCCGGCATCATCGATATCCTGACCGACCGGGTCAGGGAGGTTGAAAGTTGAAGTAAGAAGTAAGAAGGCAGAAGTGGACTGAATTTAGACTTAGGAATTAAGAATGAAGAACGGGACCGAGCCTTCGGTAGGCCACGGGGTCATTCCTTGCAATCCTGCATGCCAATGCGGGATGGTTGATGTCGGTGGCATGGCCGCCTCGGTACAAGGTTTGACCCGAATGGCTCACACCCCGGCCACCGACTTGAGAATGTCCCGCGATACAGGTATCGCTTTTTTCATTACACCGAGGTGCAGGCTTTCGTTGGGCGCATGGAGCCGGTCCTCAGGCAGGCAGAGCCCC
>QNAI01000287.1 GCA_003641745.1 Verrucomicrobiota bacterium | reverse complement strand
TCCTGACTCGACGCGCCCAGACCGCAAAAATAATCTTTTCATTTCCCGCCCGTCGACAACCGGTTCCCGATCCGGGCAAAGGACTCGGGCCTTGAGGACGACAGCCTTTTCTGAAATGTTGCCACCATGATGACCCGAAGGCAGTTCATGAACACCGCGGCTTTGGGCGCTGCCGCCATCGGGCTCGGAAATTTCAAACCCGAGAAACCCCAATTCATCATCCGCTTCGACACCGAGTCCCGGCAGAGGGAGGAAATAAAGGGATTCTTTGAAAAGGTCGTTTCCGTTCAGAGGACACACGACATTCCAGCGTCTTTCTTCTGCCTGGGAGCGGCGATCGTGAAACGGGAATCCGAATTCCGGGCCTTTGCCCGGGAAATCAAGGAAGACCCGCTGTTTGATCCACAGGATCACAGCTATTCCCATGTGGGCCTGGGATATGCCGAAGGAAAGTCCATCGCGGTCCTCAGAGCTGACTACGAAAAATCGTTCTCCGTCCATGAAGAGGTATTCGGAAAACGACCGATCGGCGTCTCACTGTGTGGCACCAAAGTGGACGGACCTCACCTCGCAGGCTTTGGCGCAACGGAAAAATCTCGGGCCGAGCTGGACATGCTGGCTGCATTGGGTGTCCGCATGGTCAATACGTTTCTCAGCGGCCATGACAGCAGGCATGAGTTCATCGACTACTCGGAGCTGGGGCATCCCGAAATGATGGGGTTCCCCAGCTCAAACAGCGACAACGGCTGGGTGAGAGGTCGGAAATTCGGAGACCCCGTTGAGCATATTGTCTCCCAGATACAGGAGAATGCAGCGTCGGGAAAACACATGGCCATCATGTTCCATGACGACACCGAATGGATCGATGTGGACGACAAAGAACTGGACATGCTGAAACTTGTCGCCGATGTCGCCCGGGAGAATGGCTACGAACTGTCGACCCACTTGGAATGCTATGAGCGCTTCAAGCGGCGAATCGCCTGACTTGGACGTTTCTCGAAGCCCGGACCGGCCTAAATCATCTCCGTCAGCTCACCATAGAGTTCCGGCCGCCTTGATCTCAGGATGAAATTCACCTTCCGGTGGGCTTCTTCGAGTCTCGCGGCCTGGAGATCGGCGCTGATGAGGGTGTCCTCAACCGTCGGTTCAGATCTGACGAGAACTTCGCCGAAGGGATCGACGATGGCGGCTCCTCCTCCATGGGTACTGTGGCCGTTATATCCGACCTGACCGCAACTGACCGCGAAAAGACCGTTGTCAGAAGCGTTGAGCGAGAGCCCGGTCGGTCCGACCGCCTGCTTCTTTCGCTGGCGTTCAAGCTGCTCTTCGACCGAGACCTCCTTCCCCATCCCCCTCCCGCCACATCGGCCGGCATTGGGCTGCAAAACCAGTTCCACACCCCGCAGGGCCAGAATCCGCCAGAGTTCACTGAATGACCAGTCGTAGCAGATCAGGGCACCGGCGGTGCAGAATCCGAAATCCAAGGTCTCCAGGCTCCGCCCCATGCGGAAGACCAGGTATTCATCGCAGGAGGCATGGAGCTTACGCTGCACGCCGATCATGCCCTTGGGTCCAACAAACGCCATCGAGTTGTAGTGGGTGCCGTGAGCGATCTCGCAGAACCCGTATCCGATCACAATGTCATGCTTGCGGGCGAGGTCGCACATCAACGAATAGGTGCGACCACGTTTGGCCTCATGGGCGAACTTCACCGCCTCGGGATCACCATAATGCGCGGTCACCGACAATTCCGGGAAAAGGACCACCGCGGACCCAGCACTGGCGGCCTCCTCGGTGAAACGGACGTGGACGTCGAGATTGTGGTCCAGATCGTCCTTCAGGGCGTTCATCTGAACCGCCGATACTTTGAAGTCTTCCATAGTCAGGTTGAATCTGCTGAAAATTTGCTGTTCGACAATTTCCCGAACTTGTCGGGATCCAAATCCAATTCCCCGGCAAAATGACAGCCGGCCATCTGTCCGGGCCTGATCTCCCGCAGGGCCGGCGATTCCTCCCGGCAGATATCCTGCGCATAGGGACAGCGCGGGTGGAACTTGCATCCCGATGGCGCATCGGCCGGGTCCGGAACATCACCCTCAATCGGGAGCCGGTCGGGCTGATCGTCCGGATCGATGGCCGGGACCGCCGACAACAGGGCCGCCGTATAGGGATGAAGTTGCTTCCGATAGAGAGTCTCAGCATCGGCAAGTTCGACGATCTGCCCCATATACATGACAGCTACGCGATCGGATATATGCTCAACCACACTAAGGTCGTGCGCCACGAAAAGGTAGGTCAAGTTGAACTCTTCCTGCAGGTCATCGAGCAGGTTGATCACCTGCGCCTGAATGGACACATCCAATGCCGATACCGGCTCGTCGGCAATGATCAGGGTCGGTGTCAGGGACAGCGCCCGCGCGATCCCGATCCGCTGCCGCTGCCCGCCGCTGAAGGCGTGCGGGTAACGTCGGAGGTGATCCGGGCGCAGGCCGACCCGAACCAAGAACTTCTCAACCCGGTCCTCGAGTTCCTTGCCCTTGGCAATCTTGTTGATAACCAGCGGCTCGGACACGATATCAAATATCGTCATGCGTGGATTGAGCGAGGAAAACGGATCCTGAAAGATATACTGCAGTTCCCGGCGAAGAAGGCGCATTTCCTCCTTTTTGAGGGCCCTGAGGTCAATTTTCTTGCCCCGGTGGTTGAAGATAATCCGGCCTTCGGTCGGCTCGATAAGGCGAATCATCGATCTTCCGACCGTCGTCTTCCCGCAGCCGCTTTCCCCGACCAATCCCAAAGTCTCGCCTTTCTTGAGCCTCAGAGAGACCCCATCCACCGCCTTCACGTAGCCGACCGTCTTGCGCCAGACCCCTTTCCTGACCGGAAAATAGGTTTTCAGCCCGTCGACATCCAATACAAAATCGGTCCCGTCGTCTGATCGCTCTGTCCGCGCCTCAGTCATTTTCGGATTCGCCTCCCGTTGCACCGTCCGCTTCCATCCAGCAACTGACCTGGTGATCCGGGGCGACTTCCCTCAGGATTGGATCTTCCCGGCATCTGTCCATGGCATGGGGACACCTTGGAGCAAACGAGCACCCCACGGGGACCTCTGTCGGGTCAGGGACCGAACCCCGGATCGGTTCGAGACGATCTTTCCGGCCGATTCTGGGTATGGATTGCAACAGCCCCTGCGTGTAAGGGTGTTTCGGCGTCCTGAGAATCGTCCGGACATCGGCGTATTCGACCACCTTGCCCATGTACATGACGGCGACATGGCTGGCCATCTTTGCGATCACACCCAGATCGTGGGTAATCAGCATGATTGACATGCCCATTTCATCCTGCAGCTGCTGCATCAGGTCGAGGATCTGGGCCTGCACCGTCACGTCCAGAGCCGTGGTCGGCTCGTCCGCGATGAGCAGACTCGGATTGCAGGACAGAGCCATCGCGATCATCACCCGTTGCCTCATGCCGCCGCTGAGTTCATAGGGGAAAGCGTCTATCTGGCGCGAGGGCTTGGGCAGTCTGACCTTGCGCAGCATTTCGATCGCCCTTTGACGGGCTTCCTTCTTGTTTACTTTCTGGTGCAGGACAATCGCCTCGATGATCTGATTGCCCACCGTGTGCACCGGACTGAGCGATGTCATGGGCTCCTGAAAGATCATCGCGATGTCGTTGCCGCGCAGATTCCTGATTTCGGATCCGGTTGGATTCAAGGTGGTCAGGTCCACGGGCGCCGTATCCCGATCCCGATGGAAGAGTATCTCCCCGCCCTCAATCTTGCCGGGCGGACTTGGAATCAACCTCAAGGTCGAGAATGCCATGACGCTCTTGCCGCAACCGCTTTCACCCACAACACCGAGCGTCTCGCCGCGTCCAATCGCCATGGATACACCATCGACGGCACGCACAACACCTTCGTCGGTATGGAAGTAAGTCCTCAGATCCCTGATTTCCAGGAGTGGATCCCGGGACAGCGCCTGATCGGTCTGGGTCTCAGCTGGTCGCAGCGCAGTCATTATCGGGTTGAAAACGGGGCGGCGGCATCCCGCAGACCGTCACCGACGAAGTTGATCGAAAGCACCGCGACGATGATGCATGCCCCCGGGGCAAGCAGCCAGGGATACAGGCTGAGCGACTGGAGGTTCATGGCATCGGAAAGAAGCAACCCCCAACTGGTCAAAGGTGGTTTGATCCCCAGTCCGAGAAAACTCAGGGTGCTTTCCCCGAGGATGAACCCCGGCACGGCCAGGGTCGATATGACGATGATATGACTGAACATCGAGGGGAGCAGGTGGCGGAAAATAATCCGTCGGTCACGACCGCCGCCGACCCGGGCGGCCAGAATGAAATCGGTATCACGGATGGCCAGCGTCTTGCCCCGGATCTCCCGCGCCAGGCCACCCCATCCGACCAGCGAAAGAACCGAGACGATGCCCATAAACGTCAGGTAGGACGGCCACTGGGGTGGCAGCAAGGCACTCAGGGCCATCAGGATCGGGATCGACGGGAACGAAAAGATGATCTCGATTGATCGCTGAATTATATTGTCAACAACCCCGCCGTAAAACCCGGAGATCAGGCCGAGCGTCGTCCCCAGGGTCAGGCTCAGAAACACCGCCAGCAAACCGACCGTCATCGAGATGCGGCCTCCAAAAAGAAGGCGGGAGAGCATGTCTCGCCCAAAGCGGTCGGTCCCCATCAGGAAGAGCGGGTTGCTCTTCCCTTCGCTGTCCCGGCCGGTTCCAAACAGATGCAGGTCACTTTCAAACAATCCGTAAAATGAATACGTATCTCCCCTAACCAACAGGAAGAGGGGGAAGATCTCCGATCTGTCTTCGGAGAATTGCTTTATGCCCGTCTCCAGATCAAACCGGCTCTTGATCCCGTAGACAAACGGTCGCAGGTGAAATCCATCGTCAGCGAAGAAACGAACCTGCTGGGGCGGAAGATGAACAAATCTGAAATAACGATGGTTCAGATTATGCGGCCCGATGAACTCGGCCAGGAAGATGCAGACACAGATGAAAAGCACCACAACACTCCCGGCCACTCCTGCCTTGTGTCTCCAGAAACGACGCCAGATCAGCCGGCGCTGCGAATAGGTCGCGGTCGCGAGTTGTTTTTCAGAGGAATCGGCGTCAAGGATCGCCGAATCGATGTCCTTGTCCTCGGCCTTACTCATAGCGAATGCGTGGATCCACCCAGGCGAGGGCGATGTCGGAAAGAAGATTTCCGATCAGGAGGAACGTTGCTGAGAAGAGGAGAAAAGCTCCGGCCAGGTACATGTCCT
>QNAI01000286.1 GCA_003641745.1 Verrucomicrobiota bacterium | reverse complement strand
TAATCGCAAGCACGAGTTGAAGATGGCGTACTAAGGATATTTACCTTGCTCAGACCTGAAGTAGGGGGACAGGAAAAACACAATTTCAGAGGCACAACTAAAATAAAGAACCCCACCTCCCGAGGAAAGCGGGGTTCTGAATTAAAAATCAATCGCGGTCTAGCGCAGCATCGCCTTCACGGAACCCCAGGAAATATCCTCGGTGTCCACGATGGGTTCTTCGGGCTCGCATTTGCCGTCCCACTGCTCGGTATAGCCGGGTTCCACGTTGGTATCACGTGCGCTGATACCGGTCAGGAAAGGCCAACCCAGCTGATCCACCGGGGCGATGTCGTCCAGGCGGGTGCCACCTGTCCAGTCCACCCAGCCCGCGGCCGAACCGAGGGTAGCGGTGAACATGGTGCGGTTCAGCGTGGTGAGATTGCCGATCAGGATGGCGGTGCCATCATGGAACGTGGCCGGATTGGCGTAATCCGCGGCGGTACCGTTGTCTTCGTAGATGACCAGCATGCCGCCCGAGTAGTTCTGCGGGCTCGCAGACGTACCATCACCCGAATCCAGGGTCAGGTTCATGACCACCAGGGTATACTCGTAGTTGGCGAAATCCAGCGGGATGGGAGTGGTACCCGGAGCGGGATCGCGCATGATACTGTCCATGTTCAGCATGCCACCGACGTTGCCAGGAACAACCGTCTGGCCGAGAAAGTCGAAGAGCTGCTGGGCGGAAGCCGGAACTGCCATCAAGAGCAGTGCCAGCACCAGCAGGGTTATCCGTGTCCTCATGTTTCATCCTCCAAAGTTGAAAAGACGCCCAATGGGCGACCTGAAATTCTAGTTGAACAGGGCCTTCACGGAACCCCAGCTGGCGTCTTCCGTGGAAACGGCTTCCTCGATTTCAAAAACCCCGTCAATCTGGATATCGTAACCGTCGGGGATCTGCGCGCCGGAAGGCGGAGTGAAGTTGCCGCCCCATGTGTAGACACAACCGGTGCAGACGTCGTCGATCATCGTCCCGCCGATGCCGTCGAGCGAACCCTCGTAGGAGCCGTCACCGGCCGGATTCAGGAACACGGTCATGGCGTTGAAGGAACCCTGGAAAAACAGGACGCCATCAACAAAAGTGCTCGGCGAAGTGGGATTGGGAGGAGAAATTCCCCAATCTGCGTTCATTGCGGCATCCCGATAGATTTCGAGATATCCGCCCGTGTAGTTGATCATCAGAGTGCCACCACCGATATCCATGGAACCGGTGCTGGCCAGATCGTACATGTAAAACGTGAGCTCTTCGGTTTCGAGGTCCACCCCGAACACCGGATCGGCTGCGTTGCCCACCCCGGTGAAGACCAGCACGTCACCGACGTCGCTGGGAGGGAATCCTCCGGTCTCCCAGGCGAAACCGTAGTAGTCGATGGCGGATGCCTGACCGAATGCGGGAATCGCAAAAGCGACAACCAGCAACAAGGCCATGAACGGTAACGATTTTCTCATCATAAAACCCCCGATGTTGTTTTACCCACCAATTAATGGGGACTCGCCCCAAGGCCTTTCTGATAAAACCAGTCACTAAACCAACTGGTGGGCGCATTCCCAGAAAGAACCATTACTGATAACTTCGTGTGCATTGAACGGGAGATCTGTAGGTCCCAAGGTGATGGGTGCTACTACGTTCGATGCCTTCTTCTATCCGGACCGTATCATATTCTACCTTATAAAACTAGTTCTACGGGCATTTATATTCATAAAATCTAATTATGTTGGCATCAAATCGCTTATCTCACGAAAAAAATGTCTAAAATCCCCTAATTTGCTCTGCCGGAGCGGACTATACTGTGAATCAATTGGGATTTCCGGGCTAGATTTTGATAAATAGCTTCCGCCGATGGAGAATCCAAAGGATTCCGAGCCAAAATATCACGGTTGTGACAGCATACAAAAGTGACCCATTCAACGGACCCGCCAGCTGGACAAAAAATCCTTCATACATCGCGCGGCTCAAGCTGACAGTTTGCCCCTGGGCATCGGTCGTCCGGACCAGGAGCAACACCCGGACCAGAAGGCCAGAACCCACGAACGCCACCAGTGGGTTGCTGCCGAAGACCACCGCGGGCATGGTGCCGATTCGCCACTTCCGGACATCGATCATCCACGAAGAGAGGGCCAGGGTGAGCATGGCCAGGCCCCCGGTGAGCAGAACATAACTGACGGTCCACAACTTCTTGTTCACGGGTTCCAGCTGACACGTGAGCAGGCCGATGGCCGCCAGGCCCGCGCCCACCAGAGCGAACCGGCGAAGTTTGAGCGCCAGGGACAGCGGTCCCCTGATGTACTCCCCCACGAAAAAACCCACCATGGTGGTGGCGGCAGCCGGCAGGGTGGACACCAGGCCTTCCGGATCGAAAAAGACACCACCCTCCTGGTAGATGTGGGCCTCTCCCAGAAGTTTAAGATCTGCCCACAGCACGAAATTGTCCTGTATTTCAAAACTGCCCGCGCCCCAACCCTGAACCAGGGGCAGGCGCATCAACAATTCGTACAAAACCAAAAACCCGACCGTGACCAGGGCGCGGTTCCGGTTCCTGCCGGCCAGGACCACGGCCAACCCCGCCAGCAGATAACACAGGGCAATCCGCTGCAGGACACCCGGGATACGCAGTTCATTCAATGGAAGCTTGAAGGGAAACCCGTTGAGAAACAAACCCACCGCAAAAATGATTACCGACCGGGAAATTATCTTCCTGACCAGGTCGCCGCGCGTGGCGCCATCGTCCAGGCGCCGGGCAAAGCTGAGGGAGATGGCCACTCCCACGATAAACAGGAAAAAGGGGAATACGAGGTCGGTCGGGGTCAGGCCGTGCCACTCGGCGTGACGCAAAGGCGGATGGATATGCGCCCACGACCCCGGACTGTTGACGAGGATCATCAACGCCACCGTCAGGCCGCGAAACACATCCAGGGAAACGAGCCGCTCATGTTTTGGTGGCGTTATTGGGACTCCAGTTTAGCGTGGGCGCCGTTGCAGTAGGGTCCACCCCCATTGCGCTTGCAGGCGCACAGGGCCACGGTCTTTTCCTCGGCCAATTCGAACATCTCGGGCTGGAAGGATGTGGTGCGATGCGCGCCGTCACAGAACGGCTGGTTCTTTGATTCACCACAAGTGCAGTAAGCGTACTGCCCGGCGGGAAGTTCCACAACGATGGGTTTTGTTCCGGCGATCTTGGGTTCATCCATGGAAACAATCCTTTCTTGATCGTCCCGGGATCTGGGCGGGCCCGGTCTTCGGGGTTGTTTACCAAGTAAAGATCATTTTCGATTATGGCAACGCCCGGACTCGCAAACGCCGTACCCGGCATCGGCTTATTTCACCATGGTCATGCGCCTGGTGCGGGAATCACCCTCGGTTTCCAGGCTGTAGAAATAGACCCCCGCGGCCGCCGCGCGGCCGGATTGATCCTGCCCGTTCCAGATGGCCTCGTGGTCGCCGGCGGTCACATCACCCTCGTCGACGAGGGTTCTGACCAGGCGCCCCGACACGTCATACACGCTCAGCCGCACCGGTCCGGGAGCGGTCAGGCTGAAGCTGATCGTGGTGACCGGGTTGAAGGGATTCGGGAAATTCTGCTCCAGCGTTGCCGGAACCTTTTGCACCGTGTCCTGTCCGGGAACGGCGCTTATCGAAGTGAAGGGTTCGCTCAGATAGTGCTCGAGGATGTACTCCACGTTCTGTCGCAGAATATCGTGGTTCATTCGGTAGGGACGCCCCGCGAGGTGAACAAACTGGCCGCCGGTATCCCGGAACGAGCCGCCGCCGGCCGGTGAGGCCCAGACTCCTGTCCCACGCGCGCCACTGAACCCGGCCGTATCGTTGAACAGAAGCGTGCTTTCGGCGCCCATGCCGGTCAGGTAGACATCGTTCCAACTCTGGGTCCCGATGAAGGGGATGTTCACCAATCCCGCGGCCACAGCCACGCAATTCCCCAGGCTGGCCGCTTCTTCCGCCCAGGTCACGCCCAGGTAACCGGTCAGGTCGCCGGCCAGGAAGGATTTGCTCGTGCGGGTCATCAGCAGGAGGTTTCCCCCCACTTCCAGGTAGGATTGGATGGGTGTCTCGGCCCACTTGGCCAGATCCCCGTTGTAGTTGTTGCCGACCCAGATCACCGTGGAGTAACCGCCGAGAATGGAAGCCGGCACCGAGTCATGACCGATGGGCGCCGGCAGGTTGGCCGGATAACCGCCACCCGGCTCGGCGAAACAATCCCAGAAGGTGATCGGGTTGTCGCCCCAGAAGACGCTGTCTTCATAGGCGCTGTAGATTTCCGCCCCATAGGAATCCCAGTGCACACCATTGACCAGCAGGATGCCCTGGTCGAAAGTGGGATCGGTGACTTCGGTCCGGACCTGACGCAAAATCCAACGGTCGGGATCCAGAATTACGCTTTCCACCGTACCGGCCACTGTCAGGACATAATCCTCCGTTGCCAGGCTGTTTTCGACGGTGACATCGACCGGACCCTCCGTCGTGTTCACAAGCAACCGGATCGGCATGGTGAACAGACCCGTGTCGGTCTGCTCCTGGGAGATGGTCACGGTGATTTCACCGGGCTGCGGCCCCTCGATCCAGCCGTAGGTGTAGATGGGGAAATAATCGCCATAGATCCACTGCTGGAAAAAGGCGGTGAGATCCTGGCCACTGACGGTTTCCATTGCCTCCTGAAGCTGTTCGGTGGTGGCACTGCCGTACTCGTGGTTGCCGCGGTAAAGGGCCAGGCCGTCGAAGAAGTCCGCATCGCCCAGCACTCCGCGCAGCATATGCACAACCCAGCTGCCCTTGTTGTAGCTGAGGTTGCCGTCGAAGATGTTTTCGTTCTGGGGATCCTCCACGAAAATCGTTCCCGGGCCGTAATACGAGGCGATGCTCATGTACTCCTGGTACGTGGCGAAATCGTAATACTGCTCCGCCCAGTAGGCCTCGCTCCAGGTGGCGAAACCTTCGTTCAGCCAGATGTGACCGAAGTCCTCGCAGGTGACCATGTCGCCCCACCACTGGTGAGCCAGTTCGTGTGAGATCAGGTCTTCCGACCACCCGCCCATGCTGGTCAGGGTCTGGTGTTCCATCCCCCCACCCCAAGTGAACTCGGCGTGTCCGTATTTTTCGTCGACAAAGGGATATTCCCCGTAGGCATGGGCAAAAACGCCGATCATCGGCACTGTCAGGGCGTAATTCGGCTCGACCACCCCGACATGTTCGGGATAGATGAAGTACTGCACCTCCATGGGGTCGCCACCGGCCAACGGAGTGTACCAGTCGTTGTACTTCGTGTAGGGATAG
>QNAI01000285.1 GCA_003641745.1 Verrucomicrobiota bacterium | reverse complement strand
TGAAAGCGAGCGGCTTTTCGCAGATCACGTTGATACCCGCTTCCAGGAAAGTCTTGGCCACTGCAAAATGTGTCTGGTTTCGGGTGACGATGGAGACGAAATCGATCCGCTCGGACGCGGGCAGTGCGGCCTCTTTTCGCGCCATCTCCTCATAAGACGAATACACTCTGGAGGTGTCGAGGTAGAGGTCGGCTCCAGAGGCTCTGGAGTTTTTCGGCTTTGAGGAAAAGCATCCGGCCACCAATTCGATCCGGCCGTCGAGGTTGGCCGCCATGCGATGAACGCCTCCGATGAACGATCCGCGGCCGCCGCCAACCATGCCCATGCGTAATTTGCGTTTCAGTTTTGCCATGATGATTGAGGTTCCTGGGGTTACGGGAATTGATTGATCGATGCGTTTTCGGCGCGTCCGGCGGCCACGCCCTACCATTTGGCCTCTGAGGTAGGGCGTGGCCGCCGGACGCGCTGCTCAGAGGACATAAATAGGTATAGATTCGAATCTCAGCGACACCGGACCGGTCGCCCGGTTTTTGCGGACGCGTAGGTGGCATCGATGATCTTCATCAATGCCAGCGCCTGTTCAGGCGTGTTGAGCGGCTTTTCCTTTCCCTCGAGAGCGAGGACGAAGTTCATGGCCGACCGAACGCGCCCCATGGTCTCGTCCGGAGGCACCACGATCTCGCGGTTCACGGAACGACCGTTCTCCTGAACGTAGAGCTCGCAGGTGTCGATGGCGGTCTCGTCCAGACCATCGATACCGAATAAGCGCCGGACCATGCCCCCTGCTTCGGTGCCCTGGAAGGTGACGGATACCTCCTCGCGCTTGACCATCTCCGCCCAGGAGATCTGAAGCGAGATGACCTGCCCGGTCTTGAACCGGACGAACCCATGGGCGGCATTCTCGACATCCGTCACGCCCTTGGCCGCATCCGGAATGCCCCAGGGGCCCTTGAAGGATCTGTCGGTGATGAAGTCGCCGAAGGTCTGGGCCAGAACGTATTCAGGTTCCGGATATCCCATAAAATAGAGCGCAAGGTCAAGCATATGCAGAAGGTCGATCAGGGGACCGCCGCCGCTGAGGGCCTGGTTGGTAAACCATCCGCCGAAGCCCGGGATGCCGGTCCGACGGATCCACTTGGCCTGGGCCGAGTGGATCCGTCCCACTACGCCCTGCTGAATGTACTCCATCATGGTGTAGGATTCGGGCCGGGCCCGATTATTGAAGTTGAACATCAGCTTGCGCCGCGCCGCCTTGGAGGCCGCGATCAGGCCCTTAACCTCTTTCGCGTTGAGCGCGGGTGGCTTTTCGCAAAAGACATGCTTCTTCGCCTTGAGGGCTTTGAGAGCCAGGGGGGCGTGAAACTTGTTCGGCACGATGATCGAAACCGCATCGAGCTTTGCCTCGGCCAGCATGTGGTCGACGTCGGTATAGACGTTGGGAATGCCGTTCGCTTCTGCCGCCGCCCGGGCCGCCGTCTCGCTCACATCGGCAATTGCCGTGATGTCGGCCTGGGCGGCCCGAAAGCCTTCCAGATGGTAGCTGAGCATGCCACCGGCCCCGATGACTCCAATTTTCTTCGCCATAATTTTTCAGGGGTTTTCTTTTTCAAAAGCCGCGTCGAAGGCGCGCGAACTCGATGGAAAATCGACACTGCGCACATAGGCGGCGGCTTCGGTTGCGCCATGAACGCGATCCATCCGGATGTCTTCCCACTCGACTGAAAGCGGGCCGCCGTAACCAATATCGTTCAACGCCACCATGATCTCCTCGAAATCGATGTCGCCGTGGCCCAGGGAGCGGAAATCCCAGAAACGCCGGGGGTCGCCGAAATCCGTGTGGCCGCCAAATACGCCGACCGAACCGTCTCCGTGACCCCACCAGACATCCTTCATGTGGACGTGAGTGATGCGGTCGGAGAATGTCCGGAGAAACTTCACATAGTCGACTCCCTGGTAACCGAGGTGGGAGGGGTCGTAATTGAAGCCGAAACGCTTGTGGCCCTTGAGCGCCTTGAGGGCGCGCTCGGAGGACGCGATGTCGAACCCGATCTCGGTCGGATGAACCTCCAGGGCAAAGTTCACGTTCACCTTGTCGAAGGCGTCGAGTATGGGGATGAAACGCCGGGCGAAGTCCTCGTAACCCTGCTCGAGGTAAGCTTGGTCGGTCGGGGGAAATGCGTAGAGAGCGTGCCAGATTGAAGAACCGGTAAACCCGTTCACGACGGCGGGGAAGTCATCCTTCTTTCCGCGGCCCGGCTTTGCGTCGATGAACTTGCGGCAGGCTTTGGCGGTGAGCACCAATTTCCGTGCCGCCCGTCTGCGAACACCCTCGGGCTTGCCATCACCCCAGACATCAGGGGGAAGGATCGCCTTGTGGCGTTCGTCGATATTGTCGCAGACCGCCTGACCGATCAGGTGGTTGGACACCGCGTAGGCCGTCAGGCCGTGATCCATGAGCAGTTCCCACCGCTCTTTGCAGTAAGCCTTGCTGCGGGCGGCCCGGTCGACATCGAAGTGGTCGCCCCAACAGGCGAGTTCGAGCCCGTCATAACCCATCTCCCTGGCCATGGGAGCGAGTTCGGCCAGCGGAAGATCCGCCCATTGTCCGGTGAAGAGAGTAACTGGTCGTGCCATAGTTGGGTCCTGATTGAGGGTTCTGCTTAGGGGTGTCCGCCAGACAGATTGGAACTTATGGGATGGTCCATGACTGAAAATCAATTTCCTTCATCCTGTCCGTCCATCTGCCTCATCAGATTACTCTCCATAAGTTACAGGATGTGTGGTGGCCACCATTGGGATTGAAGCGTCTTATCCGTAAAGGGCACTTTGATTAATTGGAGATTGTCAGCGCGGCAAGGCTTTGGGTGTCGGGCAAGGCGGTCGGGCCAGCGGGCATACCGTGAGGTATGTCCCGGCCCGGACAACGCAGCCCCATGCCCAAAGCTTTGTCGCCCTCCGGGTTATGCAGAAATTCCGAGCCTGCGGCGTTGGTCGGATCGAGGATAGCTCTGCGGGGATACCCTCGACACGACCGCCTTGCGGTTTTCGGCTTTCTGCAAAACGCTGACAATCTCCAGTTAGTCAAAGTGCCCTTAAGTGGCAACCCCTATTGCAGTCCGGTTGCCAGCTTTGTCGAAATCCCGGTAGAACTTCGGGCATGCGAATTTGTTTCCGGCTGCTCACTCTTGTACTGCCTGCCTGCCTGATCGCCCCTAACGGGGTTGTCGCGGAAGCGCCGACGAGCGATCGGCAGGTCTTGATCGACTGGATCCAGACCTGGCGGCAATCGCCGGAAAGGCTCCCTCTGGAGACCGTGATTGAGGCTCTTTCCGGGTGCCGGGTGCTGGATTGGCAGGGTGAGGAACAGCAGGGCCTGGCCGAGGTGGCCGACGCCATTCTTCATGAGGTTCGGGCAGCGCCCCTTTCCGCGGCCAGGCCGAACGAGATCGGGAACCGACTTGAAGAGGTGGTGAGCGCGGCCATCGAGGAAATAGGTTGGCAGGTCGGCCGGCCGGCCGGTCTTTCTGGACGCCGTCGCTCAGCAGGATATCCCGATCTGGAATTCACGGCCGGAGGCCGGGCCTTCTACCTCGAAGTCAAGGCGTTCAGTTCGGGGACCGAGCGGTCGACCCAGCGAACCTTCTATCTCTCCCCCTCGGATGACTTCAAAGTGACCCGCGATGCCTTCCACCTCCTCCTCGCCTGCGAAATCGTGCCGGTCGGCGAGGATACCTACAGTCTGCGATCGGTAAAGTGGCTCGATCTGCGCAACCTCGAGGTACGGCTCAAACACGAGTTCAACGCCTCGAATCGGGATCTCTATTCGGATGAAAACGGACTGGTCATCCTGGAGAAACCGTAGGAGGTGAGTCAATCACCCCGGCGCGTCCGGCGGCCACGCCCTACCTGATCAGTCCGGAAGCCGAATGGTAGGGCGTGGCCGCCGGACGCGCCGCCCCGGAGGGCTGGGTGAAATCCCTTCCCACCAAACAAACCGTAGTGTGCAACGTAGTGCACTACGGTTTGTTTGGAGTGTATCCGAATTATGGATACATCCAATAGGCGCGGCTCTTTTCCTGGAAACTTCGGGCCTGGTACTCCCAACCCGAAACAAAGGTGGCCACGTCAACCGTCGCTCCGTGTTGGACCAGGCTTTCCCACCAGGCGGTCGAGCCGACGTGCTTGTTGAACAGGTTGGCCCGGGAGTTTTTCACGTTCGCAAACGGATTGGGCGGGTTCAGTTCGCAGGCAATCTGCATCATCCAGAAACTCAATTCGGTCGGCCGCCAGGTCTGCCAGTCAACCACGTCGATGTAGAGCCCGACTGCCTGGTGTCCTTGTGTGTTGGTAAAGGTCCGCCGTCTGAAGGCGAGGCCGGGGATCTGGCGTCTTTCGAGGGCACTCTCAACTTTCTCCAACGGCTGGCCTCGGAAGGTCAGGATGCGGAAGGGGAAATTACCGCCCACGCCGTGACGGAATCCGCCGAGCTGGGCACCGAGGCCGGTCATGGCATAACCGACGACGGCCTCGTAGGTCGGGATATTCGGCGATGTCGGCACCCATTGAAGACCGGTATCGGGCCAGGTCATGCGTCGATTCCAGCCTCGCATGGGAACGACCGTTATTCGCCCACCCACGCGGTCCTGCTCGGAGATCTTGAGCACGCCCGGGACTGAGGCCGAGATCCTGGCCAACTCGCCGATGGTCAGGCCGTGCACGTAGGGGACTTGGAATGCACCGACATAACTCAGCCATTCCTTGTCCAGGGGCGGCCCGTCAACCTTCAGTCCCCCGAGGGGATTGGGACGGTCCAGGACAATGACTTCGACCTTGTTTTCGAAGCAGGCTTCCACCGCGTAGCGCATGCAGCTGACATAGGTGTAGGACCGAACGCCGATATCCTGAAGGTCGATCACCAAGACATCGATTTTCTGAAGCATCTTTGGGGTTGGCTTGCGATACCGTCCGTAGAGTGAATAAACGGGCAGGTTTGTGCGGGGATCGATCTGGTCGTCGATCGGTTGATCGGCTTTTTCGTTTCCGTAGATCCCGTGTTCGGGCCCGAAGAGCGCAACCAGGTTGTTGCGCGGATCGCGTCGAATCACATCGATGCTGCTCATCCCGAACCGGTTGACTCCGGCCGGATGCGTCAACAGCCCGATCCGTTTGCCGCGCAGGACAGCGAATTGTTGCTGTTCAATTACGTCGATGCCGGTCATGACCGCCGTTGCTGACGTCGGAACTTCGGAGGATGGCGCGGGTCGGGTCGGCGCGGTCGCCACTCGGTTGGAACCCGTGCAGGCCGATATGACGAACGGCAGGAGCAGATAGGCCAGTA
>QNAI01000284.1 GCA_003641745.1 Verrucomicrobiota bacterium | reverse complement strand
TCGGTTCGAACGGCGGGGTCATTGCTCGACATCTTGCATGTCAATGCGAGATGTCGAGCTTTGACCCCTTCAAGCGGATGGCTACCCACTCAGTGGACGGTGGACAGTAGACGGTTGGATTTCGGATTGGGGATTTCGGAATGCGGATTGGGAACGGGAGGCATTGCTCGACATCGGTTCGAACGGCGGGGTCATTGCTCGACATCTTGCATGTCAATGCGAGATGTGAGCTTTGACCCCTTCAAACGGACGGCTACCCACTCGGTAGACAGTGGACAGTGGACGTGTGCGAAGAGGTGAAGAAACATGGCGCTTCCAACCCGCAATGACAGAGGAAATGCCCCCCTGTGTATGATCGGTTCTGCGCCTTCGCGCCCGGGATTCATGCATTCCCGGCCTACGCGAATAAGCCTTACTGATACATCTCAACAGTTCTTTCTTTCCAAGGACCGAGACCGGGGTAGATCTGCGACATGTCGAAGAACCTGAGTGAACTTGCCGGCCGGAAGGGCATCACCGATGATCTCTTCTCGAGGATCGGTGAGGCCGCTGCGGACGGCACGCCCTCGCCGGAGGACATGGAGCGATTGGCCGATGAGTTCCTGATCGGTCCGGCCAATATCCATGGCACCGTCTCTTTCTACGACCTTCTCCGGCCCGAAAACCGGGAGAAAAAAGCCTATCTCTGCAATGGGTCGGCCTGTCTATGCGCCGGAACCCAGGAAGGGGTCCGGGCCGGGTTGGAAAAACATATCAAGCCCGACGAGATCGGTCACATGACCTGCCTGGGGCGCTGTCATGAGAATGGCGCGTTTCATTTTGAGGGCAGGAATTACAGTGCGATGAGTCGAAGTGCCATCGCCTCTCTGTTTGAGGGGAAGGGGCCGGACAGGGACGATGCATACGAGGTGCGTTCACTGGGGGTGGATGTCCTGACCCGCCCGTTCGAGGGGATGGAGGCAATGGCCGAGGTGCTGAAAGTCGAGCTCTCGAGGGATGCACGCGAGGTCCTGGATGTGATCAAGGAGGCGGGTGTGAGGGGGCGGGGAGGAGCCGGCTTCCCCATGGGCGTCAAGTGGGGTTTCGCCCGTAACGAAAAAAGCGATACGAAGTTTATCATCTGCAATGCCGACGAAGGCGACCCGGGCGCCTACTCGGATCGCTACCTGCTCGAGCAGCGACCACATTCTGTTCTTTTTGGAATGGTCATCGCCGGGTATTGCATGGGAGCGGAATGGGGCGTGCTCTATATCCGGGCGGAGTATCCAGAATCCTTTCCGGTCATTGAGGCCGCCATTCAGGATTTCCGGGATCATGGCCTGATCGGGCGAGACATAAACGCTCATGGGTTCAGTTTTGATTTCAAGATCGTCCGGGGGCAGGGTGCCTATATCTGTGGTGAGGAAACCGCCCTGATCAGCAGCATTGAAGGACAGCGGCCGGAAGTGCGCACCCGTCCTCCTTTCCCGGCCCAACGGGGACTTTTCAACAAGCCGACCATCGTGAACAACGTGGAAACGCTGGCCACCGTGCCGTATGTCATGCGGCACGGGGCGTCGGCCTACGCTTCCCTGGGTACCTTGAAGTCAAACGGTACCAAGTTGATCAGTCTGGACGGCTATTTCAAGCGGCCCGGTATCTGTGAGGTGGAGATGGGGACCACGTTGTCCGAAGTGGTCAATGATCTGGGCGGCGGATTCAGGGAGCCGGTAAAAGCGCTGCATATCGGTGGTCCCCTGGGCGGGATTGTCCCGGTATCGATGATCGACGACCTGACGATTGATTTCGAATCATTTGCGGACGCGGGTTTCATGCTCGGGCACGCCTCCATTGTATCCATTCCTACGTCTTTCCCCATGATGGAGTATCTGGAGAAATTGATGGAGTTTGCCGCGGTTGAGAGTTGCGGAAAATGCTTCCCCTGTCGCCTCGGTACGAAACGGGCACACGAGATGTTTCAATCGGCCAATCGGGGGGAGTTGCGGATTGACCGTTCATTGCTCGACGATCTTCTGCACACCCTGGAAGAGGGGTCGCTTTGCATGCACGGAGGAGGCATTCCTCTTCCGGTCCGGAATGCGCTTCAGTATTTTGAGGGGGAACTGAGCGCCTGTATGGAGAAGGAGGCAGCCAATGTCTGAGATTGCATTCATCAATGACAGGCCCTTCGCCTTTGAGGACGGAGAAACGATCCTGGACTTTACCCGGCGTGTTCTCGGGCCGGATTCGATTCCCACCCTTTGCGACGCCCCCAATCTGGATCCATTCGGGTCCTGTCGCGTCTGCAGTGTGGATGTTGCCCTGGAGAAGGGGGGCAAAACAAAGGCCGTCGCGTCCTGCCATACTCCGGTCGGGCGA
Organism: Verrucomicrobiota bacterium; assembly: GCA_003641745.1. Taxonomy (GTDB): domain Bacteria; phylum Verrucomicrobiota; class Verrucomicrobiia; order Opitutales; family Opitutaceae; genus B12-G4. The sequence continues at coordinate 2,993 of QNAI01000284.1, read as the reverse complement.
GGGCAGTATGTTTTTACTGACTCCGAGAATATCCAGCGCCTGCGCCGCAATATCATCGAACTGGTCCTGACCGATCATCCCCTCGACTGCCTGACCTGCGAGGTGAACGGCAACTGCGAGTTGCAGACAGTGGCCGCCCGAGTCGGCATCACCGAGGTGCGTTATCCGAAGGGGGCGGACCACCTTGACCGTGCGAAGGATCTGAGTCACCCCTATATGCGCTCGGACCTGAGCAAGTGCATCAACTGTTATCGGTGCGTACGGGCCTGCGATGAGGTGCAGGGACAGTTCGTCCTGAGCATGGCGGGGCGCGGGTTCGACAGCCACATCGTCAAGGGGCTCGATGTGAGTTTCGATGACAGCCCTTGCGTCAGCTGCGGTGCCTGCTCACAGGCCTGCCCGACGGCTGCGATTTCGGATGTGTTCAGTTCCAAGTCGATCACCGCGACTTCAACCACGCGCACGATCTGCAATTACTGCGGGGTGGGCTGCAACTTGGAGGTAGGGACCACCAACGGAAAGATCACCAGCATTCAGGCGCCCTACGATGCCGAGGTGAACGCCGGCCATACCTGCCTGAAGGGGCGGTATGCCTTCAAGTTCTACGACCATCCGGACCGTCTGACCGCGCCGCTGATCAAGCGCGACGGCGCGTTTGAGGAGGCGACCTGGGATGAAGCCTACGATCTGATTGTTGAGAAATTCCGCGGCTATATTGATGAGAATGGCAAGGATTCAGTGGCCGGCATCTCATCCGCGCGCTGTACCAATGAGGAAAACTACCTCATGCAGAAATTTTTCCGGGCCGCGGTTGGGACAAACAACATCGATGGTTGCGCCCGGGTCTGCCATTCTCCGACTGCCCTCGGCATGAAACGGGCATTTGGAACCGGTGCGGCCACCAATTCAATCGCCGACCTTCAGCACACCGATTGCATGATGGTGATCGGGGCCAATCCCACAGCCGCCCATCCGGTCACCGGTGCAAAATTCAAGCAGTTCCAGATGAAGGGGACCCCGTCGATCGTCATTGATCCACGGCGAACCGAGTTGGCCCGCTACGCCACTCATCATCTCCAGCTTCGACCGGGCACCAATGTCGCATTGCTGAACATGATGATGCACTTCATCATCGACGAAGACCTGGTGGATCAGGGATTCATCGAGTCCCGGACCGCGGGCTACGAGGATTTTCGAGAGCAGCTTCTCTCCCTGGATCTCGACGCAATGGAGCGGGTCTGCGGGGTGGGTCGGGAGAAAGTCAGGGCGGCGGCGATTGCCTACGCAACCGCCGGAAATGCCATGAGTTTCCACGGCCTTGGCGTCACCGAGCACTCCCAGGGAACCTTCACCGTGATGCAGATTGCCGACCTTGCCATGATGACCGGCAATATCGGGCGACCCGGTGTTGGCGTGAATCCGCTCCGGGGCCAGAATAACGTTCAGGGCGCGGCCGATATGGGAGTCCAGCCCCACGTGGCGGCCGGCTACCTGGATCTGGCCGACGATGCCGTGAGGGGGCGGTTTGAGGAAGTCTATGGTGTGTCCATGTCGTCTGAGATTGGGTACAAAATCCCCGAGATGTTCGATGCGGCGCAGGAAGGGCGATTGAAGGGGCTATGGATAATCGGAGAGGATGTGGTCCAGACCGATCCGAATTCCCGGAAGGTCAAAAAATCTCTGAAAGCGCTCGAATTTCTCGTGGTGCAGGAATTGTTCATGACGGAGACGGCGAAGCTGGCCGACGTCATTCTTCCCGGTGCCTCTTTCTTTGAAAAGAGCGGAACCTTTACCAATGGGGAGCGCCGGGTTCAGCGGGTCAATAAAGTGGTTGAACCCCTGCGAGGCACCCGACCGGATGGCCAGATCATCGTGGATCTGATGAACCGCATGGGCTACAGGCAACCTGACTACGATGTGGCCGGGATACTGGAGGAAATCTCACAGGTCGTTCCGTTCTTCGCCGGTATCAAGTGGGAAGAACTCGGCATCAACGGCAAGCAATGGCCGGTGGCAACGGATGGAACCGATACAAAGATTCTCCACACCGAGGAATTCAAGCATGGCAAGGGTGTCTTTCAATTCAACGCCTTTCGCGAGAGTCGGGAAATCGAGGAAAACAGCAGTCAGTTTCCGTTGATCCTGACTACCAACCGGAATCTCGAACACTACAACAGCGGTGTGCAGACCCGGCGAACCGGTAATGTGAAACTCATCAGCGAGGATGTGCTGCTGGTGCACCCGGAGGATGCGGTCAACAGCGCAATAGCGGACGGTGATATGGTCTGTATCACCTCGGAACGCGGCAAGGTTGACGTCAAGGCCCAGGTTACCCGGGAGGTCAAGCCGGGCGTGGTGAGCACGACCTTCCACTTCCCTGAGATCATGATCAATAACCTGACCTCCGACGTTCATGATTCGGAAGCCATGTGCCCGGAGTACAAAGTGGTCAGCGTAAGGATCCGCAAGGCCCGCAACGGCGTCCGGCGATAGGGTGGGGGCCGGGGTTCCCGCCCGGCTGAGACGCCGAAGGTGATCTGCTTCCGTGGGTTTTTGCATCCTTCGCCCACGGCTTCATGGGGGCAGGCAGAAGCGCACGCAAGACACCGGGCTCTGGAGGATGAGGCCCGCGTTCCCGGGGGATGGCCTTTTCCCACGTCGCGCTGCGCGCGCTGCAGAAGCAGGCCGCCTCACCAACGGTTGCGCTTCCTTTGCACGAGCATGCTCGCTAAAGTCCAACTCGAAGTCGGTGAGGGCCGAATTATGATAAGGTCTTGCTCCCGATTCGACTTTTGCCTTCACTGTTGACATGGCAATATCTGAGCTGGTTTCACCACTAAATTTTTAAAAGGAGAATAGAGTATGCGCTTCACAGCCATCCCATAGGCTGTATCCGTTTGACTGATAAAATAGGTGGCTGGTTGCGCTGATTCGGTTAAGAATCAGCAGTGTGAAAAGAATACAACCAGCCAGAACGAAGCTTTGCGTGCTCG
>QNAI01000283.1 GCA_003641745.1 Verrucomicrobiota bacterium | reverse complement strand
TCGAAATACCGATCTCCGCGCCAAGACCGAACTCGAACCCATCGGTGAAACGGGTGCTGGCGTTCCAGTAGACGGTGGCCGAATCGACGCCGGCGAGAAACGTCTCGGCCGCCTCCGGGTCGGAGGTGACAATCGCGTCGCTGTGGGCGGAACCGAAGGTATTGATCGCGTCAATGGCGGCCTTGAGTGACGGCACCACTCCGACCGCCAGGATCAGATCGATGTATTCCTCGCTCCAGTCCTCTTCCGAGACGGGTGTGCATTCGATCTCATGCCTGCTCAGGATGGCCGCCGCCGCCGGGTCGACGCGCAGTTCGACTCCGCGATCGATCAGTGACCGGCCGATGGCGGGCAGGATCGACTCAGCGATGTCGGCGTGGACGAAAAGGTTCTCGATCGCATTGCAGACGGACGGACGCTGACACTTGGCATTGATCACGATGGCATCGGCCATGGCGGGATCCAGCCTGCGGTCGAGGTAAACCGCACACACGCCTTTGTAGTGCTTGATTACCGGGATGGTCGACGTCTCGGCGACGAAGCGGATCAGCCCCTCGCCACCGCGCGGGATGATGCAGTCGATCTGTTCGTCGAGTTTGAGCAGGGTGAGCAATGCCCGGCGATCGGTCGTCGGGATCAATTGCACGGCGGCTTCGGGCAGGCTCGATTCCTGCAAGGCCTTCCGGATGAGAGATGAAAGGACCGTATTGGTGTGAAACGCTTCCTTGCCCCCGCGCAGGATGGCCGCGTTTCCTGATTTCAGGCAGAGGACGGAGCAATCGACAGTTACGTTCGGACGGGATTCGTAGATGATGCCCACGACACCGATCGGTACGCGAATCTTGCGGATGCTGATGCCGTTGGCGTGCTCGGTCCGTTCGATCTCGACCCCGACCGGATCAGGCAGGTCGCGAACCTGTCTGACCCCGGTCGCCATTTCGGCGATCCGTTTATCGGTCAGACGGAGGCGATCGAGCAGGGCGGTTGACAGTCCGTTTGCGTCACCGGCCTCAAGGTCTTTTCCATTCTCGACCTTGAGCTGTTCGGCGGATGTTTCGATCATCTCCGCGAGCCGGTCAAGGAAGGCGTTCTTGGCGGCGGTCGGGGTTGTGGCCAGCACCAAGGACGCGGCACGCGCTTGTGCGGCGATTTTCTGAACCTGTTGTTCCAAGTCTGTTGCGATCTCGGTCATCAGAGTTCAAACCAATGACGAGTCGGTCGAATGATCAAGTAAACACAGCAGAACGGTTACGGCCCCTTAGCCCTTGTCATCACAGCAAATATTACGACCGTGTAGGTTTATCAACGATTCATGCCGAACCTGAGGTTTCTGACGCTGAACATTGCCCACGGACGTGGGCTTTCCCTTTACCAGGGATTTCATTCGCTGAAGTACATCCATCGAAATTTGGATCGGATCGCACACCTGCTTAGGCGTCTTCGTCCGGATGTTGTTGCATTACAAGAGGTTGATGAGAGTTCCCATTGGAATAAACATATCAACCTTCTCGATTATCTTCAGAAAAATGCGGCCTATTCCCATGCATTTCTGGGCGTTCACAACCGCCGGAAAGGCACCAAACAACTGGCCTATGGGAATGCCATCCTGTCTCATCACGAGATCCATTCGTCGGAAACCGTGCCGTTCGGGACCAAGACTCTGGGTGAGAAGGGCTATATTTTCGCCGAGGTCGAGGTGGGAGGGTCCGTCATACCGGTCATCAATCTGCACCTGGATTACCGCTCGCGGCGAATTCGGACTGAACAGGTCGAGCAGATCATCGATGACCTGGACAACCGTTCGCGGCAACTGAATGGGTCACTCCGGGTCGCCCCAATCATCTTTGGGGACTTCAATACCTCCTCCAAGAGCTCCCTTGATGCGGTCCAGCATCTGCTCACCCATGTTCAACAGCACACGGATTACCGGGTCTTCCCAAAGGAAGGACGGACTTTCCCCGCTCACTTTCCCCGCTGGGGATATGATTTCTTTTTTGTTCCCGCACCCTATGAAGTTGTCAGCTGTCGGGTCATACGGAGCTACGTATCCGATCACCGCCCCGTGTTGCTTCAGATAAAAACGCCCGAATCACGCTTTGGTGAGGAGTAGGGGACCGGCTCTCAGTTGACGGACGCCAGTTGAAGAAGTTCCTGATATCGGCCTTCGATCGCTTCCCGGCCAGCCTGTTCCAGGCGATCGCAGGAGAATGATTCGACGGTCAGGCTGGCAGTGGCAGTTGCGTAAACGATCGCTCTTTTCAGGGCTGGAAAGTTGATGGAGTCCCGGGAGGCGAGACTTCCCACGAGGGCTCCGAGATAGGAGTCTCCAGCGCCGGTGGGGTCCTTAACTTGCGTGACCGGATAAGCCGGAAAGGAAAACAGTCCATCTTTGTGGAAGAGGATGGATCCGTGTTCACCCTTTTTGATCACCACGATATCCGGTCCCATTCCCATGAGGCGCTTGCCGGCGAGAATCACATTGGATTCGTCGGTCAGCATCTTCGATTCGTCATCATTCAGGACAAAGAGGTCCAGGCGCGGGAGCAGCCGATTCAATTCGTCGAGTGAGATATCGATCCAAAGGTTCATCGTGTCGGCCGCGACGAATGGTTTCCCATTGATCTGATCAAGCACACGGTGCTGCAGTTCAGGGTGGATATTGCCGAGGAGGACGTAGGGTGTCCCCCGGTAGGGTTCGGGAAGAGTGGGATTGAAATGCTCGAAGACATTGAGCTGTGTGTCCGTCGTCTCGCGGGTGGCGAAGTTCTCTCCATAGATTCCCGACCAGAAAAACGTTGGTCCCGAAGGATCGGTTTGAAGTCCCTCCAGGTCGATCGGATGGGCGCGGAGCCGATTGAAGTGACTCTCTCCAAAGTCGTTTCCAACCACGCCGACCAGATTGACAGGAGCCAGATAGCTGGCGGCGATGGATGCGTAGGTGGCCGAACCACCGAGCACGCGCCCGCTTTCCGCGGTTGGTGTGGTGATCTGGTCAAAGGCGACAGAACCGACGACGAGAACGGGTTGGCCGGGTTTTGTATGCATGATCTTGTCTTTCTGGCCGCATCACCCGCTGTTTGCCAAGCTTTGATCTATCCTCGAAACCGAAGGCGTTGCATTTGCGACCGGCCCATACTAGCTCTGACCAAGCGTGCCCAACCCGATTCAATCGTTGATGGAAAACCTTTCGGCCTATCCCGGCTGGCTGATCGCCACCTGCATCATCATTGTCCTTGTCGGCGTGCTCGCCTTCTTCTTTCGGATCTTCCGTCTCGTGATCGTGGTTGCTCTTGTGATTGCCGGGCTGATCTTCGCGGCCTACGTGACGATGCAGTTTTCAAACTGACCCGTAGAATGCCAAATCCAGGTATGTCAGGTGCGGGTGTCCGTAAGAGAGTCTCTTGGGGAACCTTGGATTTTTGCGGCCTGATTCGAGAGTTTTCTTGTAAACTCTTTCCTGCGCGGTTTAACACTCGCCGATGAAGTACATCTTCGTGACCGGTGGTGTGGTTTCCTCCTTGGGGAAGGGCCTGACGGCGGCGGCTCTGGGCGCATTGTTGGAACAGCGGGGATTGAAAGTGAGGATCCAGAAATTTGATCCCTACCTCAATGTCGATCCGGGTACGATGAGCCCGTTCCAGCACGGCGAGGTATATGTCCTGGATGACGGGGCCGAGACCGACCTGGATCTCGGACACTATGAACGTTTCACCTCCGGCCAGCTCAGTCGGCTCAACAACCTTACCTCGGGCCAGGTCTACGAATCCGTTATTCAGAATGAGCGGCGTGGTGTTTACCTGGGCAAGACGGTGCAGGTCATCCCGCACGTGACCAATGAGATCAAGGAACGCCTGCGCCAGACCAGCGACGACGTCGACGTGCTTATCACCGAGATCGGCGGAACGACCGGGGACATTGAAGGCCTGCCCTTTCTGGAAGCCATGCGGCAATTTGCCCTCGAAGTGGGACACGGAAACGTCCTCTTCATGCATGTCACCCTGATCCCGTATCTGAAGGCGGCCGGAGAGTTGAAGACCAAGCCGACCCAGCAGAGCGTGGCCAAGTTGCGTGAGATTGGCATCCAGCCCGATATACTGGTCTGCCGCTGTGATCATCCGCTGGCCCACGAGCTGCGCGAAAAGCTCAGTCTTTTCTGTAATGTGCCGGTTCGGGCCGTGATCGAGGAGATGGATGTGGAATCATCGATCTACGAACTGCCCTTGATGCTGCAGCGCGAAAAGGTCGATGATCTCGTGGTCGAGGGCTTGGGCCTTGATGCTCCAGCCGCCGAGACGAATGAATGGGCGGACGTTGTCCGCCGCCTGAAATCTCCGGCCAAACGGGTGGAAGTTGGCGTGGTCGGCAAGTACATCGAACTGCAGGACGCCTATAAATCGGTCTATGAGTCGCTCACTCATGGTGGCATCGCAAACGATTGCGCGGTCAATGTCATCCGGATCGATGCTGAAGACCTGGAAGAAGAGGGTGGTCTTGCCCGGCTCGATGGTCTGGACGGTCTCCTCGTTCCCGGCGGGTTCGGCGATCGCGGAACCGAGGGCAAGGTGGAGACTGCCCGATACGCTCGCGAAACCGGGCTTCCTTACTTCGGTCTCTGCTTGGGACTGCAGATCGCGGTGGTCGAATTCGCCCGAAACGTCCTCGGACTCGAAAAAGCCAATAGTCTCGAATTTGATCCCGAGACACCGGATCCGGTCATCACCCTGATGGAGGAGCAGAAGAAGGTCCTGGACAAGGGGGCGACCATGCGACTCGGCTCATATGAGTGTGCCTTGGTCCCGGACACCATTGCGGCAAGCGCCTACCGGACGAAAACTGTTCGCGAACGGCATCGGCACCGCTACGAGGTGAACAACGACTACGTTGAGAGGCTCCAGGAAGCAGGCCTTCGGGTCAGTGGACGGAATCCCAAGCGTGATCTGGTGGAGATCGTGGAGTTGCGCGACCACCCATGGTTCGTGGCTGTCCAATTCCATCCGGAGTTCAGGTCAAAGCCCAACCGGGCCCACCCTTTGTTCGAAGCCTTCATCGCCGCAGCGATCGAAAAGAAGCGCAATCGGTAGAGCAACCGATGTCTCACCCGCGGAATTGAATCGATGCTCTTCGACCCCACACGGTTGCTGCTGATCGCAGGTCCCTGCTCGCTCGAGAGCGACGCGGTCAGCAATACCGTTGCGGAGAATCTTCGCGACCTGGGCGACCGGCTGCCGGAACTGCAAATCGTATTCAAGGGGTCCTACGACAAGGCCAATCGAACCTCCCTGGGAGGCGCACGGGGATTGGGTATCGAAGCGGGTCTGGCCATGCTGGGAGGTATTCGGGAAAGGTTTGGTCTGCCGGTGCTCACC
>QNAI01000282.1 GCA_003641745.1 Verrucomicrobiota bacterium | reverse complement strand
TCGGTCAAGAGGGCAACGAATCCTCATGGCCGCGTTCCCTTTTTGCCAGTCCAATCTGGAGATCCCGCGAACGTACCTATTTCCAAAGGGTTATCCGGCTACTCCGAACACTCTAGGAGAGCACATCAGGAAGCGACGGATGGACCTTGGGCTCACGCAGGCCCAGGTTGCTAGGTTGATTGGAGTTACTCTTATGACCGTCTATGGCTGGGAGCGAGGGAGATTCACGCCCGCCACCCGGCACCTTCCGGGTGTCCTGCGCTTTCTGGGTGAAGACCCTCGCGCTCAGGTCCAGGGGTTCGCAGCCCGACTCCGAGCCGCGAGGGAGGGGCTTGGGCTATCTCAGAAGGGCCTGGGGATGCGGCTGGGAGTGCATCCATCCACAGTCTGGCACTGGGAGCATGGCAGGACACAGCCGTCGATCCAATTCTGGCCTCTTATTCTGGATCTGATCGGTTCGGATTTGGCCGAGCCGAGAGCTACAACTGGAGATCGGCTTCTCGCATTGCGGCGAGCTCGTGGAGTGACTCAGGCAGAGTTGGCAACGGAACTGGGTTTGACGCAGCAGGGAATCTCCGAGTGGGAGCGGGGCCTGCGGCAGCCTCCAGGCAGATTCGAGAAGTGGCTTCAGAATCAGGGAATCGGTAGGAGAGCCTGAAGCAGATAACCACGCGAGCGTCCGACAGTACCGCCCTATCAAATGCAGCATCGTCTCGGGCAAAGGATCACGGAGTTAGGCACGCGGTTGAAACGGGGCTTAGGCACAGATTCCGCCCTCACTGCCGTGGGGCAAAGGCAATCTGTTCTTCGGTGAACTTCGACTTTCTCACGGGGCAAATCCTCCTCGGGGATCAGGGTACTGGGTTTGCCGATTTTCTAATTCTGAATGGCCCAGTTCTTCGGGAGGAGGTTAACCCACAACGCAGGATTTCTCTAGCAATGGGTGTCAGTTCTGGGGGATGGGATCAGAATCACACTGCGGTTCCCGTTATAGGGTGTAAGGTCAAACTATGCTCAAGGAAAGACGACCTAGGAAGTCAGCTTCGAGATACAAGGTGTTTCGTCCGGAGTACGGCAGGGCCGGGTAGAGGTTTCGGTCTCGAATAGGACGAGAGCTTGAGTTGGTGTTACATCCGTCTCTGCGTTCAATGTTGTCCAAGCACAAACTATATTCAGAGACGAATTCAGTGATCTAAGAAAGCGAAGTTGCGGATCGTGGTATCGAAACAAAAGCCATGCTACTCTTTCGTCTACGCCTTCTTGCCTTCGGGGGTCAGGTGATCAAATCCGCAGACGCCCACGTCTCGCACGGCAGCAACTACCAGAACTCTCAGCCTGCCTCCTGCCTGCGTCGAATCAAACTGCCCTCGTTGTCTTCCCTTGGATCCCCTTGGATAGTCCTCCTCATCCTCCATGGAGCATCGGTTGCTGAAGCACGGGAATGGCGCGTCTATAGTGATCGCACTGGGGATGCGCCAAGCATTCAGGCTGGAATTGATAGCTCTCAGGCTGGCGATCATATCCGTGTCTTTCCCGGTACTTACTACGAAAGTATTGCCTTCCAGGGGAAGTCAATCCGCATTTTCAGCCATGCTGGCCCCCAGGCCACGGTGATTGATGGAGGCGGGGAACCGGGTTCTGTCGTCCGGTTCACAGGAGGGGAGACGGAAGGCGCCGAGATAGCGGGATTCACAATTCGTGGTGGCGTGGCAAACCTCGGGGGGGGGATCCTCGTCCAAAACTCGGAGCCCTCGATTCGAGACAACCGCATTGAGGACAACGTCGCAACGGGCATCGCGGGTATTGGTTGGGGCGGCGGCGTGTTTCTTTTGGGAGAAGACAAATCCCGCGTATACCGGCCTGTTCTTGAGGGAAACTTAATCGTCAATAATGAGGCAGCAGGGCAAGGTGGCGGCATAGGAGCATTTGGATATGTTGGCCCAACGATTATCGGTAACACGATAAGGAATAATCGGGCACTCACCGGAGACGGTGGAGGGATATGGATCATAACGGCCTTGGGTTCCCCAAGGATTGTGGATAATGAACTCTACCGAAACACCGCAGGAGACCACGCTGGCGGACTCCTCGTGGCATCCTCGCTCGGCGTTGACGTTTGCGTGAAATTTAATGTGCTAGCGGCGAATGCGGCAGGCGGGAGACCCTCGGCTCAGGATGTCGGGGCGGCAATGTGGATCGTACGCGGTCGTGGTGAAGTTGCAAACAACACGTTCTGGGCAAATAGAGATAATAGTGGGAGGCTTGGGGCGGCCATATATCTTGACCATAGCGAGGGTCTGGTGTTCGCTCGGAATATCGTTTCCGAGAGTACGGGTGGTGGGATTTCTTGTGTCGGTGGAGATGTTGCCATTATTGACAACTTGTTTTGGGAGTCGTCAGTGAGTTGTCCAGGGGGAGCTGCAATGGGGAACATTATCGGGAATCCTCTTTTTTGTAACAGCAGTGAACTGGATTTCACCCTTGCAAGGCTATCACCCGCCCTGGAGCACCCGGCTGGACCACTTGGTGCACGACCGGACATTGGGTGCACCCTGGTCGCAGTTAGCAGGGAATCGTGGGGAGGACTGAAGCTCCGCTTCAAACAGTGAAAGAGAGGTGATCATGCGACTAATCCGAATGATTTGCGTAGGTTACGTGCTTACGGGGGGTGCCGCAGCGTTTGCGACCACGTACCAAGGTAAGCGGTCAGGGAACGCCGTTATTGACTGGGATCGCCCCTGGATCGTAGGGGGTCGTTGCCGAAGTGGGTTTTCCAGAGCCGCGGTGTGAGCTGCTGCACCAGGCTTTGCGGATGGGTGTCGACGCGCTGGAGGACGTCGACGAGGTAGGTGTACGGGTCCACCCCCTGGAGCCGGCAGGTCGACACCAGACTCTGGAGGACACCCACGTACTGGGCGCCGATCTCGGTCCGGTGAGTAGACCGGGGGAATTTCACCCCCAGTCTCTCGCAGAACGGTACGTGAGCCTCTCGACTCATACCGCTCCCATCAGGCGAACACACCTGTCATTCGGTAACGCCAGTGCGCAAATAGATCCGGCTGTGATCTGGCCATCCGTTCCAAGTACTGGCCAGCCCGGGTCCTCTTACCCCTGAAGCGCTTGTGTTTGTTCATCACCCAAGCTCTCAGCGCATGATTGAAGTACCTCAAGAAAGGGTATAGCGCAGACCGATTGAATCGACCGTAATAGTAGATCCATCCCCTCAAGACAGGGTTGAATTTCTGTGCTATATCCTCAATGCTGCGGTCTACCCGGTTCCGCAGATTCGACTTTCTGACTAGCGCTCTCATGGATTTCAGGGCGCCGTTGCTCACGGCAGGGCTGAAGCTGACGAACAGCTCCCCTTTCGCGTTCTTCGATGCCCGTCCACGAAACGCATATCCCAGAAAATCGAACGATGTTACCGGGTAATCTGCGCACCTATTGCTGTCTTTGCAATATACAATCTTCGTCTTCTGTGGATGCAGCTCCAACCCACATTCCCGGAACCGCTCCTCCAGCGCCCGGTGTAGCTCACGAGCTTGTCTCAACGAATGACAATGCAGAAGCCCGTCATCCGCATAGCGGCACCAGGAAACCCCCGGGAAACGCTTCTTCATCCAGGTATCGAACACGTAGTGCAAGAACAGGTTGCTCAACAGTGGACTGACAACCCCTCCTTGAGGGGTCCCTTGGTCACGAGCCACCAAGCAGCCATCTGGCTGCTGAAGCGGCGCCTTCAGCCACCGTTCCACGTAGAGCAACGCCCACTTGCAGTCGACGTGTTTACGAAGCGCTCGGAGTATCAGAGCGTGCGGTATGTTATCAAACAGTCCTCTGATGTCGAACTCCAAGACCCAGTCATATCGCCAGCATCGTTTCCGTGTGACGCCAACCGCGTCCAGCGCCGATTTGCCCGGCCTGTAACCATAGGAGTCTTTCAGGAAATACGGCTCAATGTCTGGTTCGATCTGAAGTTTGACGACTGCTTGCGCCACACGATCGGCTACCGTCGGCACACCGAGGATTCTTTCCCCTCCCGCTTTCTTCGGTATTGCTACCGATTTCACAGGTGGGGGAAAGTAACTCCCCGAGGACATCCGATTCCACAGACGATACAGATTGTTCTTCAGGTCCTTCTCAAAATCACCGAGCGATTGGTGATCCACACCCGCGGCTCCAGCATTGGCTCTGACAAGCCGGTAAGCTTGCATAACTTGCCGCTTCGGTATGACAAATGGCTTTGCCTTCATCCCCATCTCCTCCTGGAACTCCCAGTTGGATGCAGAGAAGACTGCCTGACGTAGCCCCTTCGCTCCACCGCCATTACAGCGGCTTCATCACTACTACGAGCTACTCCGCCCCAGTGCCTTGCATCGGTACTCAGGTTCTCGTGGGGTCTCCACTTGAACGGCTCCCTTAACATCAAGGCGACTGGTTCCCGCAGTTCCGTAGAAAAGCCTGAATCAGACTCACGCCACCTGCACGCCGGACACCGCCTGAGCAGCCTTCAGGGCAACTCTCAGACTTATACCGGGAGTTCTGCTCGCCCCCGGTTTTGATGTCATGTTCTGGTTCACGACGAGTCATCAGTGATTCACTTTCGTTCGTCTTTCTGATTCATACTTGCCGAGTCACGCTCGACTTTTCCCCAACGCTCACGACCAACACTCTTAATGCCAGCCGCTTGGGGTAGTTTGAAGCCTGTTCCTGACAACCGACTTCGACGGGCCTACCGTCATCTTCTCTACAGCTTTCCACAAGCGGATGGACCCATCTTGGTTCCATCCCCAGTGTGCCTGCGGCACACAGCAGAACAGCCAGTTCTTGCGCCCCACGGCCACCGGCCGGATCTGTCGTTCCACGGCATTGGTGTCCACCGGCACCCGGGGGTGATCCAGGAACACCCTGAGCGCCGCCTCCCGCTCCAGAGCATAGTTCGCCGCCTGGGTGAACGGGCTCCGCGGCAGGAGGATCCGATCCTCGAACGCCCGCTTTAGCTCCTCAAAGATCGCATCCACGACCGGCTTGGCATGCTCTCCCCGATACGCTTGCCGCTTGGCGTCCTCCCAGTCCCCGATGGTGGCTTCATGCTCGTAGAGCATGGTGATCCGGTCGAGGACCCGGCCGCACAGTTCGGGCTCCGAACCCTCGGCCTCCACGAACTTCCGGCGCGCATGGGCCCAGCACTGGCCGTGGACCAGCCCGTTCGTCCTCTCCGCATACTTCTCGTAAGCGCCGTAGCCGTCCGTCACCAGCGTGTTGGCATAGCCTTCCAACAGATCCACCACCACCCGGTGGCCCCGGGTGGGCGCAAACGGAAACGCGATCTCGTCCCGGTCTCCGTAGACCGGCCAGAAGTAGCCGGTCTTCATCC
>QNAI01000281.1 GCA_003641745.1 Verrucomicrobiota bacterium | reverse complement strand
GAAGGCGGTTGCTTCCGAGTTGATGAACGTCAAAGGGATTGCGCTCGCGGTTTCGAGTACGGCCTTGCGGGAAAACAACTTGCCCGACACCCCGCTTCTGCGGGCGGCACTCAACAACTACAACCCCAAGCGCTCCGGCGATGTATTGGTGCTTTTCCAATCGCATTATTTTGTCAACGATTTCCACGGGGAAATCATGGCCGCGAATCACGGTGGAGCGTGGAACTACGACACCTTTGTTCCGATTATCTTTGCCGGATGCGGCCTAAACCCGGTAGAAGTGTACCGTCGCGTCGAGACCGTGGATATTGCCCGTACGCTAGCCGCATGGATGGGCATCAAGCCACCGTCAGGTTGTGTCGGGAAGGTGCTGGTGGAGGTGTTCTGAATCCGGCCGCCAAACCTGAGGAAATATTGAGCCGGAGCTTCACCAGGAATGATCCTCGCCCTGAATCATCCGGTCTGGAAACTCCGGCTCACTCCGGATATTTTGGCAATCGCAATTTTTCCCGAATCCCCCACCGGCACGATGTTTCGCCCCGCGATATTTCGGAAGCAACTACGACCTCTGCGTAATGGAAATTTTCAATATTATGGTGGAAAAATCACCACTTGGCAATGACCCCATTTTTACTATATAATGCCCATATTATTAGGCACTAAACGAATGGGGATATTGAGTTCCAATATCAAGTATCTTGTTTGAATTCAAACTGTTCGGTCCCGGAGGATCAGGAATGGAAACAATTGGGAGTTTCGACCACTTACTGGACAAAATTGAAGTGGGAATAACGGTCACAACCTGGTGCCCTGCAGACACTTCTCAAACGAAAAGGATCTATGTCAACGAAACCCGCTGCCGGATGACAGATCACTCAAGGGAGGAACTACTCGAGCAACCTCCCATCGGCCAATTGACCCGCGAAACCATGGCCCAGTTCGACCGGATCAATGCGCTGCTCGCCGAACATGGCAGCTTTACCTGCGAATCGACCCTGCGGCACCGGTCCAATGTGGCCATTCCCGTTATGCTGCACATGAAGCTGGTCCAGCATGATGGAAACACTGTCCTCATGACCGAACAGCACGATATCAGTTCCTTCAAGGAGACCGAATCGCAATTAAAGCTGTCCCGGGAAAGTATGCGCGAGATGTTGACCTTGATCGAAAAGGAGAAGCAAACGATCTCCGAAAACATCAAGAGCAATATGGGGCTGGTCCTGCATCCCCTGATTGATCAACTGCGGATCAACGCGACTGGATCCCAGCAAGACGTTCTGGATGTGATGGTGAACAGGATCGGGCACATAGCAAGGGAGATCGGTGTCGTTGAGCAATTCGATTCGTTCGGATTTAATCTGACCAGGCGCCAGATCCTGATCTGCGAGATGATCAGGGACGGAATGACGAGCAAGGAGATTGCCCAGGCGCTGAACTGCGCGCCGAGTACGATCAACAACCATCGTAATATCATCCGCCGGAAGCTGAAATTATCCGGGAGTTCGACCAACCTGCAGGCCTTCCTGAACAGCCCGGCAGGCGCCCCCCTGGGGGAAGCCCCTCCCATTTAATCCACCTGACCGATTCGGCTTTTTTCTACCGTGCGATAACGACTTTGCGCGTGACCACATCCCGACCCACTTCAAGCCGCACGATATACATGCCGGATGAGACACCGCGGCCCGAGTTGTCGGCGCCCTCCCACATTTCGGTGTATTGTCCGGCCGCCCGGGATTCCGCAACCAGGGAACGCACCCGGCGCCCGCGAATGTCGAACACCGAGAGTTTCACGGGGCCGTCGTCGTAGGTAGTGAACCTGATCCGGATTCGGCTGCTGGACGTGGCCGCGGGAACACTCATGACCAGGCGGGTTTCAGGGGCCGAGCGTGGGTCCACACCGCTGATTACACCAAGTTTTACCGCCCAGACACTCAGGTCGCCCTGGTCCATGCTCATCCAGGTGGCGTGGGTTATCCCATCCCATGAATCGATGCCGATGTAATCGCCGAAAAAGACCGTGTCCCACGGTATGAAAGGCGCGTTGCTGACAATCATGTTCGTGAAGGTGGCGCCGCCATCATGGGAGACGGCCAGCGTAACCTCGGTCGCGTCACCATTCGTATTCCGGCGGTCATAAAAGACGACGGAAACCGCGCCGGTCTTTGGATCGACCGTCATCCAGGGAAAGAACTGTTGGGAGGCGCCCGTATCGTCGTTGACCCGGCTGGGCGAACTCCAGGTGACGCCCTGATTATCGCTGTAGCAGAGAAAAATGTCCGTATCGTCGGTGCCGTTGCGCTGGTCGGAAAAAACGATGTAGATGCGCCCGCGGTAGTTCGAGGAACTCACGTCGCAAGCGGTGATGGGCATGCCATTGGCGCGCCACACGCCTGGGATGGCAAAATCCCAGCCCCCGGGCTGGGTAGTGACCACGATGTCCTGGCCAAAGGTCGCGCCGCCGTCACTGGAGCTGTCGAACCATATCTGATCATGACCGGACCACGCCATATAGACCTGGCCTTCGGGCCCGACGGCCGGCACGGCTCCTTCGACGGTCTCATCTTCATCAACGCAGTTGCCGCCGCGATCGCTGATGCGCAGCGGGTCCAACCAGGTCAGGCCGTGGTCCAGGGACCGGGAAAAGAGGATGCGCGTACTGTCGGCTGATGAACTGCTGCCGTAAGTGTCAAACTCCGTCCAGGCGAGGTAAAGATTGTCGCGGTAGAACGAGGTGGTGCGATCGGCCGCCAGCCAGGATTTGTCCTGGTCCTTGGGAGGGTTGTGCCCCACGCCGACGCCGTCATTCCAGGTCAGTCCGCCATCAGTCGATTTCTGAACCACGATCCGGTCCAGCCAGGAACCGTCCGGGGGATTCGACAGATGTGAATAATAAAGGTCTCCGTTGGCGTCGAAGATTACGCAGGGATCGCCGGCCACCCCCATGGTGGAGGACAGATGGTCTTCGGTCCAGGTGGCCCCACCGTCGTCGGACCGGAAGTGGAAGCTCAAATTTGCACCCACGGCGAGCACTTGTGGATTGGCCGGATTGATGGTGATCGAAAGCTCTTCGGCACTGGTTGTGTTGGGATGAGTGATCTGGATTGCGGGAGGCTTGGCGCCGGCCGGGAGTGCGGCCACAAGCAGGATGGGCAGGAGAAGGAAACTGCTTCTGGAAGAATTGAAATGGGGCTTCTTGCACATATTTTTGGCCCTGATTCTTGAAATGGCTGCTGTGCGATCTGTCAGTGTCTGGTGAGTATACCAATAATTCGGCATTAGGGGGGACGGTATGGTTTCAGCGTAGAGATTTTGGTTGTGGCTTTGAAATTGTGTCCGACCTGGTCGACGTCTGTTACCACGATTCCACGCACGCTGGGATATAAAATATCAATGCGAAAAAAGGCCCCCCGGGGGACCTGGAGGTCAAAATGGATCAAACACATTTATCAAAGGCGCAACCGAATGTTTGAGGTTGGGGAATTTTCCGCAACGACCCGCCGGCGGGTCGCAGTCGTGTATTACCATGATTAACAATTACTTACGCCGTTTAATGTTCCCTGTGGCCCCTGTTGAACCATCCCGACCGATAAAGACCAGGATTCTCCCCCGCTTTTCCATTACGAGGCGGCAAAGCCATGGGCAGGAAATTATCCCCTTGCTAAAACCCCCGGTTGAATTTATATTCAACCATATGGTTGACTATAATCAAATCCGCCAAGAGTGCTCGAATGACGACTTGGATCGCACCTTCGGTGCACTGTCTGATCCATCGCGGCGTCAGATCATCGAGCTATTGCGTGAGTCGGGCGACCTGAAGGTGACTGACGTAGCGGAGGTTTTCTCGATGAGTCTCAACGGCGTGTCCAAACACATCAAGGTGCTTGAGCGCGCGGGTCTCGTCGTCCGTCGTATTGATGGGCGCGAGCACTGGTTGGGCATCAACTGGTCCGGGCTCCAGCCCGCGTACGAGTGGCTTCATTTCTATCGGCATTTCTGGAATGCGCGACTTGACGCCCTCGTCGACTACGTCCAACTCAACAATGAAAAAAAAGGAAAGACCAATGAATAGAACCAACGAACTGACCATCAGCAAGATGATTCCCGCCTCCGTCGAGACCACTTTTGAAGCGTGGCTCGATCCGGTGGCCCTGGCCAAATTCATCAAGCCCATGGATGGGATGGCTGACTGCAACGTGGAGGTCGATGCCAGGGAAGGCGGCAGTTTCCTCATCGTCATGAAAGCCGGTGACAAGGAAATGCCCCACCGCGGTGAATACAAAACCATCCAGCGTTTCGAAAAACTGGTGTTCACCTGGATCTCGGACCATACCGGACCCGACAGTGTCGTCACCCTTACGTTCAAGGAATGCGGTCCGAACGAGACGGAGTTGACGCTGCATCATGACGGCCTGCCCAGTGAGGAGTCGCGAAACAATCATGAAGGTGGCTGGAATGGGATTATGGAGCAGTTGACGGAATTTGTGGGCTGATAAATCCGAATTTCACTTAAGCAACTATCAAATTTCTCCCGCACTCGAGTCTGGGGTATCTACCCCGGACTCGAATGCATGTTGAGAATGGTTCCAAGCTTGGGCCTCCCCGGAACATTGGAGATCAACCCAGAACGCGCACCAACACAGGCATGGAACCGGGCATCCACTGGTTCACTACCTCCGCCTCCCCCCCCAATTCCCCCAGGATCTCCCGCAGGCCATCCAATCCGGCGGGAATATGATCGAGAAAGGACCGCTTACCCTTGACGTGCCCCAGGTATCCATAGGCACCCAAAGCCTGCATGACCCGCTGCAGCCCCGAGGCCATGGCCATGGCCCGGATATCCCCGGTACTGAAAGACCCCGCGTTTGCAGCGGCAAACCGGTCCAGAAGTTCGGCGCGCAATCCCGCATCGAGGGCAACGTAAGGATCCAACAGCAGCGACATCAGGTCGTAGGTCAACGGGCCCAGACGCATGCCCTGGAAATCCACCAGACGGATCCTGTCATCCTGAAGATGAATATTCTGGGACTGAAAATCGCGGTGGATCAATACCTGGGGCTGGGCAGCCACCGTCGCGGCCAGGGCATGGAATTCCCCGTCGAGTTCTGTAAGATCGGCTGGCTTCAATCCCAAATGCCCGACAAGGAAACGTTCTTTGAAATAATCGGTCTCCCAGCGAAGCGAGTCGTAATCCAGGCAGCGGTCTACTGCGGATGGGAACTTCGACAGGGCTGCCTCCGTGGCTGACTGAAGGTCCACCAGATGGTCCACCGTCCGCCGGTAGGCATCGGCGACAAGTTCGGACTCGCGACCGTCCTTTTGAACCAATGAAAGCAGGCTGTCCGGTCCCAGATCCTCCATCAGGACCGCGTGATCAGCCTCGG
>QNAI01000280.1 GCA_003641745.1 Verrucomicrobiota bacterium | reverse complement strand
TGGGTCATCGACCCCATCGACGGCACCAAATCATTTGTTTCCGGCTGTCCCCTTTTCGGAACCCTGATCGCCCTGCTCAAGAATGGACAGCCCCTCGTCGGCCTGATCCATCAACCGATTCTCAACCAGACCTGTATCGGCAACGGCACCCGGACGCTCCTGAACGGCAAACCCGCCCGGGTCCGGGAAGCGACTGACCTGTCTGCCGCCACCCTCCTGTTGACCAGCTTTCTGAGTATCGGCCGACATCAGGATCAGGGGGGATTCGATCGGCTCACTCCCCGGATCGCTCTCGCCCGCACCTGGGGTGATTGCTACGGCTACCTGCTGGTCGCTTCCGGATTCGCCGACATCATGCTCGATCCCATCGTGAACGATTGGGACAAACTCGCCCTGATCCCGGTGATTCAGGGCGCCGGAGGCATCATCACAGACTGGCAGGGAAACGACCCGGTATCCGGAACCTCCATCGTCGCCGCCGCCCCCGGTCTCCACCATCAGGTGATCCAGACATTGAACTCATAGGGCCCTTTAATGACTTCGAGGGGGTCAAAGCACATATCTCGCATTGGCATGCAAGATAATGAGCAATGACCCCGGCCCTTTCCCCAGCCTTTCCTACGCCTCCCTCTTGTACTCCGCTGTGATCACCGAGGTCAGTCCGCCCCTGGGCTTCCATCTCGATACCACCGCCAGGCACCGGGGCTGCAGGACCGCCACCAGATCATCCAGGATCTTGTTGGTCACCGCTTCATAGAAGATCCCCACGTTGCGGTAAGCATTGAAATAGAGCTTCAGAGCCTTGAGCTCCACACAGGTCTGGTCGGCCACATACCTGATCGTCATCTCCGCGAAATCGGGCTGCCCCGTCTTCGGGCACATCGAGGTGAACTCGGGCGAGGTGTGTTCGATCACGTAATCGCGTCCGACCGCCGGATTCGGGAAGGTCTCAAGTATGCCTCGATCACTCATGCCCCTTCTCATACCAAGGCATAAGGGTCAGTCAACAGGTCTTCCTCCCTCCACCCTCTACTTCGCCGTTTCGGTGAAACGCTGCTCGCGGATAACCGTCACCTTGATCGTGCTCGGGTATTGGAGCTCGTCCTCGATCCTGCGCCGAAGGGTGCGGGCGATCCGGGCCGCCTCATCATCACTCACGTCGATGGGATGAACCACGGCCCGGATCTCGCGACCGGCCTGGATGGCGTAAGCGCCCTGGACGCCTTCGATGGAAAGGGCCAGCTTCTCCAGGCGTTCGAGTCGCTCGATATACGACGACATCAATTCAGCTCGCGCCCCGGGGCGCACCGCTGAAATCGTATCGGCCAGGATCACAATGCCCGCATAGAGCGACTCGACCTTGACCTCCTCATGGTGCGCCGCAACCGCGTTGACCACCACGTTATCTTCGCCCAATCGTTTGAGAAATTCAGCCCCGATCAGGGCATGGCTGCCCTCGTACTCCGCATCGATCGCTTTCCCCAAGTCATGGAACAAGCCGGCCCTCTTGGCGATGGCTGGGTCAAGACCCAGTTCCGACGCGATCAGGGCCCCAAGCCGGGCTACTTCGATGGAATGGTCCAGGGCATTCTGGGTATAGGAGAAACGGAATCTCAGCTTCCCGATCAACTGGACCAATTCGGGATGCACGGATGCCAGTTTGAGGGCACGGATGGCCTCTTCACCTGCGTCGACCACGATCCCGTCCACCTCGGACTGGGCTTCATGAACCGACTCTTCAATGCTCGCCGGGTGGATCCGGCCATCCTTGACCAAGCGCTCAAGGGCGATCTTTGCGATATGCCTGCGCACCGGATCAAAGGATGAGATCAACACCATCTGGGGCGATTCATCAATCAGCAGGGTCGTGCCGGTCGAGGCTTCAAAGCTTTTGATATTGCGCCCTTCCCTTCCGATGATCCGCCCCTTCATATCGTCGTTGGGCAACTGAACGATGGTTGCGGTGATGTCATCGGTCGGCTTGCTGGCCAGGCGTTGCATGGCAGCCACCAGCATCCGACGGGCCTCTTCCTGGAGATCGCGTTCCGAACGATCCAGCACGCTCTTCCGAAGGCCGTGCATTTCATCCGCACAATCCCGCTCAACCTCTTCCCGCAGAGCGACCTTCACCTCGTCGACGTCCATATCCGCCAACTTCTCCATGGTCCGGCGGAGATTCCGGGACATTTTAGCCACCTCCTGACGCTCCTCTTCGACGCCGTCGCTCTCTTCTTTCACCTTCCGCTCCTGTAGCACCAACTGATGATCGAGTGCCCCGATCGACTCTTCATGCGAACAGATCTCCCGGAGTTTGGCCTCAATCTTCATTTCACTCCGCTCGATCCTGTTCCTCAATTCAGCCCGACGCCGTTCAACCTCGATTTCCGCCTGACTGACGGACTCTTCCGCCACCAGTTCAGCTTTCCTCCGGGCGCTCTGCAGGATGTCCTCTGCCGTCCGTTCAGCTCTTCGGCGTGATTCCCGGCAGGTGTACCAGACGGTCAGCCCGCCTAAAAGAGCTCCAACCAAGGCCGCACCAAAGGACAACAGAGCTGGTGAATTCAGTTCGGCTATGATCAGGGTTGCCAGGTGCAGTGTCGGTTCAGCACTCAAAGCGAGAGGATTATCGGATCATCCCCTACAAGATCAACTTTTTCCCTGCCCCTCCTGCAGCGACGGAATCCAGTCGCTTTCCCAAGGTTGGATTTGCCTAGCCAGCCCAACCCCGCAATCTTCAAACCAGAATCTTCATTCCCTGGGTCTCAATTCAGAATTCATTCCTCATCATTCTGAATTCTTAAGTTCCCAGCCCCCACCCTTGTCTCAGACCAACAACCAGCACCCCGTTTCCGGCATTGTCCGGCTCGCCTCGCAGAGCCGGTTCGACCCGATCAATCCTCTGGCCATGGCCCTGCTTTGCCTGATCGGGGTCTTTTTCATCTACAGTGCCCAAGTATACGCCGGCAACACCCAGTATTTCAAACAGTTGGTCTGGATCGGTATGGGATCCGTGGCCTACGTGGTGGTCGCCCGCATCGACTACAAGATCTTTCTGACCTACTCCCACTACGTATGGGCCCTGGCCATCATCCTTCTGCTGATCGTGCTTTCCCCCCTCGGGGCCGCCCGGGGAGGTTCCCAGCGATGGATCGACCTGGGGGTTTTCCTCTTTCAGCCGGTGGCAACGGCCAAGTTCGGCGTGCTGATCATGGCCGCCAGTATCCTGGCCCGCTCGGAAATCGGATCCATTCGGGAATCGCTTCAAGTACTGGGCAAAATGGCGCTTGCTGTTTCCATCCCTATGTTCTTGATCTTGCTCCAGCCCGATCTCGGATCGGCGCTCGTGCTCCCTCCGATGATTTTCTCGCTCCTGTTCGTCTCCAATCTGGCGAAACGTTTTTTTGTCACTGCGATTGCCTTATTCATGCTCCTCCTGAGCGTGGTCGCCGTTGATGTCTACAGCTATAACCGGTTCATGGAGGCCAACAACTTGTCGTTCACCAACGATAAGGGAGCTTACGAACCGCATTCACTTTTGCCCTTACACGATTACCAGCGAAATCGTATCCTGTCCTTCGTGGCACCAGACCAGATCGAACCCATGGGGATCGGCTGGAATCTGCGCCAATCCCTGATATCCGTCGGTTCCGGCGGGTTGATCGGGAAAGGTTGGACAGAGGGCACCCAAGCCAAACTGGGCTATCTCCCTAGGGGAGTGGCCCACAACGATTTCATCTTCTCCGTGCTGGCGGAGGAAAAAGGTTTCCTCGGAAGCGTCACTGTTTTGGGTCTCTTCGGACTGATTCTTGGCAACGGTATCCGTATTGCCGGGATGGCCCGCGATCGCTTCGGCATGTTACTCGCCCTCGGAGTAACTGTTATTTTTGCCGTTCATGTCTTCGTGAATATCGCGATGACGATTGGATTGATCCCCATAACAGGCCTGCCGCTTCCATTCCTAAGTTATGGAGGTTCATTTCTACTCAGCTGCTGCATTTTGCAGGGCCTCGTGCAAAGCGTCTACCGGTTTCGTAAGGACTTCTGACCGCTCAACAGCGGACCAGATCAGGTCCCGATCCGCCGGCCACGATGCCTGCGGAGCCCATGGTGCAGCTCTTGAGGGTGGCCTCCCCCCATCCAAAGATCAACCAGATCACAATGAAAAAGGGATCACCCAACAAGAATCAAGACAATGCCAGTCGCTACGACCAGGAACTTAAATCGCCCCCGCGCGAGAATAAGAATGTCCGAGTTGATAACGGCAAGCTGCGCAGAGCGGCCCGCGACCGGGCCAAAAAGAAACCGCTGATCGCGAAACTCGTCGACTCGCTCCGCAAGGAGAAGAAGGTCTTTCGCGAACTCATCATCAATTCCGAGCCGCTGGAGAAGCGGGTTGGATTATTGGTCGATGGCATCCTCGACAAATTCGACATCGAGCGCGCCTCGGGTGGCGATCGCGTCGTCGGTGGCATCTACAAGGGGCGGATCAAGAACCTCGATCCGGGCCTGAAAGCGGCCTTCGTCGATATCGGTCTGCCCAAGAACGCATTTCTTCACTATTGGGACATCCTGCCCTCGGCCGCCGACTCCTCCATCGAAGTTGTCCGGGTCAACAGGTCTTCAAAAAAGCGGAAGAACGAGAAGATCACGATCAAGGACATCCCGAGTTCCTACCCGGTGGGCACCGAGATCGTTGTGCAGGTGACCAAGGGCCCGATCGGCACCAAGGGACCGCGAACCACAACCAATCTCTCCCTGCCCGGGCGCTTCATCGTCCTGATGCCCTACTCGGACCAATGCGGCATCTCCCGCAAGATCGAGGACAACAAGGAGCGGTCCCGCCTGAAAAAGATCATCCAGAGCCTGACCATTCCGGAGGGCATGGGCATCATCGTGCGCACCGCCGGGGAGGGGAAAAAAGCCCGCTACTTCATCCGTGATCTCCATATCCTGCTCAAAAAGTGGGATGAGATTTCAGATAAAATGGAGAACGACCGCGCACCGTCCTGCATCTACCAGGAACCCGACCTGGTGGAGCGCACGGTGCGGGACTTTCTCACCGAAGATGTGGACCGGGTCCTGGTTGACAATAAGGACGATCAGAAGCGGATGATGGAACTGGTGGCCCAGATCTCAACCCGGTCGAAAAACAGGATCACCCACTACTCAGACAATATCCCGATTTTCGAGCGCTACAATATCGAGCGCCAGATCGAACAGACCTTTCTTCGGCACGTCAACCTGCCCTCAGGGGGGCAGATTGTCATCGACGAGACGGAGGCCCTCATCGCCATCGACGTCAATACAGGTGCCCACAAAACCAGGTCCGGCGACGAGAAAGACACGATCTTCCAGGTCAACTGCGAGGCCGTCACGGAGATCGCCC
>QNAI01000279.1 GCA_003641745.1 Verrucomicrobiota bacterium | reverse complement strand
GGGGGCTGTCGACCTTCGATTCGGATGGTGTTACGTCGATGATCAGGCGTTGATCGGGCAGGGGAGTGAGATCGATATCCGCCGACC
This sequence comes from Verrucomicrobiota bacterium, assembly GCA_003641745.1. Classification (GTDB taxonomy): domain Bacteria; phylum Verrucomicrobiota; class Verrucomicrobiia; order Opitutales; family Opitutaceae; genus B12-G4. Next base: position 5,311 of record QNAI01000279.1, on the reverse strand, counting down.
ACCCGTGTGCGGTGAGGGTGCCATCCTTGAATATCACGCCGTCAACTGTCACCGACCAGTTCTCAACCGGACGGCTTGCCGTGAGATTGAGCTTCAAACTGATTTCTTCGCCCGGGACTTCAGTTGCGGAGGCCGGAACGGTACCCGGTCTGTCCGGGTTCGTCTGGCCCAGGTGATTGGCGATCAGAAAGGCAATCGCGCCATAGACCAGGACAATACCCACCCTGGTGACGGAACCGAGATAGCGTCCGGTTTCAGTCATGGCGAGTTTGAATCGGCCTCGAGAACCCTCAGGATTCGCAGGACGTTCAGGCGGAATGTGCCGGCAAAGGTCGACGAAAGCGGATCGCCCAACCCCAGGGTGCCGGTGGTGAGCTCGCCCCCGATCGGGACGCCGCTCTCCCGCGAAATCTGGTCAATGATCCTGGACTTCGACCCTGTCTCCTGAAACAGACCCCTGATTCTGCCCGACTGGAGATCTTCGATTATCATGGCCATCTGGCGGGCGTCGGGGTCCTGATAGGGCGAGAGTCCGACCAGGGTCCGGATCTCCAGGCCGTAGGCACGGCCCAGATATTCCAGGCCCTGATGGGAGACGAGGATCGTACGGGAACCCCGTGGCAGGCCGAGCAGGTTTCGTCGGGTCCATGTATCCAGAACCCGGATTTCACGGATATAGAGGTCGGCCAGTCGGGCGTAGGTGGAGGCATCCGTCGGGTTGCATTCGGTCAGCGCATCTCGAATCACCTCGACATAAGTGATTGCGTTGCCCAGGTCGTGCCAGGCGTGCGGGTCGGTCGGTCCGTGGTCGTGCCCGCCTTTGGCACCAGGATCGATCGCGACCAGTCGGGAGCGGGAAGCGGCCACGGCGATCGGCCCCCGGTAGCTCGTATTGTCGAGAATCCCGTCCAGAGCAGATTCCAGACCGTAACCATTGATGACCAGAAGATCCGCCTCGGCCAATTGCACGATTGTATCAGGGGTCGGATCAAACGCATGCACATCGATCCCCGGAGGGAGCAGGCATACCGCGTGTACCCGATCTCCGCCTACGTGCCTCACCATGTCCTGGAGAATCCCATTGGAGGTGACGACGGTCGGGATGGGCCCGGACTCAGAAGCCGTCGCGAAGAGCGGAAGCGAGAACAGGAGACCGGTCAGGAGGATGGTGTGGGCGATATGAATCACGGGACGTATCCTGCTGGAATTTGTGAAGTGCGCGGGAGAGGCAACCTTAATCATCCCCGTTCTCCTCCTGTTCCCTGCTCGTGATAAGAACTCCCCATGGAACCCGACAGAAAGATCTGGTGTCCTGTCTCGAAAATGGCTCTGGCATTGGCAAGCTCATCTGTGAGACAGGACACTAGGTCTCAGAATCATATGGACGCGAGGATCATTCAGGGAACTGGCTGAAAATGCCGATGTCAGTGGCAGAGGTTTTCGGTTCTTGTTGCGAAACGCAGAAATGCGATACTTTTCTATTATGATGTTAGTCCACCAGATTCGTCGCTTCCTTCCCGCCCTCTTCGTGATTTTCCTTTCCCCGCCGGTTTGGGGACAGGAGCCGGGCACGCTTGAAACGGTTGTGGTTGAGGCATCGGCGAGTGAAACGGTTGAGGATACGACCGAAAAGGTGACTTCTGAAAAGCCGGAAACGGATGTCGAGATCCCTGAATCGGATTCGAATGACAAGGAGATCAAGGAGTTACGAAGGCAAAGGGAGAAGCTTTCCCTCATGAACCAGATCAGGGCCGAGGAGAAGAAAGAGACGCTGGCCGAGCTGAAGGCCGAACGGGAACGCCTCGCCCTTGAGAACGCCCTGCGGCGGGAGCAGATGACCCATGAACTTGGCGAAACCAAGGGCGAACTGGATCGCCTCAATCTCCAGGTCGAACAGCTGACCAAGCAGATGGCTCTCGAATCAGCGAACAGGAAACAGGCCCTGGAGCTTGAATTGGCTGATCTGCGGGCTGAAGAGGAGCGGTTGAAACTCGGAAATTCAGTCGCAGCACAGACGATCGAAGCAAGAATGATCGAAATGCGCCTCAAGGAGGCCGAGTTCAAGATTGAGAAAGCGGGATTGGAAAATGAGGTCGCCCGTTTGCAGGCTGAGCTGATCAAGCGCGAAAAAACCGAGATCCTCCGCGATCAGGTGGATGACCGACACGAGTACCTGAGCGAACCTTTTGATGGTGGTCGACTGGTGGTCAGCGACCGGCGCATCGCCCTGAACGGCCCCATCTTCCAGGACACTGCGGACTATGTGGCTGAACGCATAGCCTTCCATAATAATCAGGATACGGAGTATCCGATTTTCATCGTCATCGACACTTCCCCCGGAGGTTCGGCCATGGCCGGATTTAAGATTCTCCGCTCCATGCAGGGCAGCGCGGCGCCGGTCTACGTGGTGGTGAAGTCCTACGCGGCCAGCATGGCGGCAGCTATCACCGCCTTGGCGGAAAGATCCTTCGCCTACCCCAATGCCATTCTTCTGCATCATCAGGCCGACACCATTGTCTGGGGCAATCTGACCCAGCAACGCGAGGCTTTGGAGGAATCCGAACGTTGGTGGATCCGGTTGGCCCAGCCGATCGCCGATAAGATGGGAATGACTCTGGACGAATTTATTGAACGGATGTACGAGAAGAATTCAGACGGCAATTGGCGGGAGTTTGCCGATGAGGCGGTCGCCTTGGGTTGGGTCGACCATGTCGTCACCGATGTTCGCGAGACTTCCTATGTGAAGAATCCCGATCGGTTCGGCTCGTCCGAGCCCGTCACCGTTCGCCTGGAAGAGCAGATCGACGAGAAGGGTCAGCCCTATGTCCTCCTTCCCCGGCTCGTACCCTTCGATCACTATTTTATCTTCAATCCCGACGGCTATTACCGCTTGAGGTAAGGATCCTCGCGCACGGGGTCATTCGAACGGTACGGGGTCATTCCGTGAAATCGTGCATGCCAATGCAGGATTTACGGTGTGACCCCTTCGCAGGCTTCGATTTCCAGGCTGGATCCCGGCCGCATCGGCCGCCATTGTCGAGTTGGACTGCCACCTTCACTGCTGTTCCACTTAACACTCCGAATTATCCATGAAAATCGTTGTCCTCGATGGCTATACTCTCAATCCCGGTGACAACCCCTGGGATGAAATTGCTGCTCACGGTGAATTTGTCTGCCATGACCGCACAGCACCGGAAGAGATTCTGGAGCGATCGCGGAATGCCGACATCCTGCTGACCAATAAAACGGTGTTGAATGCCGACACGCTGGCCGAGCTGCCGAACCTGAAGTTCATCTGCGTCCTCGCCACCGGCTACAATGTCGTCGATGTCGAGGCGGCGCGTGAGCGCGACATCCCCGTGGCCAACGTGCCCATCTATGGAACGGACGCGGTGGCCGAGTATGTTTTTGCCCTCCTGCTGAACCACTTCCGCCAGCCGCATCTCCACAGCGGATTGGTGCTGAATGGCGAATGGTCGGGCGGGGGAGAATGGTCGTTCTGGCGCACACCCCTGGCGGAACTCGCCGGCAAAACCATCGGCATTGTCGGTTTTGGTCGGATCGGGCGCCGGGTGGGGGAGATCGCATCGGCGTTCAAGATGAAGGTACTGGCCAACGATCCCTACCACGGCAATGAGCCCCCCTATGCTTTTGAATGGCGGGAGATACCTGAGCTCTTTGCAGAGGCTGACGTCGTCACCCTGCACTGCAATCTGACCCCCGAAAACACCGGCATGGTCGATACTACCCTGCTTTCGAGGATGAAGAAAACCGCCTACCTGATCAACACCTCGCGAGGGCCTTTGGTGAAGGATTTCGATCTTGCCGACGCCTTGAAACAGGGCGTTCTGGCCGGTGCCGCCCTCGACGTTGTTTCGACCGAACCTATCGAGGCGGACAGCCCCCTGCTAAAGGCGCCGAATATCACGCTCACCCCTCACATCGCCTGGGCGGCCCTCGAGGCCCGTCGTCGTCTGACCAGGATCACAGCAGAGAATATAGCGGCATTCATGGCGGGCAAACCGATCAACCTGGTTAATCAATAGGTTCGAACGGCGGGGTCATTGCTCATCATCTTGCATGAAATGCGAGATGTGTGCTTTGACCCCTTCAAACGGTCCGCAGACAACCCTTCAAACGGTCCGGCTTGAAATGAGTCATCACCCTGGAGGATCCCGGCGGGATGTCTATGTGCAGGTAGGTGCCTCCGATGGTGACGGGTCGCGGGAGCGCCCCTATGGCGGGATCCGGGAGGTGCTCGAGAAGCACCGCGAAGATTGGGGACAGGTTTTCCTCGGTCCGGGGATCTATCGGGAAGACGTGGTGATCGAAAGGGACGGGATGTGGCTGTTTCCCTGGAAGCAGTACGACGTCGTTGTTGAAGGAAGCATTACGATCAAGGGCCGCGGGAATGCGATAAGAGGGCTCAGTTTTCGAAGTCTGGACCGAGCCATCGTGGTCGCGGCGGGCGCTGAGGGTTGTGAGATACAGAATAACAGGGTGCTGGAGCTTGGTGACGGAGGGGTCGGTCTGCATCTGGAGGGCGGTGCCTTCGCGATCGGCAACGTGGTCGATCTGCAGGGTTGCGATGCGAAAGGCACGACAGGCGTGAGGGTGCAGATGGCGTCGGGTGTGGAAGCGCTTTGCCTTGATCATAATCGGATTGCCGGAGTCGGGTGCGGGATCAGGATTCTTGGCCTGCATGGCGAGATTCCGGGGCCTCTGAGACTCACCCACAACGAGGTGCGGGATTGCCAGATCGGGGTTCAGGGCGCTCTCGACCACCTGATATTCAGGTACAATCATATCTGGCGGTGCGATGGGATGGAAGTCGGCGGCAACGCTGGTGCGATCGCAGGGAACACCATCCACCATATCTCTGACGGGTCCTGGAAGGTGGATTCCGATCCGGATCAGATCTTTCCCGATACGCCTGCGATCCAAAGGACCGTACACGTGGCGTGCGACGCTGCAAACGGGGGAGATCCTAAAGGGAGATCCTAAAGGGTCAGGCCGTGTAGCTTGTAGTTTACCTGAGTTTTCTTACCCATTTTCGAACGGGATTGCGCCTCCATGCGGCGACCTGCCGACCGATTTCGTGCACCGAGCCCATCGCCAGGTTGTCTTTCAGCCAACCGTTCGTGGCTGTCGTTCGCCCCTTCAGGGTCGCCGCAAGGGCCACTTTCCAGTCGGCAAATTTTCCGTCCCCTTCGATATCTTTGCGGGTGCGTGCCACTTTCTTGAGCAACACATCAAGGCTCTCCTGCAACACTGCTTCCTTGACTTCGGCCAGATCATCGCACCCGGACTT
>QNAI01000278.1 GCA_003641745.1 Verrucomicrobiota bacterium | reverse complement strand
CCTGGCTCAGGTCGGCGGCCACCAGGAAGACCGGGGTTTCCGGACACTGGTCGGTCAGATCCTTGATAAATGCCCCAAGCTTTTCATGGGGAGAGAAATACGCTGCCACGATTGCGTCCGGACTCAGGTCCTGCAGCAGTACTTTCGGGTCGTTGGTCGGGGTCAGATCACGGCGGAAAAGCCGGTTGCCGTGCGACAGGATGACCCTGCCGTCCAGGTTTTGGTTTTCACTGCGTAAAAAGGTGATCGATGACATGAGGATTTTCTCGGCAGAACGTGGCCCAGCGCCCGACGATCGGGTGCATACTCATGGAACGGTCGCTGCGGGGTCGGCCTTAAGGTATTCACCGTCTATTCTTTGAGGATTGGTGGCACGATCTGCACGGATCAGAGTCCATGCCGTTGGGCAGAACCCCCCAATCCGGGTTGAGAGGATCCCTCTCCGGGCGGGAACAATCCGTTTTGCTGTACAGAGGTAAGTAGGATGGTGTCCAAAAGGGATTGAGTGCTGGGTTGTCTAGGCAGGCGTCTGCATCTAGAAAGATACGATGATGTGTGAAAAAGGATTCAGGCTGTGGGATGAGTATCGTCGGATTCCAGTCGAGGAGATGCAGGAACAGGCCCGGAATCATTTTACGAACATGAGTCGACGTCGCAGCGTGCGTGCGTTTTCCGATGAGCCGATCCCGCGTGATGTGATTGAATCCTGTCTGAGGACGGCTGCTTCGGCCCCCAGCGGAGCAAGTCGACAGCCCTGGCATTTCGTCGTGGTGCAGAATCCCGAAGTCAAGAAGCGCATTCGGACTGAGGCTGAGCAGGAGGAGCGCGCATTCTACGGCGGACGCGCCTCGCAAGAATGGTTGCGGGCCCTGCGGCCCTTTGGGACAAACGCCGAGAAACCTTTTCTGGAAACCGCACCGGCCCTGATCGCTGTTTTTGCGCAGAGCTACCGCCTCGAGGCCGACGGTAGTCGAAGCAGGAATTACTATGTGAATGAATCGGTCGGCCTGGCGGTGGGGTTCCTCCTGACCTCGCTTCATCTCGCGGGCCTTGCCTGCCTGGTGCATACGCCCAGTCCGATGGGATTTCTGAACAAAATCCTGGAGCGCCCCAAGAACGAGCGCGCCTACCTTCAGCTGATTGTGGGGTATCCGGAGGAAGGGGTCCAGGTGCCGGTATTATCGCGCCAACCCTTTGCCGAGACCGTCTCTTTCCGCTGAGCGGACGAATCCGAAAAAGGATTGTGGTTTGGCGGGTGTTGTCTCTCACCGTGCGGTTTGAAGGCCTGTAGATCATCGCTTTCCTTTCTTGCGGAGTTCGTGGATCTGCGTTATAGAAATAACACGAGGTGTTTTATGAGTGATGATCGGATGTTTGAACGGTGCCGGCATTACATCGACTGCCGGTTGACGGAAGGCGGAAAACGGCGCGATCGGGTCAGGAAGGTGGCTCCCGCCGTGACGATATCCCGCGAAACGGGTTCCCGAGCCGTGACCATTGGCAAGGTCCTGACCGGGGTGCTCGACGAGGTGGCCCCGAGTTCGGGTTGTCGCTGGACGGTCTTCGACGAAAACCTGGTCGAGGAAGTGTTGGCGGATCACAATCTGCCCAAACGCCTGAAGGCCTACCTGGTCGAGGACAAGGTCCATGAATTCACCGCTTCGATCGAGGAGATACTCGGCCTGCACCCTTCGTCCTGGACCCTCTTTCACCACACGGTAGAAACCGTGCTCAAGCTGGCTTTACTGGGCCAGGTTATCCTGGTCGGGCGGGGCACGAACCTGATGACCGCCTCGATGCCCGGCGTGTTGCACGTCCGATTGATCGGGTCAGTCGAAAAGCGGGTGGCTCATGTTGCCCGCTACTACGATCTTGCGGAGGATGAGGCTCGAAAATTGATCCGGAAGAAGGATGCGGCTGGCCGGCGTTTTGTGCGGCAGCATTTTGGCTACAAGAACGCGGATCCGATGATCTACGATCTGGTCATCAACACGGATCGTCTGAGAGACGAGGCAGTGGCCACCATGATCGCTGATGGGCTGAGAGATCGTATCAGGTTGGCCCGCCGGGCTTGATGCCGGAACGCCGTCGGGGACGGGGAGACCAGCGTTCGATCAGGAACTCGGCCAGATTACGCATGCTGATGGCCGCATCACTTGTCCCGGTAACCTCGGCGAACGAGGGCACACTGCCTCCGCGTTCGACGAAATAGGCCCAGAGCAGGCGATTCAGCTCATGGACCTTGGCCAGGTGGGCAGGGTGGCTGTCTTGGAGGGCTTTGACCTGGACTTCCCAGAAGTCGGATTCGTCGGGTTGGGACTGGATATAGTCGAGCAAGAGTTGCTCATAGCGATTGAGGCTCACTCCCGCAAAATCAGGTCTCGGTGCGCGGAGGTAAAGGTAAACCCGGAAATCAATTCGATCCGGTACGCGGAGAACCCGCAACCAGTGCCCACCAGTTGCGGGTTCGACGAACCGCATGTACCAAGTATGAGTTGTCTCCCGTTTTCCGGGGCAGTGTGCCTCGAGTCACGTTCGACCATGAAAAGCTTATCATACTGGCAGACTGAATCGCAACGGGTAGAGACCCGAGTAGGGGATGGGACTTCGGCTTAGGGTGATTCCGCAGACCGATGGCGTCTGTTGCGGGTGGGCTCTGGGGTGTATCCCTCACGGCGTAATCCGGGGGCTCCCGTCGGGCAATTTCTGCCTGTGGAGGGCTTCGAGGGCTCAGGCTAAACTTTGTAATAACTTAACTCATTGTTTATAGGCATGTTGTGAGCCATGCCCTTCTTCTGGCGCTGAATCTGCTATGCGAGGAGAGACCTTTGAACAGACCTCTGCAGTCCGGTGGCCCCGTATCCGGGAGCGGCCTGTCGACCCTCGCGGTCGCAATGTTGACGATCCTGCTTCTCGCGGGATCGAGCGGCCGTCTGCATGCCCAGAAAGAGTGGAACGTCTACCAGCCGTTCGGGCCCACTCTGCTCTGGTCGGTCGCCTATGGCCCGACCTTGGGGGAATATGTCGCCGTTGGGCCCGAGCGCCAGGTGGCTTGGGATGTCGATATCTCTGTTTTGCAGGACCGCTCAAGTGAAAACCTGGCTGGCGCCTACAGCGTGGCCTTGGGGGGCGAGTCTGTCGTGGTGGGTCAGGTCTTGCAGGAAGGCATCGGTTATAGCACGGATCGCCAGACCTGGTCGCAGTATTTGGTGGGGGAATCCTTCTGGGGCGTCGCCCACGGCAATGGACGGTATGTGGTCGTTGGAAGCGGGGGGCGGGTCGCCGTGGCCAGCGACGCTCTGGACGATTGGTCAAATGTGGTGGTCGAAAACATTGCGACCAACCTCTACGCGATCTGTTTTGCCCAGGACCTGTTTTTGACCGGCAACGAGGGGAAGATGCTGACCTCCGTCGACGGAACGGAATGGGAGGTGCATGAGGGTGGTTTTACGGGGTCCGTCCGTTCGATGGCCTATGGTCGGGACCGGTTTGTCATGGTGGGATCCGCCGGAGCGGTATGGATTTCAGATGATGGGCAGACCTGGTCTCTGCGCTCAACGGGGACGACGTCCTCTCTGCGTTCAGTTGTGTTCGGTCACGGACTTTTTGTCGCCGTTGGGGGCAATGGGACCGTGATCTACTCGATTGACCGGGGAGAAAGTTGGGTCGCAGCCAAGGTGGGTACCGCACAGCAGATCAATTCGGTCACTTTTGGTCAGGGCATGTTTCACGCAGTCACCTCTGGTGGGCAGGTTCTGGCCAGCCGGTCGATCATGACCCCGCCTGCCATCGTGGTTGATCTGGCCGACCAGGAGGTTCTGGCCGGGTCAAATGTATATCTTGAGGTCTCTGCCTCCGGAACGGCTCCTTTGTCCTACTCGTGGAGTTTTGATGGCGAAGTGATCGGCTCTTCGGACTCGAGTCGACTCGGACTCCCCGACGTGAGTGAGGCCCAGGAGGGTGTTTACCAGGTTACTGTCTTCAATCCGGCCGGTGCGATCACGGGACGCCCGGCCTTTCTCAATATCCTGCCGATTGAAATGCCGCCGGAGATCCTGATTCAGCCGACAAGTGTGGCCGGGGTGGAAGGTGGCCGCATCGAGTTGTCCGTGGAAGCGGATGGAACCGCACCGTTGATCTACCGGTGGTTCAAGGGCAGTCGTTGGTTGTCCGAGATTACAGGCCATCGCCTGGTTCTTGACCCGGCCGGGCTCGGAGATTCCGGACGTTATTCGGTGATGGTCTCCAATGGGTTTGGCGAGGTTCGGAGCCGGGAAGTCGTGGTCTCGATCGAGCCTAGTGATCGGGTGCCCGAGATCTTGAGTCAACCTGCAGGTGGATCTGTAGTGGCCGGCCAGAGTTTTGAATTGCGGGTCACCGACCGGGCGTGGCCCCCTGCCACCTATCAATGGTATCTCGATGAGGAGATAATCAGTGGCGAGAACGGCGCGGGCATCAGATTTTCTCCGTTGGAGATGACCGATGCCGGGAGATATCATGTGCGGGTATCCAATGCGCTCGGTTCGATTGATAGCGATCGGGTCGGCTTGACCGTGACCCGTCCTCTGATGGCCCCGGTTGTTGTTATGCATCCTGAAGACCTGTGGGTGGCCAGGGGTGGTCAGTTTCAACTCTCGGCCGCCATCGACGGCCACCCGACTCCTACCCTGCAGTGGTTCCGCGATAGCGAGGTCATCGCCGGTGAAACCGGGGCTGAATTGCAGGTGACCGCAGCTCAAGACGAGGACTCCGGAGACTACTGGATTCGGGCGACGAACGAACGGGGCTTGGCCGAAAGTCGTCACGCCCGGGTCGTGGTTGACAACGGTTGGCCGCAGTTTCTGGAAGTGCCTGCCTCGATCGTGATTGAGTTGGGCAAGAACCTTTCATTGTCCATCCAGGCAGCCGGACCGGGTCCGCTTATCTACCGGTGGTGGCATGACGGGGTAGAGATAACAGGGCTGTCCGGGCCGGATCTCGTCAGCGATCCAGTAGGCTATGATGATTCCGGTCGCTACGAGGTTGAAGTGATCAACGCCTTCGGATCTATCCGTTCGGAGCCGTTCCAGATCACTGTCTTGACAATTGAGGGCGAAAAGCCCGTCGCGTACCTGCTCAACACGTCTCTGCGTGGTCGCTCGGGCCAGGGAGCAGATACCATGATAACGGGATTTGTCCTGGAAGGCAGCGGACAGAGCCCGGTCCTGGTTCGGGGGATCGGGCCGGGTCTGCGCCGGTTCCAAGTGGCGGATGCCCTCGAGGGGGCGGTCCAGAAGGTTTTCCGGGATGGAGTCGAAGTGGCACCAGTCGGTGCCTGGGACGACCCGGCGACCCGCTCCCTCGTTGAGTCCAGATCGATCCTGGCCGGAGCTTTACCGCTAGACCCGGAGACGGATGATACCGCGCTGG
>QNAI01000277.1 GCA_003641745.1 Verrucomicrobiota bacterium | reverse complement strand
CCGGAATTTCGGGTGGGAAAAAGCTGTGGGATTTTGGCAGGTTGGAGGGGCTGTCGTTTTTGGGGCGCATAATCGCTTGGGGTTAAAGGGTTAGCGGGGGAGGATCGTTTGAGGAGTGAAATTCTTAAAATCTCTCCCTTTACACACACCTTCCAAACGACCCCGAAATCCGTCTCTGAGTCTCGATTTTTGTGCCTTTTAGAGCGTTTTGGTTAAAAGCCGAAGGTTCCATATTGGTTCCAAAATGTGAGCCTTGCCGGACTCGATAACGGGGTTCAGAGCCATCTAGATCCAGCCGTCCGGGCGACTCTTTTCTGGATGCCGTATATTGGGATCCATTGTGGACCTGTTTTCCTGGTCCAATGGGGGATACCAACATGCCTTCACGGTTCAGTACCAAGTCGGGGTTACCATTCTTGTTCCTGGTGCTTATGACAACTGGAGCTCTGGGCGTACCCATGTGGGACAGCACGTCGATTGTGGGGCAGCCGGATGGGTCTTCGGCGGAAGTCAGGTTGTTCGGCGACGAGTTCTATCACTGGCTGGAGAGTCCCGACGGGTATACTGTCGTCCGGGATCCCGTTTCCGGCTGGTATTGCTATGCCGATGTATCAATCGATGGGATAAGACTCCTTTCCACCGGCGTCCGGCTAGGGAACCCCCCTCCCTCGGATCTGGAACCCGGCCTCCAGTTGGACGCTTCGGCCGTCGCCGACATCGTGGCCAGGGAACGTTCACCGAGCGATGGGGCCGCTGAGAAGATCCTGGACAAGCCGGCCGTGATCAACGGAGAGGTACTGGGGCTCACGATTCTTGTGGATTTCCCCGATCTGGATTTTGAGACGGATGTGCCCGACCCCGCCGACCAGCAGGCCTGGATAAGCGACGTCCATGACTTTCTGAACCTCATCGGCTACACCGGCCACGGAAACAACGGCTCCGTATTGGACTACTTCAAAGACGTTTCCCTAAACAACCTTTCCTATTACAACCATCTTACCAGCAGGTTCTACGAATCGACGGCGACCCGTGCCGAATTGAATGCCGATCTCGGGAATTGGAACGACGTACTTACGGACATCCTGCAGCAGATGGACGCTGAGGGCTTCGATTTCGGCCCCTTCGACTCGAACACTGATGGACTGATCGACGCCATCAATATCTACTACTGGGGCCCTCTCGGTTTCGAGGAGCTCTGGCCTCATTATTCCGACATGACTCCCGTTGATCTCGACGGCTTGACTGCGGAGCACTACACGGTGTGCGCCCTGCGGAATTATCCGGAACTGCGGACGTTCTGCCACGAGACCGGGCACATGCTGGGACAGTGGCCGGATCTCTACTCGGTGGACAACCCCCAAGACGGCTTCGGACTGGGTGACTACTGCTTGATGGCCTATGCCGGGAGCGGCGACTTGGATCCGGTTCATCCGTCGGCTTATCCCAAGAAACTGGCCGGGTGGATGGTGCCGGTCGTGCTCGACCGCCCCGGCACCGGGCTCGTTGCCACCAGTGGCGACAATACGGGCTACATCATTCCGCATCTGGACCCCGCGGTAACGACGGAATATTTTCTAATCGAAAACCGGCAGGAAAATGGGCGGGACGACAGGATCGATGATTCCGGCCTGGCAATCTACCACGTGGACGAGCAAATGTTTCGCCAGGAGTCTTCGACTCACTACAAGGTTCACCTGGTCCAGGCCGACGGGTTGTGGGAACTGGAGAATGGACGAAGTTTCGGCAACGCGACGGATCTCTATGCCGCCCCTGACTATCCTGATTACGATCCATCCAGCGATCCGCGAGCAACCTGGTGGAACAGTGATTTCATCGAATCCAATATTCAGAATGTGAGTACGAGCGGCCCCGTCATGACGTTCGACTATCCAGGGTGCTCGCAGCTGGTCAGCGTCACCGTCACTCCGCCCGATCTCGGATTCGAATGGACTATGACCGGGCCCAACGGCTTCTCCTTGTCCGGTACGACGAACAACGAGTTCATCGTACCGACCTGTGGGGGGTACAGGGTAAGCTTCGGAAACGCACCTCTTTACAGCAAACCCGCGAACGTCACTCGGGACATCGGCGATACCGCCGATCCGGTCATCGACTTTGCGGGCACCTACGCCCTCTCCTTCAATCAAGGTGGACCGAATGACCTGGGGGATACCGGCCACGCCACCGCGTTGTCCGCCGTGGATTATGACAACGACGGGGATGACGACCTGTTCATCGCCAACTTTGGCACAGCCAACCGGCTCCTGATCAACCAGGGAGGTTCCGGATTCATCGATATCGCCCCAGCTGTTCTGGCTGACGCCGCCGGGATCATCGACGCTTCCTGGGCCGACGGAGACAACGACGGCGATCAGGACCTGTTCCTGGTCCGGACACCGGAGGAGCATCTGGTCCTCGATCACCAGGACGGGACGCTCGTCGACATTTCAGGGCAATCCGCCGATCTCTGTTCCACGGGGGACGCGACGGCCGGCAACTGGGGCGATATCGACAACGACGGGGCACTGGACATCTTCCTGGCCCGGTACGACGACCCCAATGAGGTGTACAAGGGGGTGGTTGGTCCGTCGATCCAGCTCCTGCCCGGCGCGATCTCGAGATTCGCCCGCGGGGGCATTGCCTCATCCGGCGTTCACTGGGGCGACATCAACCACGACGGCTGGAACGATCTCCTGCTGAACGCTCCGAGTCCCGATCCGGTTGATATCACCAGGGTTCTCCAGAACGTCAACGGGGAGTATCAATTCTGGAGCGGTCGCGTGAATACTGTCCGCCAGGGAATAGATGCTACGTGGGCGGACTTCAACAACGACGGCATCCTGGATATCGCGGTACTTGGCAGCAACGGCTCTGTCTTTATCTATCTCGTCGGGTCGGGCGGATTCGTGAATATTAACAACCCGATCTCTCCCAGCCCTGGCGCCACGTCCCTCGCTGCCGGAGACTTCAACAACGATGGGTGGGTCGATCTCTACGTGACGCGAAACGGGGGGTCGGACATTCTGGTGGTTAATCGGGTCCGAACCGTCGGCGGAATGACCTTTTTCTCCAAAACCCTGACCTTTACCGATGACCACATGCTGGGAGATAACCTGATTGCCGTTACGGGTGACTTCAACGGTGACGGAAAACTCGACCTGTACGTCGCGCGCGACGGCGCTCCGAACTTCCTGATTGAAAACCAGGCCGGAGGCGACAATCACTGGCTCAAAGTGGATCTGACGGGCGTCGCCTGCAATCGTGACGCCCTCGGATCGCGGATCACGGTCGTGGCCGACGGTCTTTCCCAGATCCGCGAGGTGCAGTCCGACGGCGGGTCCGGTCAGAATTCCACGACTGCCCACTTCGGACTCGGCTCTGTCGCGGCGGTTGATTTCGTCACGGTGAGCTGGCCCGGCGGCAGTTCGATTGAACTCTACCCCAATACGGTTGCTGTGGATTCCCGGCTCTCGATCACTCAGAGGTTCGCGCTTCCCGTCGTCTCCTCATACATCGAACGGGGCGGACAACAGTTGCCGGTCGCCGAAAACACCCTGCGAGGTTGCCCCGCCGGTGACGATGACATGCTGGTCATCATGCTCGATTTCGACGATGCCAGCATGGATGACACCCCGCAGATCCTGCCGGAACAGATTTCCCTGATCACTAACGGCCTCGACTACAGGTTCTACGATGACACGTCGCTCGACACCCCAGGCACGGCGTCCAACGGCTACCAGGTCACGCTCAGGCGTTCGCAAGTCGGCAGCTGCAACGTTCCAAACAGTGACCCGCTTCCCTTGGAGATCCGCTACCTGGATATGCCGGTCGGTTCCATTGCCGGCCTGAGAGTTCAAAGCAACGATATCACGGGCGACCGTTGGGTGAACCTGGTGGACCTCCAAGTATTGGCCGGGTATTTCAGCGGCCAACCGGAGTATGTCACCGATTACTATTGTGGGGACTTCGTCCGCGACGGCGCTGTGGACACCATGGATGTTATCCATTTCGCAGGTCACTTCAGCCACTCGAGCCCGAACGTTGCGGCCGGTTCGGGCCCGAAAATCGTTTCCGATGCTCGGATTAGCTTCCTGCCCGAAACCTCCGCATCAGTCCGTGTGGGTGAGATCCGGGTGCAGGTACTACTCGAAAGCGGAACCTCCATCAACGCGGTCGCGGTCGTTCTGGGCGGGAAGGTCGGAGACTACACCGTCGTCGGCTGGGAAACGGACCCCGGCTTGGCCAATCGCTTGCTTCTGACCGGAAGGGACAAGGGCCCGAACAGGGAGTGGACCCTCATGGGCATGAATCTGGAGAATGAGAAAACCAGACCTCTGGAGATGGGTGTCCTGGTTCTGGCACCTTCACTGGAGACCGGCCTTTTGACCGCGACGCCGGTCGCAGGAGACTTCAATCTCCTGGCTGGCGAGATCTTGACTGCCGAAGGAGTTGTCGAGTCCCTCCTGAAAACAGACGGCAGCGACCCGATGCCCGCCAAAGGTAAAGGAATTCAGCGAGTCTTCCCGAATCCATTCAATCCTTCGGTGACCATCGAGTACGCGCTCGATCACCCCGCCCGGGTTTCACTCAAGATCCACGATCTGGCGGGGCGCCTGGTCGCCACCCTCGTTGACGAATACCAGATACCTCAAGGCGGAAATCTGTCCGCGGTATGGGACGGAAACAATAGCCAGGGCGGGAGATCCTCCAGCGGGCTCTACTTCTGGCGCCTGGTGATCGGGGGGCAGGTTGAAGCGGGCCGCATGATGCTGATCGATTAGCGGGGAGATATGAACCCTGTGCATACCAAAAATTCCATCCGAGGCAATGTACTTGCCTGACCTTTTCCGACATCTCGAATGTGAATGAGGAAATCCGCCCGGTCATTTCCCTTCCCAAACGACCTTGCATCGGCCGGGGTTGGGGGGGGGTGGGTTCGTTTATCGGCGACACACAACGCGATCCTGTGTAAACTTCAATAACCGAAGAAAAGTTTTCGGTCGCACAATCCGATGCAAGTCACTATCAAGCAAGGAGGAGCAGATATGGGCGACAAGGGAAGTAAAGACAAAGGCAAGAGGGAACAACAGAAAGCGGCCCAGCATACTCCCAAGGAAAAACGAAAATTGAAGAGAGAGAAAAAGCAAAAGTAAACGCCCTGTCCCTCCCATTTAATCCATCCGGCCCGCCTGTGTGCTCAGGTTTACCCCCCTGTAACTACCAAATATTCCATCCGGAGGAATAATCGCCCAGACCGGCCATCGTTTGGAGGGTGAAATAGGTCAGCGGTCATTCCCCTTCCCAAAAGACCTTGCATCGGCCGGGATGAATGGGGCGGGTTCGTTAAACACACCGTATCTGCCTTCGTGCCATTGGGAACTTTTGACCGAGTTGGGTAGGCGGACCAGGAGGGAACAAAT
>QNAI01000276.1 GCA_003641745.1 Verrucomicrobiota bacterium | reverse complement strand
TAACGAAATAAGTTATCAAAGATGCGCAGGATTTTCGGGGAGCAACAAGGCGGGTTCGGGCGAATAGTGCGGGCTATTTGAGCCGGAATCCAACACCGTTGCCCGCCGAAAAGACCAGCAGATCTGTGTGAGTTATTTTGTTACGGTCCCTAAGGGCACTTTGATTAATTCGAAAAGTGAGATGAAAGCGGGTAAACGGGTCCGGGAAACGCCAAACACTTTGCTATCGCTCTTTCGGCGCGTCCGGAGGCCACGCCCTACCCATTGGTTTCTGGTATCCGGGAAAGCTTCATTCATCATTCTTAAGTCTTCATTCCCCACTCGTTCCCGAGGCGACCCGGATCAGTTCATGTTCGTCCCAATCACCGGTCTCACGAATCTCGATCAGTTCGCCGCGATGCATGACACCGATACGATCACAGACTCCAAGGAGTTCCGGCAGGTAGGAACTGATAAAAAGAACAGCCGAACCGCGTGCGGCCAGCTGACCGATCAGCTCGTAGATCTCAATCTTGCTGCCCACATCGACACCCCGAGTCGGTTCATCGAGCAACAGAATATCTGAATCCTGGTGAAGAAGGCGGGCCAGGAGCACTTTCTGCTGGTTGCCGCCTGAAAGCTCACCCACCAGCTGGTTGTTGTCCCTGACCACGATCCCCAGCCGGTCGATCCACCGGTTGGCGACCTCGCGCACCCGGACCGCGGACAGGACACCCCCTCTTGCGACCGGCCTGAAATCGGGCAGAATCAGATTGTCGGCCAGACTCTGATCGATCATCAGGCCTTCCTGTTTCCGGTCTTCGCTCAGAAACCCGATCCCGGCCCTGATCTGGCGGCGCGGCTTCGGGCGCCCGATCTTACTGCCCTTCACGGTCACAGAACCGGATACCAGGCGATCAAGGCCAAAAGCAGTTCGAACGGTCTCGGTTCTGCCCGCCCCGACCAGTCCGGCGAGACCGAGGATTTCGCCTTCGCAGAGATCGAAGGAGACGCCACACGGTCTTGGCATTCCGACCAAACTGTTGACCTTGAAAACAGGTGCTCCCACCTGCCGGGTCCGCTTTGGATAGACCTCGGTCACATCGCGCCCGACCATGAGTCGGATGATTTGCTGGACGCTTGTCTCGGCTATTGAACCGGTGCCAACCGTTCGTCCGTCCCGAAGCACGGTGAACCGATCGGCAACTTCACGGCACTCTTCCAGGAAATGGCTGATATAGACGATGCTGACGCCACTTTCGCGAAGCCGATTGAGCACGGAAAAGAGCCGAACCGTGTCCGCGCGGGTCAGGCTGCTGGTCGGTTCATCCAGAATCAGGATACGTGGATCACCCACCAGGGCGCGCGCGATCTCAACAATCTGCTGCTCAGCCGTGGTCAGAGAGGCAACCGGCCGATCGAGGGGCAGTGACTCGTGCCCCAACTGCTCAAGAACACGTTCAGCAGTTCGGCGACGGTTTGATGACGACACCCACCCGAATCTCGAGGATTCACGCCCCAGCACGATATTCTCGGTTGCACTCAAGTGCGGGGCCAGGGTCAGCTCCTGGTAGATCATGGAGACTCCGGCACGCCGGCCGGAGTCGGGATTGACGGGCGCGTAGAGCCTGCCATCGAGTTCCATCCGACCGCGATCCGGCCGAATTACACCGCTGAGAATTCGCATCAGCGTGCTCTTCCCGGCCCCGTTCTCACCGATCAGAGCATGAACTTCGCCCGATTCCGCGCTGAGATCAACTCCGTCCAAGGCGATCGTGGAACCAAATCGCCTGCTGATATCGGTGAGTTTGAAGGCAGGCACGGGAAGGCGAAGTTAGAAGTAAGAAGGTTGAAGGCAGAAGTGAAGACACTTGAGATCGGGATCGTCGATGCTCGTCGAATGATGATAGCAGTTCGGGATCCGATTTCTCGGTGAAAGGCTGGGACCAGGTACGATGCAGGATTCGAAGATGTCTGAACAGACCAAAGTATTCCCGCGCGCCGCGCCAGGGACGTCGCGCCCTACCCTCGGTGGTTCACACGTCGGCATAGCGACGTGGCTACAGCTCGGGTTCAACACGTCGGCATAGCGCCTCAGGCGAACCACCGTCCACCCTCCACCGGCTCACTCTTCCTTTTTCCTTGCTATGGAAACAGGGGATCGAGACGGTCGCGGGATGGAAGAAACCATCGTCACAATTGAAACCAATCAGGGCTCGATCGAGATCAAGCTCTATCCCAAGCTTGCGCCCAAGACCTGCGAAAACTTCGTTGGCCTGGCCAAGAAGGGCTATTACGATGGAATTATTTTCCACCGGATCATTCCTGAGTTCATGCTCCAATGTGGTGATCCGACCGGGACCGGACGTGGAGGCGAATCGCTATGGGGCGGCAAGTTTGAAGATGAGTGCACTTCGGATCTGCGTTTCGACAAGGTCGGCCTTCTGGCCATGGCCAATTCCGGACCGAACACAAATGGGAGCCAGTTCTTCATCACCACGGCCAAGACGCCATGGCTGAACATGAAGCACACCATCTTCGGCGAGGTCACCAAGGGCTATGATGTGGTCGAAAAGATCGAGGCCGTGCCCACGGACGGAGCCGACAAGCCGAAAGACGAGCAGAAGATTGTGAAGGCCACGGTCGCGTAGCGGCGGGCGAGGGTTGCTCATTGGGGGGAGCTGACCATGCCTTCTTCGGAAGGGCGCACACAAGGCACGCCCCTACACAAGACAAACCTCAGGAGCGGCGCCCAACTTCGCCAAGGCTACGATGGGCAAGCTGTCCGGCCCTCCTTCGCATAGAGATTCAGGCTTCGCGCGCTACGCCCAGATATGCCGGCGGGTAGACCGGCCACGCCCTACCATCTGACATCTTCAACCTCCCTCTGACCTCTTCCGCCCTCCCATCTTCCATTTGCCACCTTCACTCCCTGATCCACTTGAAGATATTGGTGGACAGGGGTGGCAGGGTGATCAGGGCTGAATAGGGCAATCCGTCGTGCGGGATGTCGTCGGCTTGGATGCCTCCGGCATTCCCCTCGTTGGAGCCACCGTAATATTCGGAGTCCGTATTGATGACTTCCTTCCAGAGTCCGCCCCTGGACAGCCCGATCCGGTAACCGCTGCGTGTGACCGGGGTGTAGTGACCGATGACGGCCAGACAATCGGAAGTGAGGGGATCCGAGCGCAGGAACGAGATCAGACTCGAGTCCGTGTCGGCGCAATTGATCCATCGGAACGATTCGGGATTCAGGTCGTTGGCGTGAAGGGCGGTCTCCGTACGGTAGAGGTGATTGAGGTCCTTGACCAGCCGGCGGATACCTTCGTGGTCCATGTATTCGAGCAGATGCCAATCGAGGCTGACATCGTGATTCCATTCCGATGACTGCCCGAACTCGGATCCCATGAAGAGAAGTTTCTTCCCCGGATAGGCCCACATATATGTGTAGAGGGCCCGGAGGTTCCGGGATTTTTCGGTGATATCCCCCGCCCCCATTTTGAAGAGCATGGAGGCTTTTCCGTGGGTGACCTCATCGTGTGAAAAAACCGAAATAAAATTCTCCGCATACTGGTAAAGCATGCCGAAGGTCAGATCGTTCTGATGCCACTTGCGGTAAAGAGGGTCCTTCGCGAAATAGCGAAGCGTGTCGTGCATCCACCCCATGTTCCACTTGAAGTCAAAGCCGAGTCCCCCGTCATCGATCGGACGGGAAACCCCGCCGAATGACGTGGATTCCTCAGCGATCATGAGGGTGCCTGGATAATAGCGGTGTACGAGGTCATTGACCTGCCTGAGAAACTCGATGGCCTCAATATTCTCCCGGCCACCATATTGGTTCGGCACCCACTCTCCTTCCTTCCTTGAATAATCCAAGTAAAGCATGGAGGCGACCGCATCGACGCGAAGACCGTCGATATGGTAGCGTTCGAGCCAGAACAGGGCGTTGGCGATCAGGAAGCCGCGAACCTCGTTCCTGGTGTAGTTGAATATCAGCGTGCCCCAATCCTGGTGGGCGCCCTGGCGCGGATCCTCGTGCTCGTAAAGGTGGGTTCCATCAAATTCCGCCAAGGCAAACTGGTCCCGGGGAAAATGGGCCGGCACCCAATCAAGAATGACTCCTATGCCGCGCTGATGCAGGTGATCGACAAAGAACTTGAAGTCATCGGGCTCCCCAAACCGGTGGGTCGGCGCGAAGAATCCGGTCACCTGATAGCCCCAGGATCCAGTGAACGGGTGTTCCGCCACGGGCATCAACTCCACGTGGGTGAAACCCATTTCGATGACGTAGTCGGCCAGGATCGGCGCCATTTCCCGGTACCCGAGGGGTCGGTCGTTATCCTCGATGACCCGTCGCCAGGATGCGAAATGGATTTCGTAGATGGATATGGCTCGATCCAGTTCCCTGGTTCCTGCCCTCCGTGTCATCCACTCGGTATCGCCCCAGCTGTAGTGATCATTATCATACACGACTGAAGCGTTGTTGGGGGGCGGTTCAAAGAAGGAACCGTAGGGATCGGTCTTCAGGTGGACGGTATCATCCTTGGCCAGGAGCTCGAACTTGTAGAGCTGGCCCTGATCGAGGCCGGG
Source organism: Verrucomicrobiota bacterium (assembly GCA_003641745.1). GTDB lineage: Bacteria > Verrucomicrobiota > Verrucomicrobiia > Opitutales > Opitutaceae > B12-G4. Next base: position 855 of record QNAI01000276.1, on the reverse strand, counting down.
AATGAACAGTTCCCAGACGCCCGACGACTCCAAGGCGCGCATGGGATGGTAGCGACCGTCCCAGTGGTTGAAATTGCCGACTACGGAAACACGCTTGGCATTGGGGGCCCAGACAGCAAAAGACACTCCGGGCACCCCGTCGACGGTTCGGAGGTGCGCGCCGAGTTTGGTATAGACGCGGTGCTCGTTGCCTTCGTTGAAAAGGTAGAGATCCTGGTCGCCAAGGGTTGGTTGGAAGGAATAGGGGTCGAAGAATTGGCGGATCTCCCTCGAATAGGTTTCGATTCTCAATCGGTAGGCAAAGGGTCTGCTGTGCGCGCCGATGAAGACTTCGTACACCCCCTCCGGGGTGAGGCGCTTCATGGGAAAGGACTCGGTGGAGCCGGCCTCCAGGTTGATCACCTCGCAGGCTTCGGCATTCTGAATGAAGGCCCTGACCACGAGTCCCTTCTTTCCTCTGTACGTGCATTCATGCATGCCCAGCAGTTCATGCGGACAAGCGTTCCGGGCGGCCAGAAACGAGCGAAGTTCAGACTTTGAGATGATTGAAGCCATGCGAAATCAATTCCCCGAGGCACCCCCGGATGTGAAGATTACTAGTCGGCCTGGCCCGCAGGGTCTAGCCCGGAAATTCCGCCAGGTCCGAGGCCAGGGGCCGATAGGGACGGTTCGAAGGGTCAAACCTCGGTCGCACAGGAATGTCCCGGCGTAGCTATGCGTAGACAGAAGCACGACCCTCCATTCTCTTTCAGCGTGGAGGGCTGTCCTCCAGGGCAGCCGCAGAGCCCCAAGCCGTCAATCGGTCGCGCAGAAGCACGACCCTCCATTCTCTTTCAGCGTGGAGGGCTGTCCTCC
>QNAI01000275.1 GCA_003641745.1 Verrucomicrobiota bacterium | reverse complement strand
TGCCTTCGTTCTGCCGGCCATCCTGTTGGTCATCTTCGGATTCGGGCTCAGTTTTGATGCCAATGACCTGCGGGTTGGCGTGGTCATGGAGGATTCCGGGCCCGAGGCCCGCGATTTCGTCTCCACCCTGGAAGGGTCGCCCTATATTTCGTTGGTCACCGTCGGTGATCGTTCCTACATGAAACGGGCGATGACGGTTGGGGACATCCGGGCTTTCGTGGTGATTCCCTCCGACTTTACCCGGCGGCTGAATCGGCCGGGCGACCAGGCACCGATTCAGGTCATCACTGACGGCACGGTACCGAATACGGCTGAGTTTTCATCCGCCTACCTGCAGGGGACGTGGCAGATCTGGCAGGCCCAGAGGGCCACGCGATCCGGGTTGGACGGAAGGGTGCCGATCGCAGTCGAGCCCCGTTATTGGTACAATCCGGCGGCCATCAGTCGCAATTACCTGATCCCCGCTTCGATCACCATCATCATGACCATCATCGGGGCCCTGCTGACCTCGCTGGTGGTGGCCCGGGAGTGGGAGCGCGGTACCATGGAGGCCCTGCTCTCGACGCCGGTCACCCGGGGAGAGATCATCCTGAGCAAGCTCCTCCCTTACTACGCCCTGGGCATGGCTGCAGTCATTGTCTGTGTGATCATGGCGGTAACCGTTTTTGGCGTTCCCTTCAGGGGATCCTACCTGGTCCTTTTTCTGGTGGCTTCACTGTTCCTTTTATCGGCATTGGGTATCGGGTTGCTGATATCCACCGTGACTCGCAACCAGTTCAACGCGGCCCAGGGAGCCTTGAATGCCGCTTATCTGCCAGCCTTGCTTCTCTCGGGCATGCTGTTCGAGATCCGAAGCATGCCGGTCCCCATCCAGATATTCACCCATCTGATTCCAGCTCGATATTTTGTCACCTCCATCCAGACCCTCTTCCAGGCAGGCACCCTTTGGAGCATTTTGCTCCGTGATATCCTCTTTCTCTGCGGGGCCGCCATCTTCTTCATCGGCCTGACGGCGATCAAGACCCGTCGTCGCCTCGAGTGATCCCTGATGTTCTTCCGAATCAAGACCCTGGTGCAGAAGGAACTGCGGACGCTGTTGCGGGATCCGCAGAGCGCCCGGCTTCTGATCGGTATCGTGATTCTCCAACTGGTCCTTTTCCCTTTCGCGGCCACCATGGAGGTCAAAAACAACACTCTGGCGGTCTTCAATCAGGACAGTGGAGCGCGGTCGGCGGAGCTGATCCAGCGTTTCTCGCAGGCCGCGGCCTTCTCGGACCTGCTCTACGTGAACTCCCAGGCAGAGATCGAGGCCCTGATCGATGCACAGAAAGCATTGCTGGCCATCCGGTTTCCGGTCGATTTTTCCCGCAACCTGGCCGCGGGTTCTCCGTCCACCCTGCAGGCGCTTCTGGACGGGCGTCGCTCGAACAGCAGCCAGATCGCCTTTTCCTATGTGCAGCAGATGGTCATCGGCTACCTCGCGGAGCAGGGTGTGCCGGTCATGGCGGTCAACAAGTCCCAGTTGGTGGTTCGTCATTGGTACAATCCAAATCTCAACTACAAGTGGTTCATTGTTCCAACCCTGATTGTGCTCATCACAACCATCGGAACCCTCATCGTGACCGCCCTGTCGGTCGCGCGGGAGCGGGAGCAGGGCACTTTTGAGCAACTCCTGGTTTCTCCCCTGACCCCGGGCATGATCATGGTGGGGAAGGCTTTGCCCGCTGCTATCGTGGCGTTTATCCAGGCCACCATCATTCTGATCGGTGCGATCTTCTTCTACCGGATTCCCTTCCAGGGTTCGTTGCTTCTGCTTTACGGCGCCATGGGTGTCTTCGTTCTATCTCTGGTCGGTTGCGGTCTGTTTATCTCCTCTCTCTGTCGGACCCAGCAGCAGGCCTTTCTGGGGGTCTTTGGTTTCATTGTTCCGGCCATTCTGCTCTGTGGTTTTACCGCGCCCATCGAGAATATGCCCGACTGGATGCAAATCATTGCCCGGGGCAATCCGCTGTCGCACTTCCTCGTCATCGTACAGGGCATATTCCTCAAGGGCATGGGTGCAGCTGATGTGGGCCGGAGAGTCCTCCCGCTCCTGGCCATCGCCGCCGTCACCCTGACCGCGGCGACCCTGATCTTCCACCGGAAGGCCACCTGAAGCTTCGCCCTCCATACTTGGATCTCTGGTTTGTCCTTACTTTCTGCGGCAGACCAGTTCGCCGTTTCCGATCGGAACGACCAGGGCGTCGACTCGCTCGTCGGCCAGCGCCCGGTCGATCATCGGCTGCAGGGTGGGTGCATGGTTGATCGCGTTGTCGGCGACGAGCAGTCCGCCGGGGACAAGGTTTGGCACCACAGCTTCGTAGCAGTCGGCATACATGTTCTTCTCGGCATCCAGAAAGCAGAAGGCGATTTTTCTGAAGTCTCCGATGAGCTCCAGGGCATCGCCGTGCACGAAGTTGACCACGTCCTCGACTCCGGCTTGGTTGAAGGTTTCCCGTGCCAGCCCGGCCTTCTCCTCCAGCAGTTCGAAAGTGGTGATATTCCGACCCACTGCCCGGCAGGCGAGAGAAAGCCAGAGGGTCGAATAGCCCGCACTGGTTCCAATCTCGATATAGCGGCCATCCGGGGCGGATGCCGCCATCATGGCGATGAAACGTCCCGTAACGTCGGGCACCTGGCGCAGGCGTTCGAGGCGACCCGTGCCGTCGACCCGGTCGCGGGCGTCAACTTGTTCAAGCTCTCTCATTCGAGCCAGCATGGCTGGGGGGATTTCGGAAAACATGGGTGCTTCAGGATCTAGATTCTATGGTATTGCCCCTTCAGGCGCCCCGCACCGGTCGAACCCGAAAGTCATCGAGATCGACCGGATTCCATTGAGGCAGGCGGCTGGTTGGCCCATCGACGGTGACCAGGGGAGGGGTGTGTCCAGCCAGATCGTTGATCCTGGCCCAAAGGGTGGTGTCGCCCCAATATTGTGGTGGGGTTTCGGCCGCAGCGACGGCCCGGAAAATGTCGACGGGCTTCTCGACACCGCTGCGAATCGCGGCGAGGGCAAGGGTTTCCAAGTGGCGCAGGCCTGTTTCAGAATCCGGTTGCTCCTTGAGCCAGCGAGCCGCAGCGGCGGGGACCCAGGGCAGGGGGGCGTCGGTTTGCCCGGAAAGCTCGGAGAGCAACTGCGGATCGTTCAGGGCAAAAGCGCGATCGACCTCAGCAGCATAGATGTATTGGACTTCAGTGACCGGTTGGCCCGAACCGACCAGAGAAGCCAGGTCTTCCGGTTTGAGCTGACCTAGGCCGTTGAAACGGTCGATGCCGGGCCAGGCATCGACACAGATGAGGCTCACGCCATTGATCTCATTGAGCTGCAGACAGGTCAGAACGTGGGCGAGCATCGACTGATCAAACAGGCAGGCATCAAACCAGAGCACGACGGAGTCAAAGGTGTCTGCGGTCGAAAGCTTGGCGTATTGGCGCTTCAGGGTGGTCAGGATGCCTTCAAAGCTGAGGCCGCCCCCGCTGAAGATTTCCAGGAAACGGGCTCGATCCTGCAGAATTTCTTCGCTCGGCCATCCCGGTTTTCTGGGACCATCGTAGAGCACGTCATGCCAGACAAAAACCTCACCCTGGATGCCTGAAGCTGCGAGAATCTCTCCGGAAGCGTCGCCGCTCGTGATATGTAGGGTCTGGTCCATGTTTAAGACAGCCTCTAAGTTTCTGCCGCCAGGAGGGCAAGGGCTCTCTGGATTGCGGCGATGGCAGCCCGATCCTCAGTCTTCTTTACATCCATTATAGTCACCTCCGGTTCAGCCCGGTAGCACCGAGGAATGGTGATGCAGGATCGAACACGGGTTGTTCATGTCCACGCAGAAGGTGAATCGGGCTTCGGGTTTGCGGACATCACCTTCTTTCTCTATCTCCCAATTATAGAGCCCACCCAGGACGAACCGGCCGTCTCCGATATCCTGGACCGAGATGGTTTTCTCCAGCAGTCCCACCCACACCCGGTCGTTGGTGTAGACATGGGCGAAGTAACGCTGGATGTTTTCAGCGCCCAGATAGACTTCGGCAGAGAACGTGGGTAGCAGCACCGCGTCCTCATGATAGAGGCTCAATACCCTCTCGGCATCCTCGGCGTTTATCGCGGCGACCCATTCACGTAAAAGTTCAAGTGGTTCAGTCGGCTTCATGACGCCAGTAACCAATCGAGTTTGACGGCCCGTGGCGAGTCAGGAACGCGGGGCTCTGAAGTCACCGTTTATGTGGGTACCATCCGGATCCCGATCTTATTCTGTATCCAGGTGGCGGACTGAAGTCCGCGGATGGGGGCGGGGTCCTCGCTCAGGAAAACGTGGCATCGCGCCAAGCCACCAGATCTTCCGCCTCCGAGGCTGTTTTCAGGTCGGACACCCGGTAGGCGACCGCCTTGGGATTCAGCTGCGTGGCCAGTTCCCTGATTTCGTGGGCTTCTACTTCCAGAAAGAGCGACTTTCCATGCTCCTGGAGCATCTGAAACATGGCGAGCTGAGCCAGGGCGGAGGGGGTACCGGCCCCCGGAGTAAACTGCACCGCCGTGATATCCGGATCTTCGCCCAGGGCTTTTGCGTGGCGGGCGGCATCCGGGCCGTCCAGGTGAAAAACACAGCGTCCGGCCCGGCGGGCCTGGTCCGCCAGAGCAGGCAGACAGATTTCCCGGAAATCGATGGGGCCGATCAGGGCGTTGAAGTCGCAGGTTGGCAGGGTGTAGGAGGTGTCGGACCAACTGGTCACCCATTGGATGGGACCGGCTCCGCGGGCCAGAATGGTATCATAGGCACGGGTGAAGATCGTTTCCCAAGCGTCGACCACCCGTTTGGCCGTGGCGATAATGACTTCCCGGTTCTCGAAAAGATCGAAACAGAGGTCGGCTGGTCCGCGCATATTGGCAATGGCGTCAATGGCCCCGGTCAGATCCGGCAGGCAGACCAGATAGTTGCCTTGCGCATCCTGGGCGAGTATGTCCAGGAATTCCAGAGTCTGTTTCAACCAGCGGTTGTCCCAGTCGACCTCGATCGAGATGGGTGCGTCCCACGACTGGATGATGGTATCCTGCCAGGTGGTCTGTTCCTCCCCGGCAAAGTGCAGGGGTGTCCCGAGGTAGGCGGCCAGGGCGACCGGCCCGAAGTCGACCCGCACCGAGGGCAGAGCCTCGCCAAAGTGAACCGTCTCCTCGACCTGACGGCGGCGCACCCGGAGCCACTCATCCGGTCGATCGAGGAGGTCAAAGGCCTTGTCCCATCGGATGTCTGCGTCCGTGCTGAGCTGGCTCAGGATCAGGGGCTGCTCCGATGTCCCGTTCCACCAGCCCTCCCATCGTCGTGCGATCTCGGGGAAGGCCTGACAATGCTTCAGTGGTTGCGAACTGATCTGTATGAGTTGGTCGTGCCAGGCCTGC
>QNAI01000274.1 GCA_003641745.1 Verrucomicrobiota bacterium | reverse complement strand
GGGTTTCTCAACTCGTGGGCCAGGCCGGCAGCAAGCGTGCCCAAAGAGATCAGCTTCTCCGCCTGGCTGGCCCGCCGCTCCAACTGGCGCGAACGCAGATTCAGGCCGATCTGCAGACAGATCGACTCCAGCAGGGAAAGATCGTTACCCGAGAACAAACGGTGTCCGGCCCGGGGACCGAGGATGAGCACACCGTAGAAGACCGTATCCGCGTGGATGGGGATCAGGGCAAAGATCCTCTCTTGTTTCCAGAGCGTCCGCGCCCGTTCGGATGATGCCTCGTCCGACTCCATTTCGACTTCCTCGAGCAAGGCGGCCTTGCGCGACCGCTGGACCAGACGAACCAAAGGGTCGTCCTCTTCCAGACGAAAGCGCTCGTCGAAACCCTCGGAGAAACCCAGCGAAACCACCGGGGCCATTTCGGTCTCCAGTTCGCCGCGGACGGCGACCGCCGCGCCCGAGGTATTCAAGGTGGTCTGAACCGAATCAATGACTTCGCGAAACATCTCCGATTCATCACTGATTGAGGCAATTCTCTGCGCGAGATGTCTCAAGTGATTCCTGCCGCGGTATTCTTCCCGCAAAAGAGTACCCTCCAAGAGGCGATCAACCCGCTTCTTGAGCAGATAACCCGCCACAAAGATAAACCCGGCTGAGAAGGTCGACGCGACGTAGAAAGTGGCTTCCGGCAGGGCTGTCTCTCCGGTCAACCAGATCGCAGTCTTGAAAATTAGAGGGATGATCGGCGTCACGACCAGGATAAGCAGGGCGTAACTGATCATCCGAACGACCAACAGATTGATCTCTACCAGTCGGAAACGGATCATGGCATAACCCACGCCCACGATGTAAATCAGGGCCAGTCCGTTGCCTATCGGCGGGATCGGAATGTCAAACCAGAGTAGAAAATTCGTCAGACCACCGATCCATCCCGCAACCGTGCAAAAGATGACATAACCCAGTTGGTTGCGGCGCCCGTGACTGGACTGCCGAAACGCCGAAAACAGAGCCGTCCACGCTCGAACCGTGAAGTAAGCGAAGTGCAGGATATAGGGTATGAAAACCGGCCCACCCTTGGGCCAGAAGGCAAACATCAGCTCCGGCTCCACCTTGGCGACCAGGTAGGGGGTGAGGGTAAAAGCCGCGATGACAACCGCGACGAGATACCCGATCCGGATCTCCACTCGGTTGGCCTGTCCCGTCAGGCGCGAGACAAAGTGGTAATAGGTGATCGGGATGAAGGTCGAACTTCCCAACAGCAGGCGGGTATAAAGCAGGGCCTCCTCGGGTGTCTGCGCAAACTGCCAGAGCAGATAGAAGAACGACCAAAGAGTAAAACTGACCGTGAACCAGGAGAAGAGCTGGTTCTGGCGCTCCCCCGGGTTCCTGACGAACACGGAGAGCCCAAGCACCACGCCCCCCAGGACGTTCAAAAAAGCGGTGATGATGCAGTAGAGGATCACTTGATGGCGGCAACCACGTTAGCCTGGTTTCCCAAGGACGCGAAACACTGGACTCGACGAAAGCCTGCACCCTCAACCATCTCGGTCAACTGCTCCGCGCTGAAGAAGTTGTAATACCCCTGCTCCTCCTTTACTTTGATCGCTCCGGCCGCCCGCAATAACTCCCGGGCCGATTCGACTTCGCTCTTTGTGGCCTTCTGCTCAATGAAATCCCGGTAGATGGCGGACAGGTCACAGAACGGCTTCATGCTGGAGACCACGATCCGTCCTCCGGGCTGCAGAACCCGGTGGAGTTGCTTGAGCAATCGCTCGGGCTTGTCCAGGTAGGACAGCAGGAGGCTGCACACGATCTTGTCGAAGCAGTTGTCGGAAAACTGCAGGATCTTGCCCCAGGTCTTGCGCCGGTCGCCAAACTCCTCGAGGTCGGCCCTGGCGTAGACCAGGTCGACAGCGGGATTGTGACGCTCATGTGTCTCGGCCAGTATGTCGCGCGCGGTCTTATGCTTCTCGATCGCTTCACCCAATCCCGAAGCCGTGAGCTCAATGCCCATGTAGACGGGTCGCCGACCATCCTGAAACGCCTTTTTCTGCACAAGATCCCGCAGTACCCAGACCCCGAACAGACCGTTTCCGCACCCGGCATCCAGCAGGATATCGTCTTGCTCCAATGCGCCCATCAGATCGCCGACCAGATCAAGATACCCCTGGAAGTCATCGATCTTCTCCATCACCCGATACTTGTCCAGATACTGCCCCCAAAAGTCGGTCTCCGATCCTTCGAAAACCTTGATCCGGCGCAAACGTTCCCGCTCAATCCGGTTCTGCCCAAACAGGGTCCGACGATCGGGGACCTTCACCTCTTCGATTGATATCGGTTCCTCAAAATGGCGGGCCCGACAGACCTTGACGATCATGCGCAGGCTTCGTTCGGCGGTATCCTGGCTCTCCCGCACCTCGTGCATGGCACCCTCAATCGGGTGGATACTCATCTGCTCATTGCCCCGGGCAACATATTGCACGTCTTCCATCCGCACCCATGCGTCGTTGGAAGCGGGGAACCAGGAGATCGGCGCATCGATACGGGAGATATCCCGGGCCATATCCTCCAGACGATGGAACTCATCGCGAACCGTCGCCTCGAAGAAGCGATCCATATGCACCTCGTGCCCGAGAATATCCAATACCCCGTAGCGTCGACCCTGAATGAATCCGCCGACCAGATCGTCCTGATAGACCTTCACCAGGGTATGGGTCAGGTTGACCACCCCGACGACACTGACCAGATGGATCACCCGACGTTCCAGGCTGGCGGCCCGGACAGCGACCAGGGAAGACAGACTGTTGGCCAGCAGTGTCACCTGCTCACAACCGTAGGTGCGTTCCAGGAAATCCAGAGTGGCCGTCACATTACCCACCGCCTCGCTCAGGGTGAAATCCAGCATCGCGCCGTCGGATTCACCAAAATGAGAGGTAAAATCGAACCGGATCACCCGAAATCCGTTGGAAACCAGGTAGTAGGCAAGTGAGAGATTGTTCTTTTTCGTCTCACCATACTTGGGCATCACGACAACGAAGGGAGCATCCTCGTCGCCGGTTCGAGAGTCGACATAGGCCACGATTTTCTTCCCGTCGCAGTTCGGGTAGAAAACCTGTTCACTGATGATATCACTGACCTGGATATCGCTCATCTTCCTGGGCGCATACAGTCACTTTACACATTTCTCTGAACCGGCGATAGATTTGATTTCCAAGGATTTGGCAATTTTCTTTTTTTTTAAGAGCTTCCGTGTCCATCCGTTACTACTATTGGTTATTTCCATCTGCCTGGAAATGAGCATTCATCCGTATTCCTCTCCTTCTATTCCAACCAAGACGATCGCCCGAAAGACAGCAGCTTCATCGTGACATTTTGCCTGAGGCGCGCCAGCCTTGGATTACCCGTTCGAACCATTAGTGATCAGCGTCCTCCTCATTGCTGAAGACCGCGAGATTGAAACCCGGATAAGCGAGCTTCTCCCCGCGGATCAATACAAGACCTCAGTCAGGCCCAGCGCCGATGAGGCCAAGGGCTTGCTTGAGGCCAACCTATTCGATGTCAGCGTCTTCTGCGTGGCAGAGTCCACCAAGAACGCCTTGGAAGAGGTGGTCCAGATCAAGCGATTCAGCCCGGGCTGCCCCCTGGCGATCATGGTCGACAGCTGTCCTGAGGCCTGGGAAGAATCCGCCCTGAGCAAGGGGGTTGATTTCATTTTCCATGAGCCGTTGGTCGCCATTCATTTCCGGTCCATTCTCGATCGCCTGGTCAGGTTGGGAGAAACTCAGTTTCAGACCGTGGCGCCCTCCAATCCCTCACCCAGGCCCTCTGAGGCCGGTTTTCCCAAGGCGGCACTCGAGGTCCTGCGCGATTTTTCCCGGGTGCTGGGTTATTCACTCGACTACAAACTCTTCACCCAGCACTTCGTGCTCAAATTGCGCGAAATCATTCGAGTCAATCGGATCGCCATCTTCCTGGAACCACCTCCGACCAGTTCCATGACCCACGACCGGAAGCCGAGCCGGTTGCCCTGTATTTCTTCGGTCGGCATTCCGCTCGACATCCGCGACTGCTTCGAATTGTCCCGCAACGCCGGTATCGGAGAACGCCTTTCCAGAGGCAACCATGTCCTTCGAGCCGGTCCCGAAGATGGTCAGTTCTTCGGGGGCCTCAGCCCGAAAATTCAACGCGAGTTTGAGATCCTCGGATCCCATATCGCCATTCCGATCTCCGATCGAGAACGCACCCTCGGGGTTGCCGTTCTGGGTGATCGGATCACCGGAAACGAATTTACCGACGAAGAACTGCAACTGCTCTTCCTGTTGATGGAAGAACTCGGACTGGCCATCAAGAACAGCTGGTTGCATCATCAGCTCTCCGCCAGTCATAAGCTCTTTTCCGATGTCCTCGCGTCCATGAGCAGCGGGAGCATGGTGGTCGGCCCCGATCTCACCATCCTCCATGCCAATCGCGCCATGCTGCAGTTTGTGCGGGGGGAACTCGACTCGGGCAAACCCCTTGAGTTCGCCGACCTCCAGTCAGCTCTGGCCACCCCGATTTACGACGTGGTCGAAAAAGGGGCCAAACCTTTGCCCTTTTTCTTCACCGACGGTCCCGACAAGAAGAGTATATTCCGGACAACCATCATCCCCTTCCGCAACGGTGACAACCGGCTGCCTCAATCCGTCATGGTTGTGGTCGAGGACTTCACCCAGATCGAAGCCGCCAAGCATTTCGATATCGAATCCTCCAAGACCAAGCTGATTTCGCTGATCGCCAAGCGCTTCGCCCACGAGATCAGAAACGCACTGGTTCCGCTGACCACCCATCAGCAGTTGCTCGATCAGGAATACACCAACGAGGACTTCCGCCGCTCGCTCAAGAATGCCCTGGAGACAGAAACCGGTCGAATTCAGCGCTTCACCGATCAGATGCTCTTCCTGGCCCAACCGAGCCTGACGCTGGATGAAGTGACCGACCTGCCTTCGCTCATCGATGAAAGTTTCTCCAGCGTGCGCGGTCAATTTGGCAGTCGACCCACCCTGGAAATAGAGTGCGAAATCGAGGATCCGGTTGTCCGGTGCGATCGCCACAGTCTGAAACACGCCTTCGGGGAGATTCTCGCCAACGCCATCCAGGCTAATTCCGATGACCCCACGGTATCCGTCCGCCTGGCCAACGGAGTAAAAGACGGGATTTCCCTCGAGTTCACCGACAACGGAGTGGGATTCACCCCCGAAACTGCCGATCGGGCCTTTGAGCCCTTTTTCACCACCCGAAACACCGGTGTCGGCCTTGGTCTGACCGTGGCTCAACGCATTATCGATGAGCACCAGGGAGAGATGAAAATCCGCCCCCGCTCCCGGGACAACCAGGTGGATGTCTCCGTCGTCCTGCCCCGCGTCGATCAATGAGACAACCATACCACACCCTGATC
>QNAI01000273.1 GCA_003641745.1 Verrucomicrobiota bacterium | reverse complement strand
GGGCCGCTAGCGGCGTTAGGACAAATCCGAAAGGCCTACGGGCATTCCGGAACTGTCCCGCCTTGCTATCGACCCCATGACGCCTCCATATTGTACAAGCCTATTTGTGAGACAGGACACTAGCGGGCACCTGATCGCGAACGACCCACAAACTTCCGCATTCGTTCGACCCTATGAAGCCCGGTAGGGCGTGGCCGCCGGACGCGCCCTACCATTTCCCTGCGTCACACGACGTGTCCGTTCGAGAGAAATCGGTTCTACTTCGTCGACCGGACCTCCGCCAGAGGATCATACGGCCGGCGGACCAACAGGACGGCGCCGGTCACGGCGAGCACGAACGAAAGCAGGACAAACCAGTCCCCATGGCGGGTGTAGAACGAGAGGCGGCCAATCCAGCGGCGATCGCGGTCGAGTTCAAAGACCGAGCCGCCCCGGAAATAGATCGATTCTTCATCGTTGACCAGGACGTTGCGGATCAGACCGTATTCATCGATCCAGCCGCTCCACCCCCCGTTGCCGGTTCTGAGAACCGGACGCCGGTTCTCGACGGCTCGAAGAACGGAATGAGCCGCGTGCTGGTAGGCGGCCGCGCCCTCCCCATACCAGGCGTTGTTGGTCGCGACATAGAGGAGGGCCGCCCCATCGAGGGTCGTCCGGCGGGCCAGGGCCGGATACACATCCTCGTAGCAGATCAACGAACCGAGGCTCAAAGTTCGCTCAGGCAGATTCACCGAAAGCAGACCGGAGGTATCACCCGGCGTAAAGTCTCCTCCGATCGGGACAAACTTGGCCGCCCAGGGAAAGAAACGGCGCAAGGGAATGTATTCACCAAATGGCACCAGGTGGCGCTTCGAATAAAACACGGGAGAAAGGCCGGTGTCCGGCTTCACCAGGAAAACCGAGTTGTGCCAGAGCTCCGCTCCCCCGTCATCCTCGCTGAAAGCAATGCCGCCCAATACGATGGGGGCATCGAGATCGCGGGATACCGTCTCCACCCAACCCTGCATCGATGCGTTGCCCAACACGGCCAGAGGAGTCACGGCTTCGGGCCAGAACATGACAGTGGGCTCGAGCGCCTTGAGATTGAGCGTGGTTCTGTAGATCGTATCCAGGATGCTGCGGGCCTCGGAGGGGTCCCACTTGATGACCTGTGGAATATAGGGCTGGGTGACTCCGGCCCGCATGAGGGGTTCGCGCTTCTGACCGGTGGCGGTCCGGTAAAGGCCGAACGAGCCCAGGAAGAGAAATACCAGGGCCAGGTAGAATTCCGGGCAGAAACGGCCATTGCGCCTTCGGACAAACCCCACCAGCCGCACCAAGTAGAGCGCCAATCCGAGATTGAAGAAGATCAGGATGAACGAAATGCCCCAGAACCCGGTGAAGGCGGCGCTCTGTAAAAGGATGGGGCGCTCCCATTGGCTCGCCGCCAGGGGGAGCCAGGGAAATCCCGAAAAGAGATGCATGCGAGCCCACTCCAGGACAACCCAGAGTCCGGCCAGACCCAGAACCGCAGTGATCCGTGTCGCCACCTCGAGCTCGGCCAGCCGGGGCATGGCAAAGCGGGCGGCCGCAAACCAGACAAGCGGGAAAAGGGCCACCACACCCGACATTCCAATCATGCCCACCCAGGTGACATGGTGCAGCCACCAGATCAGGACGACCCAGCCGGTGAACAGGCCCAGGAACAGAAAACCGAGAAAAAGACGCCATTCCGGCCGACGCCGGCTCCAGAGCAGCCCGGGGATCGCCAGAATATAGGCCGCCTCCGGAAACCTGCCGGGCGGGAAGGCCGCCACCATGAGAACGGCGGTCAACCCGGCGATCGAGGCGCCCAGACCCAGGCGGATCAGCCGACTGCGGGAATCGCGCCCCCGGTCGTGACCGGACACTCTGGCCGAAGCGGCCACCAAGTCAGGCCCCGTGGCAGTGTTTGTATTTCTTGCCGCTGCCGCAAGGGCACGGCTGATTGCGGCCGACCTTGGGAAACTCACGCCTGACCGGGATCTTGGGCAACTGGACCTCCCGGTCGGGCGAACCCGCCGGTGCGGCGCTTTCCGTGCCCGGTCCCTCGGTCCGGGCGTTCCTGGCCAGCATCGCCTTGATGTTCTCGAGCGCGACCAGGTTTGTGGCCGAGCGGAAAAGACTGGTGCAGACCTGGAGCCGGATATTATCCATCAACTCCTCAAAGTAACTGAAGGCCTCGCCTTTGTATTCAACAAGTGGATCCTTCTGCCCATAGGAACGCAATCCTACACTGCGACGAAGGTCCTCCATTTCCGTCAGGTGATCCTGCCAGTGATTGTCGATCGCATTGAGGAGCAGGTAGCGTTCAAGCCCCTTGAGGGCTTCCTCATTTTCGATCGCCTGCTTGAGCGAATAGGCTTTCTTGACCCGCTCATGGACCATGTCGACCGCCTGATCAAAATCGAGCCCTTCGAGCTCCTCCCGTTTGAGAGCCACCGGGAAATGCCCGTTCAGCCAACCGACGAATCCGTCCATCAACTGGCTCGCATCGGGTGCCTTGCCGTCCAGACCGGCTGCTTCCGCCCGGGCACCGAGTTCCTCCTCCACCATCTCAAAGATGACATCGCGCGGCTCGTCGTTCTGCAGGGCATCATTGCGTATGCCGTAAATGATCTCGCGCTGCTGGTTGAGCACGTCGTCATACTGAAGCAACCGCTTGCGAATTGAATAATTCTGCTGTTCCACCTTCTTCTGGGCCGATTCGATCGACCGATTGAGCAGGGGATGCTCGAGTTCCTCGTCCTCGCGCAGTGAATTTTCCATCAACCGGGACAGGGGCCCGGCTGATGCGAAGAGGCGCATCAGGTCATCCTCGAGTGAGATGAAGAATTTGGTCAGACCCGGATCTCCCTGACGGGCGCAGCGGCCCCTGAGCTGCCGGTCGATCCGGCGGGACTCGTGACGCTCAGTGCCCACCACGAAAAGACCGCCTTTGCCGACGACGCCCTCGCCCAGCTTGATGTCGGTGCCACGCCCGGCCATGTTGGTGGCAATGGTGACCGCTCCGGGGATGCCGGCCCGGGAAACGATCTCCGCCTCCTGCTGATGGTATTTTGCGTTGAGAACGGTATGCGGGATATTCACCCGGCGGAGCATGCGTCCCAGGATCTCCGACGCCTCAACCGAGACCGTACCGACCAGACTGGGTTGCCCGTTGTTGTGCGCCTCCTGCACGTCCTTGATGACGGCATTGTACTTCGATCGCCGGGTCTTGTAGATCACGTCGTTGCGATCGACCCGGGCGACCGGCACGTTCGTCGGTATGACGACGACCGTCAGTTTGTAGATGTCGAAGAACTCGGTTGCCTCGGTCTCCGCCGTTCCGGTCATCCCGGCCAGTTTATCGTACATCCGAAAGTAGTTCTGGATGGTGACGGTCGCATAGGTGCGGGTCTCACGCTCAATCGTGACCCCCTCCCTGGCCTCGACCGCCTGGTGCAGCCCGTCGCTCCACCGACGACCCGGCATGATGCGCCCGGTGTTCTCGTCGACGATGACGACCTTCCCGTCCTGCAGGACGTACTCGACATCCCGCTCGTAGAGGCAATAGGCCCGAAGCAGCTGACTGATGGCGTGGATGTCCTCGCTCGAACGCTCGAAGTGATCCTGGGCTTTCTGCTTCGCGGTTTCGCGAGCCTCGGGGGTAAGTCCGGTGTCCTTCTCCAGTTCGCTGAACAGGGTCGGCAGGTCCGGCAGCATGAACGCGTCCGGGTCGTCCGGGCGCAGCGTATTTCGCCCGCGCTCAGTCAGATCCGCCTGGTGTTGGCGCTCGTCGATGACGAAGAACAGTTCTTCCTTCAACTGATACATCCGCACCTTGTTCATGTCGCTGCCCATCTCCAGCTCGAACTTGTCGAGCTGCTTGCGGAACTGGGGGGTCTCCATCAAGCGAAGCAGCTGTTTGTTCTTGGGCATGCCCTGCTTGACCTGAAGCAGATTGACGTAAGCGTCGGTGATCGGCGGTGTGGGCAACGGGTCCTCGCCCCGGTCGGTCCGGGCCTTGTTTTCCTGCTCAAATTTCTGCAGCTCGGCCTCCTCTTCCGCCCGTTTCTCCTCGGACTTCTCCAGTTCCTCCCGCGCGGCGGTCACCAGGCTGTTGCACATCTTGGCCTGTGTCCGGACCAGTCGCTCCACGCCCTGTTTATGGCGGGTGAAGGGCTGCTCACGCTGGATCGCCATCGGACCCGAGATGATCAGCGGTGTGCGCGCTTCATCGATCAGGATGGAGTCGATTTCATCGACGATTACGTAGAAATGGTCCCGCTGGACCTGGTCCTCGCGGCGGACCGCCATGCCGTTGTCGCGCAGGTAATCAAATCCGAATTCCGATGCCGTGCCATAGGTGATGTCGCAACCGTAGGCTTCCTTCCTCTCAGGCGGACCCATGGAATTCTGGATACAGCCGACGGTCAGGCCGAGATAGGTGTAAAGGCAGCCCATCCACTCGGAGTCGCGACGGGCCAGGTAATCATTGACCGTGACCAGCTGGGTGTTCCGGCCCGTAAGCGCGTTCAGGTACAACGGGAGTGTGGCCACGAGTGTTTTGCCCTCGCCGGTCATCATCTCCGCGATATTGCCCTCATGCAGCGCGATTCCCCCGACCAACTGCACATCGAAGGGCACCATGTCCCAGATCAGTTCATGCTCAATGACGGAAAAAGTCGTGCCAAGGAGCCGGCGGGCGCCGTTCTTGACCACGGCAAACGCCTCGGGCAACAAGTCGTCGACCGTCTCGCCTTCGGCAATCCGTTTCCTGAACTCGGGCGTCTTCGCCTTCAGCTCATCGTCCGAAAGGGATTGGTACTCTGTTTCGAGCTCATTGATTCGCTTCACCAACGGTTGGCACCGTTTGATGAATTTGCGGTGATGACGCCCTGAGAATCGGTTGAAAAGGGAAGCAAACATGTAAAACACAACGCTTAACAGTCACAGTCGGCAATTGGCAACGAACTAATCGATTGCGGATTGCGGAATTTGGATTGGGGAATGGGGAATGGGGATTTGGGATTGGGGATTTGGGATTTGGGACGTTTGAAGGGGTCAAAGCTCACATCTCGCACTGGCGGGTGCGGTCCGTTTGAAGGGGTCAAAGCTCCGTTTGAAGGGGTCAAAGCTCACATCTCGCATTGACGGGCGCGGTCCGTTTGAAGGGGTCAAAGCTCGACATCTCGCATTGACATGCAAGATGTCGAGCAATGACCCCACCGTTCGCACCAGTGTCGAGCAATGACCCCGTCCAAAAATCCCAAATCCGCATTCCCAAATCCGCATTCCCAAATCCGCATTCCGCATTCCGCATTCCGCATTCCCAAATCCCAAATCACCCCGTCCGGTCCCTGAAGAACCCGATCGTTCGCTCCAACCCCTGTTCCAGGGCGATGGTCGGCTCCCATCCCAATATCTTCCGGGCCAATG
>QNAI01000272.1 GCA_003641745.1 Verrucomicrobiota bacterium | reverse complement strand
CGAGGAAATCGATGACGATGAAGGGAAGGAAGATGAGGAAGCCCATCTGGAAGGCACTGCGGATCTCACTCATGACGAAGGCGGGAACCACGATACGCAGGGGCAGTTCGGTGGCGGTGGTCGGTCCGCTCCCGGCCAGCTCGAGGAAGAACTCGATGTCGGAAACCCGGGTCTGCTTCATCATGAACTGCTTGAGAGGAACCGAAGCTGTGCTGACCGCCTCGCTCGAGGTCATCTCCTTGGCAAAATAGGGCTGGAGAGCTTCATCGTTCATGCGATCCAGGACCGGTTGCATGATGAAGAAGGACAGGATGAGTCCGAGGCCGATGATGATCTGGTTGGAAGGAGCCTGCTGCACACCGAGGGCCGTCCGTACAAACCCGAGCACGATCACGATCCGGGTAAAGCTGCTCATCATGATCACGACCGACGGCCCGAGCGTCAGCAGCGTCATCAGGAAGAGCATCTGAATCGAAGTGTTCAGATCGGGTGCGCCGTCCTCACCTCCGAGGGAAAGGGTCAACTGTGCGCCCGGCGGCGGCGGGGTCGGGGAGACCGTCTGGGCCGACGACACGGCAGCTCCTGGCGCAAGCGCCAGCAGGAGGAGGAGGAGGAGGAAACCAACCGAAAACCAGGACCGTTTCACAGCTATCCTCCTTTAGCCCCGGCCATCAGGCCTTCGGGCAGTGCTTCCAGGTTGGACTCGGACAGGCCGAGCGGGGTGAGCAGTTCGATACGACCGGGGCTGACCCCCACCAGGAGGCGGGAGTCCTCGTATTCGACCACCATGAGAAACTGTCGATTGCCCAGCATTCGGGTCTCACTGACCTTGAGCCGGCCTTCGGTCCGACTCATCACCCGGCGCCAGCCACCCCGGCGCAGAACAAAGAAGACACCGACTCCGAGCACGGCCAGGATCATACCGTATCCAGCGAACATGACAAAGGTCGAAGCGGGCGAGGCGGGCACATCCGGAAGCACCGATTCATCAGCCGGCACCTCGGTCGAAGTCCGCGGAAAGAAGACTTCGGTTTCGGTATCCGTCGACTGAGCGGCGGTCTGGCCGACCAGGAGGGTCGCCAGAAGGATGGCCCTAAAGAGATTCATTTTTCGGATCCAACCAGGGTGGTGATCTTGATTCCGAAGTTCTCGTCCACCACCACGACTTCGCCGTGGGCGACCAGCTTGTCGTTGACATACAGTCCGACCGGATCGCTGGCCTGCTGGCCGAGTTGGATGATGGTGCCGGGCGCCAGTCCGATCACGTCCTTCATGGACAACTGGCAGGAACCCAGTCTCACGGTCAGACTGACCTTTACGTCCATGATCAGGTTCATGGGATTTACTTCGGGTGTCGTTTCCATCAAAGATTTTCTCCTTCTGTCGTTTCACGGATACGGACGGCGACAGAACCGTTTTCCAATCCCACCTCTCCGACAAACCGGACCAGGTTTTCCATGCGCAGCCGAGTCTGGCTGATGATGCCGCGGGGCAGTTCAATGATATCTCCGGGTTTGAGATCGAGGACTTCCTTGACCGTGAGGGCGGTTGCTTCCCACTCCGCGATCAATTCCACCGGAATCTGGTTATAGGAGGCCCGCCATTCGGTTCCGCTCTCCAGAGCCAGCCCGGAGGACTGCTTCTGGCGCCCCTGCTGGATCTCTTTGATCAGCGGTTCCAGGGTATAATAGGGAACGGAGATCCGGAGACTGCCTTCGCAGTCTCCCATCTTCACCTGCATGTCCGCGACCAGCACGACCGCATTGGAGGGTGAGGTCTGCAGGAAGCGGCCATTGGTCTCGCGACCGATAAGGGTGTGTTTGAGCTCCCGGTTGCTTTCGCTCCTCCACTGGCGGCACCACTCCTCGAGCAGCAGATGGACGGCATCGTCCACCAGGTTGACTTCGATCTCGGTCAGATAACCGGTGCTTTCAAGCGAGTCATTGCGGCCTCCGAGCATTCGATCGGCGATGTGCAGGGCGAGTCCGGGATCGAGCTCGAGGACACCCACTCCGAAGAGCGGCTCGACCTTGAATAGCACGAGGTGGGATGGTTCCGGGATGCTTTCGGTAAAATCGGAATAGGTCTGCGAAACCAACGAACCCATCTCGATGGAGACATCCTTGCGCAGGAAAATGGAAAGACGGGCTGAGAGGTAGCGGGACAGGTCCTCGTGCCGCAGCCGGATCTGACGCAGTTCCGCCTCGGGCAGAAAGACCGGGTTGCTGAAATCATAGTCGCGGACGGTGGAAGCATCCACGTCCGTCCGGAGATTCCCCTGGAAATCAAAAAACTGGACCGTTTCCGGTGCGGTGACCGGCGACGCTTCAACAGCGTCGGTATCCGGGGCGTCCATCCCTGTATTGCCCTCAGTATCCATAGCTTATTGAATCACGAATTCTGAAAAATAGAGTTCCTCGAAGAGCCGGGCGTGAAGAACGGCCTCAAACGAAAGTAACAACTCGGTACGGACCCGGTTCCTGATTCCGGCCTCCTCGAGTTCTGCCACGGTCAGTGAAGAGAGGATACCCAGGGTAGCATCGAGGAGCTTGGCTTTCTCGTGCTCCATACGCTCCTCGATTCCCGGATCCGCGCTGTAAGCGGTAAAGCTGACCTTGATATAGCGGCTCTTCATCGAACCGGCCAGGTTGCTCACGATGTCCTTGAATTCGACCGCGTGACTGGCGCTGGCTTTGTGCGTGTTCGGCAATTCCTGGTGCTCGACCGGCTCGGTCTTGTGCCCGGAAGAAGCGACCGCGGCTTCAATCCTCGGGATGATAAGGAACTGTGTCATTGCGTAGGAAAGGGCCGGAACCAGCACCACCACCAGCAGCAGGGGAACAATCGCTCCCCGTCCGCCTTTGGCCGATGCGTTGGCAGCCTGTTCTTTGGATTCGTCAGCCATGTCTGGATCTCCTTGAGCAGGGGTTAGCGCTTGAGATTGACCACCTCTTCGAGGATGTCATCGCTGACCGTGATAATGCGCGAAGCAGCCTGGAAACTGCGCTGGGTGGTGATCATATTCGCGAACTCCTCGGTCAGATCGACGTTGGAGAGCTCAAGCGTTCCGGCTCGAATCGAACCCAGGCCGTTGGTTCCGGCCGTGTTCTCCGAAGCACTGAGATTGAGCGATCCAATCACGCCGGCGGCATCAAATCCGCTGAAGAGATTGGAACCTTCACGGGTCAGGGCCGTGGGGTCCTGGAAATTCATCAACAGGATGCGCCCGAGTACGATCTCGTCGCCCGTTGCGGTCAGGGTGGCCTTCACATCGCCGTTGGTGGCGATGGTGTAGGAATCCATCCGCGGCGCAAGAGCCTCGATCTCCGCATCGGTGAAGGCGCCGCCGGTGTTGTTGGTCAGCAGTCCGTTGGCGAAAGTGGGTTGATAAGTGATCTGAATGTCACCCACCGAAGCAGGCGGCACGATAGTCTTGACGAAATTCAACTCCCCATTGACCACCTCGGCGCTCCAGGAGGCGGTGCCCCCACTCATGCCCTGGACGCGATAGCCGTCATTGCTGACCAGGAAGCTGCGGTCGTCGGTGCGAAAATCACCCGCCCGGGTCGCAAAGACCTTATTGTCCGGAACATTGCGCACCTGGAAGAAACCCTGGCCTTCTACAGCCAAATCGCTGGTCTGACCGGTCGACGACAGAGAGCCTTGGAGAAACTTCGACTGAATACCGGAAATCTCCACCCCCATGCCGATCTGCGAGGCCGAGGTGTTGGAACCGTTTCCATCTGAAGGAGAACTGGCCGGCTTGGCCAGGAACTGACTGAAGGAGTCGGTGTATTTGGTGGTGGCGCCCTTGTAGGCGACACTGTTGACGTTGGCGATATTGTTGCCGATGACCTCGAGGCCGCGGGCAAAATTCCTCAGCGCGCTGATGCCGCTGTTCAGTGATCCGATAAGTGCCATAAGATTGTCCTTGGATAGGTGCCCGGGATCAGGCCTCTGGGTTGTTCATCTCGATGCGCGAAATCGAATCGAAATCGTAATTCTGTCCTTTGACCGTGAGCATGGTCTTGTTGCCATCTATCCAGACGGCACTGACTTGGCCCGAGACCTTGCCATCAACCGGATCGAGGATATCGACCTGCTTGCCCAAAATCATCTGGGCGGCCGAGAGTTGCTGGCTCGAAGACAGGCTGGACAGGCTGGCGGCCATGCTGTTCTGAATCTCGAGCGAGCTGAAGTTGGCCATCTGAGCGATGAAATCGGTATCCTCCATTGGCTTGAGGGGATCCTGGGAGGAGAACTGCACCGCGAGCAGTTTCAGGAAGTCCTCCTGCCCGAGCACCTGCTTGGGGGTGCGGACCGAGGCCGCGGTGACGGGGTCAGCCGCAGTGGCTTGAATAGGGGCGACAGTACTCATGATAAGGTTTAGACCCAGGCGCGGAGTTGGCCCGATCCGTTGGTTGAAGCGGTTGCATGCCGGTTTGAACGGCGGGAGTCGGATTCGACCGAGGACACCGCGGCCTTGCTGGCGGGAGTCTCGGAGACGATCTCGGAGAATTCAGATGCTGTCTGGTCGCCGGATGAGGTCCGATCGCGATCGGGCGAACCACCGAGATCGGCGAACGACATGGACATGAACTTGAAGCCACGGTCACCGGCATCCTGAGAAAACTGGGACCAATTCTGACGCAGGGCTGTTTCCATCCCGGGCAGATCCGTGTGGATCACCGTATGGAACTTGCCCCCTTCACGGACCAGGCGAATGCGGATACTGCTGCCATCCTCCAGTCGGAGGGTCATCGACATCCGGTTCTGGGACCGCGCGGTCGCCTGTTCGGCCATCCGATGCAGGTTCTCGAGCACGGATGCGGCTTCGGCCTGGCGCGGGGCCTGCAGGGAAGAACTCGAAGCGGAGGAACCCGGCCGAACCTCTGTCGTGGTCAGGCCGGCGGTCGGCCGGACATCCCGGACGGAGGGATCGCTCTCACGGGTCTCGCTCTCACGCCCAGGTGACATCGAACGCACCACTGATCCCGCCTGAACCTGACTGGGAGTCAGATCGAAGGATCCGTCGGCCCGTCTTGAGTTCAGATTCAAGGGACCGTTTGATTGGGTTCGATTATCCTGCGGACGACGCATACGAATCCCAGACAAAGCATCCTCAATGCCATCAGTGCTGCGTGAACTTTTAACCTTTTGATTATCAGTCAGTAGAAAATTTTCTTTCCCGGTCGACGCCGGATCAGACCCCGAGGAGTCGGCAATCCCCGCCCCCTGGGGTACGGTAATTCTTGCCGCTTCAGGGCCGGGCGGTCGGCTTTGCCCCCCCACCCCACGGTTGCCCAGCGGTGGCAACCCCTTCGGGAACTCGGCCACACGGGCCTGGGCCGCGAGAATCTCACCCGGTGGCCTGGAGGCAGGTTCAGTGGGAACCAAGAGCGGTCTGATCACCTCTGGAGAGGTCTTTCCCGATACCTGATCCCCGACCTGTCCGAGGGCGTTCCAGGAAGGAGAGTGACGTTCGGGCCCTGCGG
>QNAI01000271.1 GCA_003641745.1 Verrucomicrobiota bacterium | reverse complement strand
GTTCATCGGGATTGCCGCAGATGTAGGCGAGCGGGGTCTGGTGTTGGCTGTCGGTGAAGTCCCGTCCGTGTCGTAAGGCTCCGTGAATATTGGTTTCGGGCACCCAGAGATTGGAGGGCAGTTGAATCACCTCGACGTCGATCCGATCTTCGAAAACAGAGAAGTGAACGATGTCGTGCGGAAAGGAGGCCGGACCCGAAGCAATGAGGTGGTGGATGCCTTTCCGGACAACGCAACCGGTTATGTGGATATGGCCGCTGAGCACGGCCAGGACGGAATCTGCCTCGGCTTCAATCGCTTCGAGAATCTCCGGTTCAAGACATTTATAGGAAGGGAAACCCATACTCGCCTTCAGCTCGGGCTCGTCGCGGATACAAACCAGGGGGACATGACAGACGATTATCTTGGGCTGGTTGCGGTGCCGGGTGAGCAACCGCTGCAGATTTCCGAGACGCTTCTCCCGGACAGCGGATGGAAGGTCGTTTGAGGTTCCCGCATTGTTGAATACAATAAAAGCGATACCCTCCCTCTCGAAACTGTAGTGGTCGTTGACGCTATAGGCATCGCGGTAGGGCAGTTCCCATTCCGGGTCTCCCTCGGACTGTTTGACCTCGTGATTCCCCATTGCAGGAAAGACCTCGACCGGCAGTTCGTTCAGGGCGGCGGCCATGGCCGGGCATTCCCTTTCCAGGGCCTCGAGCGACTCCCCGTGTACCATGTCGCCGATGGCCAGAACGAAATCGACCGGAGGCAGGCTGCCTTGTTTGCGCAGGGCCTCAAGCAACCAGCCGGCCCGCGTATTGGCGTCATGGTAGGTGCTGGTATCGAGTTCGTGGCGGAAATCCCGGTAGTGGAGATCGTTGATCTGAAGGAACTGAAGACGGGGTTCGGCGCTCATATAGCGGGAGATTCAATGCGACTTCCAGCTCCGACTCAATCATGGAGAAAGGAATTCCGGTGTGGTCATCAGGAGAAGGTGGTGGCTTCGCCATCGTGCGTGAACGGAGTTACCCTTCGCGACCTGGCGATCCCGGGCCGGTGAATGGCAGTGCAAATTCGTTGATTCAGCTCTTGAAATTCAGGATCCGATCCGATGATAGGGATATTTCCCAGGCGACTTTTAGGGTTATTCCTAAATATTGATTCCCTGGGCTAATAGTGTGGTTAAGAAGCCGATACAATTGACGGGACTGGTCGCTTTAAAATTGCTGGTTTTACGAGGATTCCCTATGCTTCCATTATGGAGAAGGACCGTTCGTTTGTCATGGCGCATCGAGAATTCTGGAGGCTGTGGCTCGCAGCCGTGATCGTGGCGATCAGGCCCGGCGTTTGCCACGCTGCATCGCTCCAGGTGACGTCTGATTTCTCGCTGCCCGAAGATTCCGTTCAAACTTACGATTCGGTCGTGGTCTCCGGAGGGGCCACCCTGACCATTGGTGGTGGTTCGAGTCTGACCGTCACGGGTGGCTTTACCGTTGAAACGGGGGCTACGGTAGTCTGCGTCGGTAAGAACACCGGTGCTCAAGTCGACGGCGCTTGGGTGGGTGAGGGAGTGACCATCCGGGCCGCTGATCTTACCATAGAGTCGGGATCCATGATAACGGCTGACGGCCAAGGTTATACTGAAGGCAATGGTCCGGGAAACTCATCCTCGCACGGTGCGGCTCATGGTGGTCGAGGCGGCGAGGGAACAGCGCCGGTGTACGGATCGATCTACCAGCCGGTGGACCTGGGGTCAGCCTGTAATGCGGGGGTATTACATTGGTCGGCCGGAGGTGGCGCGATCAAGTTGGTGGTCGATGATACGGTTCAACTTGACGGCAGCATCACGGCCAACGGCATGGGGTCTGGCGCCTACGCCGGAGGCAGTGGCGGGTCGATCTGGATCGATACTGATGTTCTGCGCGGAGCCGGGATCATAAGTGCCCAAGGTGGTGCCGGAGGCGTTACTGAACGAAGCAGTGCGGGTGGTCGAGTAGCCGTCACCTATCGCAATGGGGCCGAATTCACGGGGTATGCCGCTGCCTCGGTCTCTCCGGGTGAGGCTTCGCGAGCCTGGGGCGAGGCGGGTACACTGGTCTTTGTCGACAAGACGGTGGGCAATTGGTCGGTGCGGGTGCCGCAGCGACTCGAACTGCTCCCGGACAGCGAGACGTCCTTCGGCGAACTGATTCTGGAAGATGAAGCGGAGCTCGTCCTGGGTGGCGGTGCCTCGCTGGAGGTTGATGGAATGCTCAGGATCAAAGGGGACTCAACCCTCCTGGCCCAGGGAAAGAACCGCTCTGACATGGTCGACGGCGCTTGGGTGGGTGAAGGTGTGACCATCCGGGCCGCTGATCTTACCATAGAGTCGGGATCCATGATAACGGCTGACGGCCAAGGCTATACTGAAGGCAATGGTCCGGGAAACTCATCCTCGCACGGTGCGGCTCATGGTGGTCGGGGGGGGCAGGGCACAGCTGATGTCTATGGTTCATTCGCCGAACCGATAGACCTGGGTTCCGCCTGTAATGCGGGGGTATTGCATTGGTCGGCCGGAGGCGGTGCGATCAAGCTCATCGTCAATAGCACACTTCAACTTGATGGCAGCATCACAGCCAACGGTATGGGGTCTAACGCCTATTCCGGCGCCACCGGCGGGTCTATCTGGATTGATACTGGTGTTCTCGAGGGCAACGGCGCTGTCCAGGCTGACAGTGGCCCGGTTGGGCCTCTTGAGCGCAGCAGTGGGGGAGGTCGAATTGCCGTCTACTACAACGATGCTTCCGGATTCATGGGTTTTCTGGGATCATCGGTCTCAGCCCCTGAAGCGACGTCGGCGACTGGTGAAGCAGGCACCATGGTATTCGTGGACAAGTCGGTTGAAGGGACCAGCGTGCGGGTCACGGAGCGACTGGAATTATTGAAGGACAGCGAATCCGTATTTGGAGCACTGTCGCTTGATGACCAGAGTGAACTCGTTCTGGGGGGTGGATCGCATCTTCATGTCCTTGATCTGTTCTCGATTGAGGACGAGTCTGCGGTTGTCGCCAGAAGCAAAGACAACTCGAATCCGGTTGAGGATGTCTGGGTTGGGCAGGGTGTCTCTATTCGGGCCGGTGAAATGGTGCTGGAAGTCGGATCGCAGATTACTGCCGACGGTCTGGGCTATACGGCGGGCAAGGGGCCAGGTACCCCGACATCAGGTGGAGCGTCACACGGAGGTCTGGGTGGTGCCTCGAAGCCTCGCGACATCTATGGTTCGGAGCGCGAACCATTGGATCTGGGCTCCGCCGGTGTAGTGGGGATTTTGCATTGGTCGGCCGGAGGTGGCGCCATTGGACTCATTGTAGACGAGGGACTCCAGTTGAATGGAACGATCTCGGCCGATGGTTTGGGCTCGAGCGGCTACGCCGGTGGCAGCGGAGGCTCGATCTGGTTGGATGCGGGCTCTGTATCCGGCGAAGGTTCCATCAGCGCGGATGGTTATGGCGGGAAAACCAGGGGAAGTGCGGGCGGACGCATCGCGCTCTACACTCGGGAGTCAGACGACCTGACCGATAATCAGGTCACGGTTTTTGGAGGTCTGCCGACAGGCGAAGGGACTCTCTACCCAGGAGCAGACGGGACACTTTTCCGACGCAGTATTCCCGAAATATCCCTGAGACAGCCGTCCAGAATATTTCTCCATGGCGCGGAAACGATTTCCTGGCGCACGTTCTCGATCAACCTTGGCACGACCGCGATTGACCTGACGCTATCGAGCGAAGATCAATCCTTTCGCCTGGCGGACGCTGCCCCGATCGACCAGGATCTGACTTGGAATTCCCTGTCTTTGGGTGACGGATGGTATGAATTGCGAGCCACGGTCCGGGAGACGGACGGGACCATACCTGACGATGATAGTCTGCAGGTCTGCGTGTTAAATGGTGCCAACTGGCGCAGCGGCACCGTGACGGGTGATCAGACCTGGACAGCGGACATGGTGCATGTCGTCGACGGCATGGTGACGATCGAGTCCGGATCGACTCTGACCATCGAGGTCGGAGCCGTAGTGAAATTCGTACCTGGCGCAAGCTTGTACGTGGCGGACGGAGGCACTCTCGAAATTCAAAGTGATACGGAGCAGGATGCGGTCTTGACGACCATCGACGATGACAGTGTCGGTGGAGACACCAACCTGGATGGGGACCGGTCGCTTCCCATGCCCGGAAGCTGGAATGGCATCGCGGCCGCTGCTGGAGCAACCCTGGGAATACCGGCGACAGCCGACCTTCGCTATCTGGTCCAGAATCATTCAGGAACATTGGCCGCGACCGGCGAAGTATGGCTCGGCAATCAGGTGCACCATGTCACGGGCGATGTGACAGTGCCCTCAGGAGCGACTTTGCGTATCCTGAAGGGAGCGACGGTCAAGTTCTCTCCGAGTACCAAGCTCGTCGTATCGGCTGGTGGGCAGTTGGAAGTGGACGGGTCTCTAGTTGCTCCTGTGGTCTTTACTTCAGAAGCCGATGATTCCGTGGGTGGTGACACCAATGGCGATGGAGATTCCACGTCGGCCGCGGCCGGCGATTGGATCGGACTCGACCTCAATGGCGACAGCTCACTCAGTTACGTCAGAGTTCTCAACTCTGGAGGTTCCTTGAGCGGCACTTGGAATCGCTCCGCCGCCATAACGACAGGTGGCCATGCCGAGATAACCCTTACCAATTGCCTGGTCCAAGATACGCTTTTCGACGGCATCCTTGTGAGTAGTGCCGATGCCACAATTACGGGATCTGTTTTTTCACGATGTGATAGAGGCGTGGCCGCGTTCAGCGGAGGCGATATCATGGTAGTGAATACAACGGTTGATGATTGCAGGATCGGTTTGTTTGGCCACGGCGGTACGACCACTTCAATCAATACTATTGTGTCAAACAGCGCCGGTATCGGCATCGACGGTGGTTCAACGACCACAATGCGCGTTTCCTATACCAATGTCTGGTGTCCCGATGAGGGGGCTCTTCACTATGGCGGTATCCAGGATCAGACCGGGAGCAATGGCAACATCTCCGTAGATCCGCGTTACCGGGATCGGTTGAACGGTGATTTTCGTCCGGGTTACGCATCCGCGGTCATTGATGCAGCCGACGGATCGGTCGCGCCACCTGAGGATTTCTACGGCATGGCTCGGTATGACGATCCACGAACGGCAAACACGGGTGCTGGCACGCCGGCAGATCTGGGGGCATACGAGTTCGTGGAAGGAGCGACTTCGGATCAGGATCTTGCCATCGCCGTTGTTGAGGGTCCCGAAGCAGTGCTTGCTGGTTCGACGGAGACTGTCCGCTGGACCATACGGAATCTTGGTTCGGTTCCGATTCGGGGACCCTGGCGGGATCGCATCGTACTGATTCCCGTCGCAGGCAGTGAGGAGAGCGGTCTGCAGGTTACCGATGCGACCGTGGCCGATGGAATGACCTTGGGCGTCGGACAGAGTCTTACCTTCTCGAAAACGATTCAAGTGCCGGCCGGAGT
>QNAI01000270.1 GCA_003641745.1 Verrucomicrobiota bacterium | reverse complement strand
TCGTGGCGTTCTGGGCTCTGGCCGTGTGGAGCAGTGTTCTGGGCAGCGTTCTGCTTTTGATGCGGAAGGGTCTGGCAATGCCGGTGTTCATGGTGTCCCTGGCCGCGATGATCATCACCGCGATCTACAACTACGGGGTCTCCGATGGTATAGAAATTTCGGGCACATCCGGGTTGGTATTCACCGTGGTGATCTTTTTCGTGGCGCTCGGCTTGGTGCTGTATTCCAGGGCAATGAGGGCTCGGGGCGTGCTTGGCTGATTTGGTTGGTATGACAACACATGCATTGAGGCACTCTCATTTAATCAGTGTAATCTTCGACATCCTCGTCTGTCCCCCGGCATCCAGGCGCAGGAAATACACTCCGGCACTCAGTGACTGCCCCTTGGTATCGGTACCGTTCCAGCGCACCTCATGCGGGCCCGCCGCCTGCACCTTTTCCACGACGACCGCGACCTCATGACCAGCCACATCGTAAACGCCCAGTCGGACGTATGATTGGGACGGCAACGAATAATGGATGGTGGTCGATGGGTTGAAAGGGTTGGGATAACTCTGGCCGAGCAAAAGCCCCGCTCCCGGCAGGCCGGCGTCGCCGGATTCAACTCCCGAGGCGCCCACGAACCGGTAAACCGCCACTTCGTATCCAGCCAAATTCAGACCGGTGATTTCGTACGACGGGCTGACCGTAATGTCGAAGGTGTCGCCGGGGTCGAGCAGGTTGGTGATCGTGTGGATACCCGGCACCAGACTGGCCGCCGAACCGGTCAGGGTGATGCCGTTCTCTTTGCCAGATGCTGTATTTGCCAGACACATCACGGTCTGCTGCTCGTGGATTCGCACAAACGACATGACAGGTGACGCGGAACTGGTCAGCGGTTCATGGATGCCGCGGCGCAGGGCCGGCGTCTGGTTGCGCACGTTGATCAGCTGTTTGTACCAGTTGATCAACGAGGTAGGGTCCTGCTCTTCCACCAGCACGTTGAATTCCTGGTAGTTGCCGTTGACCGGCTGCCAGGGCACTCCGGTGGTAAAGCCGGCTTGGGAACCATCGGTCCATTGCATGGGTGAGCGGATGTATTCGTGGGCCCCGGAACCAATCATCCCGATTTCTTCGCCGTAATAGACGAACGGTATGCCAGGCAGGGTCAGATAGATTCCCGCGGCCACCTTCGCCTTGCCTTCGTCGAAGCCGAGGACCTCGAAAGAGCGGTTCTGGTCGTGGTTGGTCAGGAAGGTTCCGAACTGGAGATACGGATAAAGGCCGTAGACCTGGGCTGCCTTGCTGCGCAGGTTGTCGGCATAGCTGTTGTTAACCGCATCGAGCGTGACGTAGGACAGGTCAAATTCAAAACAGATGTCCAGGCGATCCTCCGTAACGTATTGCTCCACGATGGTGGAACTGGCCCAGGCCTCGCCCACCGACAGGACATCGGGATTCACCGCCTTGACGTGAGCATTGTAGTCCTGCCAGAACTGCAGCGTCGAGTCGGTGTTCTGAACCTGGTCCCCTTCTTCGAATATGTAGAGCACGGCATCAAGACGGAAGCCATCCACGCCGATGGTGTCGAGCCAGTAGGTCGCGGTGTCGAACATTTCGTTCTTCACGGCGGGGGTCCCGTAGTTGAGATCCGGCATGCCGCCCCAGAAAAGACCGTAATAATAGCCGGAAGAATTCCAGTGCCAGAGATCCTGGCCCCAGGGACCGGTCTGTCCCGGGTCGTTTGGTGACCAGCGGAAATAATCGCGGTAGGCCGGGTTGTTCTGGGCCGATGCCACGAACCACGGGTGCTGGTTCGAACAATGGTTCATGACGTAGTCGATGATGACCTTGATCCCGCGGGCATGGGCGGCATCGAGGAACGTCTGGAAATCCGCCATGGTCCCGTAGTCGGGATTGATGCTGCGGTAGTCGACGGCATCGTAACCGTGGTAACTCGGCGAGTCGTTGATGGGCATGAGCCAGATTCCCGTTATGCCGAGATCGTCGCTGGTTTCCGGGTCGCCGTCGTTGAGGTAGTCGAGTTTCTGGGTCAGGCCTGGGAAATCGCCGATCCCGTCACCGTCACTGTCCTGGAAACTGCGCACGAAAATTTCGTAGAAGACCGAGTCGTTCCACCAGTGAAGCTCACCGATCTCCCCCGCTCCCGGCTCATCGTCGCTGTACCAGACCAGGATCAGGTTGTCGCTTGGTTGTACGGTGTAGACGCGATTGGGCCCGTTGTTGGGGAACTCCTCAGTCCCGTCCCATTGGCCATTGATGCGAAACTTGAATTCGATGGTCTCCGACGATGTAAAACCGTTGAGAGTGATCTCGTATATCGTGTCGCCGTCGGAATCGGCCATGACCGTGAGCGGGTCGCCGCCCCAGCCGTTGAAGGTGCCGGCGAGGTCGACGAAATCGTTGTCGGGATCAAAGGTGCCCAATTCGATCTGCCGAGGCATGCGGACCTGGAAGGTGATCGGCACGGCCTGGGCAATCGCCGCGGTGACGAGCACCGCGGCGATCGTGAGCAGGATACGGATCTTTGTCGTGTTGATGTTCATCGGTGCTCTTCATTTCCCGGGACAATGATCTTGATGTCCCACTTGCCGTCACGATGCAGGATCATCTGCTGAGGGACTTCCCCCCTGCTTCTGCTGATGCTCAACTGCCTGTCGGCCTCCCGGAGAAACCTGATGGTCGCAATCCCGTGTTCCCTGGAGGTCTTGAAATATGGGACGTGGTGAATGTTCAGATAGGATACGTAACATACCAGAAATGTGGCCACCGCGATTTTGGCGATGGTTGTCCACCGTTTCCAGCTTGCCAGGCCGACGGCATACAGCACGATCATGAAAACAAACAGTAACTGCTGGGTGTAGAAATACCTTTGGGCCCAGGCAAAGGACAAAAAGCTTTCATATTTTCCCAAACGTCCAAATACCGAGATATAAGTCAGTGACAAAACCACGAACAACAGGAAACCGAACATCGGCAGTTTGTTTTTCAACTCCGGGGTTTTGGTATTGTTTGCAACCACGGCCACAAGGGCCGCCATGATGAACGAGGCCAACAGATAGATGACCGAAGGTTGACCTGCCTCCTGCAGGATCATGCGGAGATTATTTCCAAAAACCGGTTCGAATACGATTCTGTGAACGATGCATTCGAAGGTGACAAGGATGGTTGTGACATCCGCCTGGGGAATGACCACCGATCTGTTTACGCCGAGAAAAAAATACAAAACAGCCAACACGACAATACCGGCATTGGTCATCCTGTCGGGCAGCGAAGGCCGCATGAAAATCAAGGCGATGCAGATCGGAATCAACAGGACGCTGTATGGATGTGAAAAGACCGCCAAGGCAATAAATCCTAATTGTGCTGATCTTGCCCATTTGGAATTGGGGAGCGGGGACAAAATCATCAACAGCGCTATTGTAAAAATATTCCAGATCGAAAAAGTCACGTTGGTCACGAGGGCGTGGTTACCAAGAGGGAACAAGGCAACAATCAGACACACGAGGATCCTGGATTTATCGTCTGGCATGATAAACCTGAAACGCCTCAGGGAAAACATCGACAGGGCGACGACGGCAAACCCCAGGGAAATGGAAACCATCAGGTATGGGACAACATGCATTGGAAACAGTGAGGTAGTAATGAATCCAATCAAGTTCGGAATGAGGGATATATACCCTTCATAAAACCGGAATATCTCGGACGGATAGGGGTTGTTCAGGAAGTAGGCAAAAATCTGGGTCCCATCTTCATTAAAAAGAATGGGATAAAAAACGGCATTGAAACATCGCAGAACCAGGACTACCGCTATGGTTGCAGACAAGCCCAGCACAACCAGTGGATGTTTTTCCGAAATTATCCGGTTAACGGGAATGCTGGAAAACTTCATGGACGATTCCTTCGGGGCCCAGTTTGGCAACATGCAGTTATGGCATTCACGGGTTTTGTAAGGATAACATATTTGAAGCCAGGACTCGAGTCAGCTGAAACCCAACGCGAACCTCACCGCCGGTCCGACTTCAGCCATTTTTTCGACTGACAGGGTCGTTATTATCGCACCGATCTTTCCCTTGGACACCGTTTGAAGGTGGTCGCAATTGACGGCACAATCCTTGGGCACACCATCCATTTCCGTCAAAACCACTTCCGTCGGGATAGAGCGAATAGTCTTGGTCACCGGGGCGATTGTCACTTCGTTCAGGTATTCAATGATGGTATCCCGCGTCAGAATCAACACCGGCCGTTTCTTGTCCGGTTGTTGAAACCGGTACCAGCGAATTTCCCCTCGTTTCATTCTTCACCCCACACCTGCTCGGTTTCCCAGTCTCCAAATTCCTCGGAAACCCGAGGGTGCTTTTCATAGCCCAGCCGGTGCTGTTTTTCCTTCAGTTGCCGGTGGTGTTTGGCGAGGGCATCCCGCAAAGCCTGCCGGGTAAAGGCCGAGCGGCTCGTTTGCAGTTCTTCTGACACAAGGTCAACTGCGGCTACGAGATCATCGTCGAGGGTCATTTGGATTGTTCTCATTGTTGCTCGATTCAGGAGTTGAGGGTTTGGGATCGAAGCTCTATCCGGTGTGGATATTCATAGCTATAACAACCCACACCCTCTTTGGTGTCAATAATACGGCAAAATCCTATCCCTTCCCAATTGGGCGATAGGTGTGCTCACTGAATCCCGGGTGCCAATCCCATGAAATGCAAGTAGAATGGTCTACATTACTCACCCAACCCGTCCAACCGAAGGATACCCATGTCCCAGGACCCGACCGACAAGACCGAACTGCCCGAAGATCCGGAGCGCGCCCCTGACCCCGACGCCACGATCGCCGCCGAGCCCTCGGCCGGGTCATCTGCTTCGACCGGTATTCCTGCGGCCATTGGGCCCTACCACATAATTCGGCGCCTGGGTGAAGGCGGCATGGGTGAGGTTTTCCTGGCCCGGCAGATCGAACCGATCGAGCGCATGGTCGCCCTGAAGGTCATCAAGCCGGGCATGGACACCCGCGCTGTCGTGGCGCGGTTCGAGCTCGAGCGGCAGACCCTGGCCCTGATGAACCATCCCGGCATTGCCAGCGTGTACGACGCCGGCCAAACCGAACAGGGGCGCCCCTACTTCGTCATGGAGTTTGTCGAGGGCGTCCCGATCACCCGCTACTGCGACGCCAAGCGACTGACGACGCGGCAACGGCTCGATCTGGTGACCGAAGTCTGCGCCGGGGTGCAGCACGCCCACCAGAAGGCCATCATCCACCGCGACCTCAAACCCGGGAACATCCTGGTCACCGAGGTGGACGGCAAGCCGGTGCCCAAGATCATCGATTTCGGTATCGCGCGGGCCACCGAACAGCGCGCAGTCGAGCGCACCATGTTCACCCAGTTGGGCCATGTGATCGGCACGCCGGCCTACATGAGCCCCGAGCAGACCGACCCGACCAATACCGATATCGATACGCGCACCGATATCTATTCGCTGGGTGTGGTTTTGTACGAACTGCTGGTCGGTCTGACG
>QNAI01000269.1 GCA_003641745.1 Verrucomicrobiota bacterium | reverse complement strand
CCCCGTGTTCGAAATCCTCGAAATAATCGGCAATAAAGCCGCCGTTATCGAGGTGGACGTTGATGTCGTCGATCTGGCAGGCGCCAGCCGAAGGAAAAGAGCAATCCTCATCAGACCAACCGCCATCGGACTTGAAGCGGAAGTAGAGCGCGATATCCGTACCATCCACATAATCGCCTGGCAGGTAAATCAGGGAATCACTGACCGCAACGGTGCCGCCGCCGTCCCATACCTGCAGGTCGGTGTAGAATTGATCCTTCATCCGGTAGCTCAGGTAGATGTAGTCGTAGGCGGGCTCCGTATCCATGATCATGGTGGCGGTCAGAAAAACTACCGAGCTGGAGCCCGGGTTGGGAACGGCCTGGCGAAACTCGAGGATTTCACGCCAGTAATTACCGTATCCGCCGGGAGCGTCGCTGGTATCGCAGGCTGCGAAATTGATGTCCCCGCACCAGGCGGCATGGTTCGAGGGATCGGGCTGATTGTAGTTGCTCACGTTCCAGTGAATCGAATTTTTTCGCGTAATATCGTAGTGGGTCCACCCGTTCCAGTCGGGAAGGCCCGCGGCGTCCGAAAAGTCTCCATCGAAATAGGGTTCGAGACCGCCGTCGCGGGGATCGGCGTTGTTGGTCGGGTCGTCGGAGGCGGCCATGAGGTTGATGGTGTCGGCGCCGGCCTTGGCGAAACCGGGACTCCCGCCGTGGGTCATGTCGCCGCCGCGAGTAAACCGGGGTTGGTCCTCGGCCTGCACCGAAACGGTGACAAGCAGACAAATAGCCAATACACAGGCGAATATATTCAAGGTTTTCATGATCATCTCCCTTAGGGGGAATCGGGAAACTATTTGAGCAAGGTCATCTTTCCGACAAGAACGTCTCCCAGGGCGCGGGCTTCGTAGAAATAGAGCCCGCTCGCCGCGGAGGAACCCAGGTTATTGCTTCCGTCCCACACGATGGACTGGTCCGCACCGGCGGGCCGGTCGCCATCGATCAGGGTTTTAACGAGTTGGCCGCGCACATTGTAGATGCTCAATTTCAGATGACCGTCCTTGGGCATCGAGTACTTGATGGTTGTGCTCGGATTGAAGGGGTTGGGATAGTTGCTGGTCCGGAACGTAATGTCCGGCACATCCACACCCGACACGGGCGGAATGATCATGCAGGCGCTGAAGTAGTACAGAACGTCCCTGAGCAGTTGGGAGCGGGCCGCAAGGTGATGGCCCGGGGCCTCGGGATCCGTGTAGATGGACATCAGATCGTAAGGGAGGGATATGACCCGGCTGGTGCCCAACAGCCCAGCCGATGAGTCCAACGTGGCGGCCGAAAAGGAGTAGGCTCCCGGCTGGCCGGCGGGGTCGGTGAATTCGGCAATTCGCATGGCGCCGGATTTAACTTCGACAGCGTCAAAAGTTCTTGTACCAGGACAACCACCGTAGGCAATCCAGCTCTCCAGGGATCCGTTGAAAACCGGGTTCAAGGGTGAAGTCGCGATCAACGGGGATACCTGGTTGCCTATCAGCGTCCGGACATCGAAAGAGAACAATCCGACACTCATGTAGTTTTCCAGAAAATCCATTGTCACCGCGCCGGCCTGAGCCAGATCGGAAGCCAGGTCATCGCCGGTCAGGAACATGTCCTTGCCGCCGTCGTCGAGCCAGGCCTTCAGAACCCCGACATCATCGCCGGGATCGTTGTTGTAGTCGCCGTTGGAAATGGTGTTCACGCTCAAGTCGCCGCAGGTATAAAGGATCTCAGTGTAGCCCTCGAGCAGAATATCGTTGGCCCGCCCGCCGATGCCGTTGCCGACTCCGGAACTGGGAGCGTTGACGTAGTAGACGTCATAATCCTCACCCACCAACAGTCCTAAACTATTCAGGGCGGTGTACCATTCATTCTCCCCGCCCCGGTTGGCGAAATCGTTGATGAACAGGATTCTCGGCTGTACACCATCGCTTCGGATGCTCGGCAAGGCATGGATCACGAAGGTGGAGTTGTAACCCATGGGGTCGCCGAAGCCGGTGCTGAAGCCGGTGGTATCGGCGGGCATGAGCGAGGTCTGGGGATCGGTTCCGCCCACGCCACCGATGGCGTCGGTCGCGGAGATGAAGTAGTGCAGCACATCTCCCGGAAACAGGAAACCGGTGTCGGGCAGATCGAACGCCCATTTGTAAGGGGTGGGCTGGCCGCTGGAGCCGACGGCCGGCCTGCCGGTTGCCGAACCCATGGCAGGCCAACCGGATGTCCGGTACGGATCAAAGACAGGATTACGGTTCACGATGTAATGCAGCTCGGGATTACCATCGAAGTCAGCGCCCGATCGGACCGGAGAGATGTAAACGGTTATCGAGTCCCCGGGATCGGTCCATAGGTCCGAAGGAAGTGCAATATTGTTGGCCGCGTCGAAGCGCACGCTGTGTGAACCGAGATCACCGGTATCGATCGAACCTCGCGCGGGGAAGTCGTCCTGGGCCAGGTCCAACTCGCGAGCGGACATGCCCGGCCCCGTATAGGGGAAGATTTTGACGGTCACATTGTCGAAATAGGGCGCCGGGTAGCCATTGTTACCAATCCAGTACCAAACCCAGCCTAACTGGTAAACACCCAACTGGATCTGGACTTCGTCGCGGCCGGGTTGCATCAGGTCGGTCACATCGTCTCCGGTACGGATGTAGTCCGGACCTCCATAATAGACACTGGACCGATCACGCCAACCCTGCTCGGCAATAACCTGAACACCGTTCCCCGCGGAATTGTCAGTGTCCGCTGATCGGACGCTCCAGGTGTAGAACATTCCGGGAGCGTCGGCGGATAAATCCTCGTGACGAAAGACCCCTATTCTGATGTCGATGCCGTCATCATCGGGACCGGTTCCGCTTTTGGGTCCGGGCCAGGCCATCACCGGTGACTCGACGACGTTGTGGAGATGCCCTGTAGGCCCGTACAATCCACCGGTCGTGTTGACGATGTAACCACCCGGTCCATAGCACCAGTTGATGCATTCGCTGCCTCCGGTACCCGGCACCACGATCCCGTCGTCGATGAACGCGACCTGCGGACTCGAGTTTTCGACACAGGGATCGATGTCCCGCAGGCCCGTCCAGATTTTGGCGAAGTCACCCACACCGGCGGGAAGGGAGGGGGTCCAGATACCAAAATCATCGGGATCGCCACCGTGCTCGAAATCCTCGAAGAAATCTGCGGTAAAGGTGTCGTTGACCAGGTGAATATTGACGTCGTCTACCTGGCAGCCGCCGGCGGACGGCCAGGAGCAGTCTTCGTCGGACCAGCCGCCATCGGACTTGAAGCGGAAGTACACCACGATGTCCGTGCCACCGAGATACTCCCCGGGCAGATAACCGACGGAGTTCGACACGGCAACGGTTCCGGTACCGTCCCAGCTCTCCATATTGGCGATGAACTGGCCCTCATACTGGTAACTCAGATAGGTGTAGTCGTACCCCGGCTCACAGTCGTGCATCAGAGTCGCCGTGACCGATACGGTGGAGCTTTTCCAGGGGTAGGGTACCGTCGTACGGAACTCGATGAGCTCGTTCCAGTTGTTGCCATAACCACCGGGAGCATCGCCGGTGTCACAGGCGGCAAAGGCGATGTCGCCGCACCAGGCCGCATGGTTATCGGGATTGGGCTGGTTGTATTTGCTGACGTTCCATAAAGAACCCCCGGTGGGCGCGGTGACGTCGTAATGGGTCCACCCGTTCCAGTCGGGATTGCCGGCCGCGTCTTCGAAGTCACCAAAGTAGGTAGGTTCACCGGGACCGTTGGTGGGATCATCGCGTGTGGACATCAGATTGATGGTGTCGGCGCCGGCCTTGGCGTGACCGATGCTTCCCCCATGGATCACTCCGGTGCCGGAGGTAAATCGGGGAACGCCATCGGCCTGGGCAAAGGATGCGAAGGAAAAAACCAGGATCAGGATCAAAACAGGACGAGCGAGGATATGGGGTTTCATTAGTTGCCCCCTTCGACAACCTGGAAATCAATAAAAAATGGGCGAACAAGGCCAAGTGAATCTACGGAATCCCCAGATTCGGTGCAATGCACCCTATTCACTGCATAATCATACCACATTTTGGACATGAATCATCCAAAACCAAGGCATAATGGGTTCATCTGCCCAAGTTGGGCCTCCCCAGCTACTTCACCAGGGTCATTTTGCCGATTTTTACCTCACTTTCCACTCGTGCTTCGTAGAAATAGACCCCCGACGAGACACTGGAGCCCAGATTGTCACTTCCATCCCAGACGATAGCCTGATCCGCGCCCGCTGGCCGGTCGCCATCGATCAGGGTTCTTACCAGTTGGCCGCGCACGTTGTAGATGTTCAGCTTCAGGTGCCCCGACCTGGGCATGGAGTACATGATCGTCGTGACCGGATTGAAGGGGTTGGGGAAGTTGCTTGTTTGGAACTTGATACCCGGCAGACCCGGAGTCACGCCGCCGATGGGACCGGGAATGACTTCGAAGTAAAACAGAACGTCGTAAAGCACCTGGTCCCGGGCCGAAAGAGAATTGAAGGGAGAACCGGGATCCGTGTAGACAAACATCAGATCCACGGGCATCGAGATGGCCCGGCTCTGGGTCAGGCCCGGATCAATAACGTTCAGGGTCGCGGCCGAGAAAGTGTACTGCCCGTTCTGGCCGGAAGGATCCTGGAATTCAGCCAATCGCTGGCCGGTGCCCAGTATATCCACGCCGTCGAAAGAGTTGATGCTTTTACAGCCACCGTAGGCGATCCAGGTCTGAACGGAGCTGGAGAACACCGGATTGCCGCCAATGGCCTCGACCATGGGGGTAACCTGGTTGGCGATGAACGGCCGGATCTGGTTCGTGACGTGGCTGACACCCAGATAATCATTGAGGAACGTTTGCGTCTGGCCACCCGATTGGTTCAGGTCGCTGGCCAGGTCGTCGCCGGTCAGGAAAATGTCCTTGCCCCCGAGATCGAGCCAGCCGGTCAGGGTCCCGATGTCATCACCGGCATCGTTCTGGAAATCGCCGTTGGCGATGGTATTGACGCCCAGATCACCGCAGGTGTAAAGAATGTCCGTGTAGTTCGCCAGAGTACCGGAATCGGCCCGTCCGCCGATACCGTTCCCAACACCTGAACTGGGCCCGTTGACGTAATAGATGTCGTAGATCAGATCCATCACCACAGGGACCTCGGCATCTATGTTTTTGAGGGCCTTGTACCAGGTATTGCCCTGGTCACGGTTGGCAAAGTCGTTGATGAACAGGGCGATCGGCTGTTCGTAAACGCCGGAAAGGCCCAGTCGGATCGAGGGCAGGGCACGGAAGGTGAAGGACTGGTTGTAACCCAGCGGATCACCGAAATCATTGTTGATCCCGTGGCTGAACCCCGTTGTGTCCGAGGGCATAATAGCGGTCCGTAGGTCGGTGCCGCCCGCTCCGCCAATGGCATCGGTTGCCGAAAAATAGTAGTGCAGCACGTCCCCCGGGAACAGGAAGCCGGTGTCGGGCAGGTCGAAGGCCCACTTG
>QNAI01000268.1 GCA_003641745.1 Verrucomicrobiota bacterium | reverse complement strand
CTGGTTACAGTGCCACTGCTGCAGTCTGGTTGCCGTAGGTTTATCACGCAGTTGCAGCGCGTAGGCTGAGAAATCACGCACCATGAACTCGAATATCTGGTCGATGGTATCGTCGTCGATCCCACAGATCTTTGCGTTTTCCAGAACCAGCTGCCCATAGACAACCAGGGTGAACATCTGTCCAAGTGCCAAAAGGAAATCGATGTCGCGGCTTTGGCTCTTGCTGGGTCGAGCAAGCAGGAGCATCCGCTTCAGCACCGCGGTCTGTTTGCGGAACACGCGCACGTTGCGCAGGTTACGCTCGGCATACGTCTTTCGATAGTCATGGAACCGAACCTTGCCCAATCCACGCGCGCGGCCCTGGTTGAACAGGAACTCATCGTCGGTCGCCTGGTCCTGGCGCCCAACCTCCGGGAATTCATCGGACTTGAAGAAGTAGTTGGCCATGAACTTCATGATCAGGGCGATGTTGACATGGACCGTGCCTTCCAACTTGGGCAGGGCCCTGATGTCGCGCGCGGCAATTTCGAAGAAGGTGTCTTTTTCGAATCCCTTGGCGGCGATCACGTCCCAGAGCAGGTTGATCACTTCCTCGCCCTGTGTGGTCACTTTCATTTTGACGATGGCGTTGTAAAGCAGGTAGCGCCGGTCTTCGGTGGAGCCGACACGCATATAGTCGGCGGCCCGAAGGGCAAACAGGCGCATGGCGACCAGGCGCGCGTAGGCGTCGACGAACAGGTTGCGCACATGGGGGAAGTCGGTCACGGGATTCCCGTATAGAATACGACCGGAGGCGTGGTTGATCGATTCGTGGAAAGCGTGGGTGCACATCCCGATCGAGGCCCAGCCCAGATTGTATTTGCCGATGTTGACGGTGTTCATCGCCGTATCCCAGGCCTTGTCTCCGCGGGCGATGATATCGGTTTCGGTGACCGGGTAGTCGTGCAGGGCGAACTCGGCGACAAAGTTCTGGCTGGCCACCACATTCTTGACCAGTTCGTATTTTTCGTGGTTGAAGTCGGCGGCGAAAAAGACGAACTCGCCGGTGTCGGCCATCTTGCCTAGGGTCGATACCAACGGAGCCTCGTTGCCGTTGCCGATGTAGTACTTGGATCCGTTGGCCAGCCAGGTGCCGTCGCCCTGGGGGGCCAGGGTCATTTCGGTGGAGTAGACATCCGCGCCGTGGTCCCGCTCGGACAAACCGAAAGCGAAGACCGCGCCCTGGTGCAGAAGATCCGCAGCCCGCTTTTTGATACCACCATTTTCGGACATCCAGACGGGGCCCAGGCCGAGGATCGAAACCTGCCAGGTGTACCAGTAGGCCAGGCCGTAGAAACCGAGGATTTCGTTGAACCGGGCAATCCGGTAGGTGTCCCATCGTTGTGGGCCGCTGCCGTACCGCGAGGGGGTGAGCAGCGTCGCAAACACCTGTTCCTTTTTGACGAACTCAAGGAATTCGGAGTACCAGATCCGTTTTTGATCGTCTTCCTTGATGCTGGCTTTTCCCTTGTCCTCGAAAAACCGGATTGTCTTGCGCATGATTTCGTGGGAGGTTTCATCAAGGTTGCCCGGGTCGAAATCCTGAGGATTGAACAGGAACATGATTTCTCCTTCACGAGGCACCACGGGTTTCACGGGTCACGAGGTTAAGCCAGGCTGAAGAGAAATGCCATGGGAGATCAACATGTCCGATATCACAACGACTGAAGACATCACAAAATTCATGGAGCTTTTCTACGACCGGTTGCTGCGCAATCCCATCGCTGCCCCCTTGTTTGCCGATATCGATATGGAGGCCCATATGCCGCGTGTGGTCGCATTCTGGGAAGGCATTGCCTTCGGCGCCAGCCAGTATCAGGGGTCGCCGTTTCAGCCACATGTGCCTCTCGCGTTGACCAGCGAGCACTTCACCATCTGGTACGAGACGTTCACGTCCTGTCTGGATGAGCTTTTTGAAGGGTCCACGGCAACGATGATGAAAGAACGCGCCCACTCGATTGCGTTCATCTTTTCCGCAAAACTTGGGATTTCGCCGCCGGAGATCTAGCGGGTTGCCAATTCCATAATCCATGGAGGGGGTGGAAATATTAACTTGTTTGTTATTAATAGGTTATCTCCCAAAAGTGCCCCCGGGGGTACTTTTCTGGGCTAACTACTTTGTTTTCAGTGTGTTAATATTGTGAATATTACTCTTTTATGTAGTTGACAACATATTTATTGTCAAAAAAATAAAAAGTACATAAATATATTGTCAAATATGTACTCACTAACAACATATATATTGTAGCAAAACACCCCCCGGGGGGCGTTTCCCTGCAATGATATCCAATATCCCGGCGGGACTGGACCCGTCGCAGGTCTGTCTGTAGCGGATTTCCGCATTGTCCCGATATTGGATGGCAACAAGTCGGTGGGTCCACACATGGAGGCAAAAGATGATCAAGGCATACGCGGCAACCGAGGCTGGCGGCGAACTGAAACCGTTCGAATACGATCCGGGCGAGTTGGGGCGGCACGAAGTGGAAATCGATGTCGAACATTGCGGTATCTGCCACAGCGACCTGAGTATGCTCAACAACGAGTGGGGCATGTCAGAGTACCCGCTGGTGCCGGGCCATGAAGTCATCGGCACAATTTCGAAAACGGGTGAGGACGTTACCGGCGCGAGCGTGGGTGACCGGGTCGGACTGGGCTGGCACGCGGGGTATTGTATGATCTGTCCGTCCTGTCTCAGTGGTGATCACAATTTGTGCGCGTCGGCCCAGGGAACCATGGTCGGCCGGCATGGGGGATTCGCGGAGCAGGTGCGTGCCCATTCGACCAGCGTGGTGCAGCTGCCCCGTGGCATGGACATCCAAAGCGCGGGGCCGCTTTTCTGTGGGGGGATCACCGTCTTCAATCCGCTGGTTCAATTCGACGTGAAGCCGACTTCCAGGACGGCGGTCATCGGGATCGGTGGCCTGGGACACATGGCCCTGCAGTTCCTGCGTGCCTGGGGTTGTGAGGTGACGGCCTTCACTTCCACCGCTGCCAAGATGGAAGAGGCTCTCCAGATGGGTGCCCACCACACCATAAACTCCCGTGACTCGGAAGCGATCGCCGCTGCGGCCGGGCGGTTTGACCTGGTGATTTCGACGGTCAACGTCAAGCTGGATTGGAACGCCTACCTCGGGACCCTTCGTCCCAGGGGCCGTATGCACTTCGTCGGCGCGACGCTCGATCCGCTGGATCTCAGCGTGTTCCCCCTGATCGGAGGACAACGCTCCGTATCGGGTTCACCGGTGGGCAGCCCGGCGGTCATTGCCCAGATGCTTGAATTCGCTGCCCGGCACGAGATCAAACCCGTGATCGAAACGTACCGGTTTGACCAGGTTAACGAGGCTCTGGAAAGGTTGAAGACCGGACAGGCACGCTATCGGATCGTCCTTGGTAACCAATAGTAATTCGTCTCGTTAGGGATCTGTCGCCGCAATATCTATTTTAACCTATATTGTTGCAATTGTTGGCGGTATGCCGTAAGGTAAGTATAGACGGGACGGGAGACCTGTTACGAGCCTGGCAACTGCAGGCCATCATATCCGGGGGAACACTGTTTTAATGACGCATACGATTCGCAACACACAACAACCAGGTAATCATCACCGGCCCTGATTCAGGGCCTGTTTGCGTTTTGTATTCGGAAACGGTCCAACTTCGGTGCTCGACGGGGAGACGAGCATGCTGTATTTCCATTTATACCGGCTTCGCCCACCGATTTTTCCTTCTTGCACCGGCTCTGCCGGTGTCGAGATCTCCCAGGTTTACTTGCCCACGGTTTTTTTGATTTTCGAGTGTCCGGTGCTGAACGCGGGTGGATTCCGCCGAATTGCGGCGTGTGGTCTCTTGCACAATAGAAGGAGTTGTCAACATGAACAGATTCTACCGACTTCAATTGCTGGCTGCAATCGCCCTGATGGTTCTGGGGGTAGCCACTGCTTACGCTGATATTACTTTCAATCCGACTCCCCTGGAGTTGAACGAAGTGACAACCAGCGGGCCGGTGGTGATTATGTACAACGGCGGAGGTACGACCAATGTTGCTGGCTACTCGCTGGATATCGTGTGGGACAACACCGTGGCAACTGCTGTATTTGCAAAACCGGACGCCGCTCCCTTCAGCGGTGCGGTTACGTTTTACGTCGTTCCCCTTGGCGATGGGCATGTACGGATCGATGCGGCGATCGGTGGCGCCGATCCCGGCATTACATCCGGGGAACTGTGCAAGATAACGTTCACGGCAGTCCCAGGCGTCATTGATCAAACCGCGGTTACTCTGACGATCGAGGCTTTGCGCGATCCGTTGAATCAGGAAGTAACCGGTGTGGCCCCTGTCCCCGGCCAAGTCATAGTATCGGATACGGGGGTGCCCGTGGTGGCGGATGTTCTGATCTTCAACGACACGTTGACTCACACCAATGACTTCCTCAAGGATACCGATGCAATCACCATTACGGCCAACGTGACCGACAACGACCCCGGTTTTGATGCGACGAACATCACGGCTGACCTGAGCGTCTTTGGCGGAGGGACCCTGGTGCAGCCCGACACCTATGCCTCGCCGGTCGCCACCTGGACGTACGTCACGACCGTATGCACTCCTGCCGATGGCACCATCACCCTTACTGTGACGGCACTCGATGCCAGCAGTAATACGGCCAACGGCAGCGATACGATCACGTCCGACAATACGGCGCCGTCGCCCCTACTGGGGTTGGGCGCCGGGGTCACGCCCGGGCACGAACAGCTGCACTTGTCCTGGACGGACTTCAGCGGCAACGACACCAACCCCATGGGAGCCGAGTTCCGTTATGCGGCCTGGGGTGATTACCCGGAATATAATTCAGTGGCACCCGGGTACCCCGCCGACAATACGGCTGGCACCGAGGCTTTGCAGGTTACTTCAGGCGTGACCGTGGATTGGGGGATTACTGGCCGCGATATCTACTACGTGTCGGGGTTTGTCTACGATATGGTCCTGCACTACAGTGCCGCTGGCCCCGAAAACCAGGGCCGGGCCACAAACTACTGGCTGGGCGACGTGCCGTCCTACGTCGATGGAACTGTCGGCGTAGACGATATCTCCGTGCTTGCCGCGACCTACGGCTTGCCGGACACCGATATCGACTTTGATGAGTTCTGCAATGTCGGACCCACCGATACCGGCAGTCCACTTGGTATTCCGGAGCCCAATACCGACAATGAAATCGCCTTTGAAGACATGATGATCTTTGCCCTGAACTACACGGTGGTCACGCCATCTTCCAAGGTTTTGATCGGTGGCACACCGGTCATGACCTGGAGCCAGGTCAGCGAAAAAACCTGGGCCCTCAGCCTGGTGTCCAACGGTGGGGACCTGCAGGGTTTGAACCTGCGCGTGGAATTGCCCGCCGGCGTCGATGGCACGGTTGCGGCCGGTGACCTGTTGGCCGACCAGTCGGCCCCGGTCTTCCTGCGCAACATTCCGCGGCGCGGAGTTGATGCCGGATTGGCCTTGTTCGGCCAGGGCGCCGGTTTCAGCGGTTC
Source organism: Verrucomicrobiota bacterium (assembly GCA_003641745.1). Taxonomy (GTDB): domain Bacteria; phylum Verrucomicrobiota; class Verrucomicrobiia; order Opitutales; family Opitutaceae; genus B12-G4. The sequence goes on along the minus strand of QNAI01000268.1, from coordinate 2 downwards.
AG
>QNAI01000267.1 GCA_003641745.1 Verrucomicrobiota bacterium | reverse complement strand
TCTGGCCATCCCACTGGGTTCCCCCTGATCCACTCAACCCTACCAAGACCGACGGCAGGGCGGGCCTGGAGATTGAGTTCCTACGATTTCTACAGACTGAATATTTTTGCATAGATTCGCATGCCTGCTTCAGGATAAAAGACGTAAAGTCTGTCATTCAATATTTCGAATGTCGTGTGGTTTGCAAATATTTCCCCCCCTCCAAGAGGGTCTGTGCTGATTTCAAGGGTTGTCAATAATTCGTAGCCATTTTCAACATCGAATACTGCAATATTCTGACTTGAATCCCCAAAAAGGAATTCCTGGTAATTAATATAGAGTTTCCCATTGTAAATTCTTGCCGCTGTAACTTTATAAAACCACCTACCTGGCTCGACTAACAATGGAATCTTCTCACCAACAGTTGACCTTAGATCATCTGACAGAGGTATCGCATAAATGGATGATCCTCCAGGAATATCATCCCTGGCATCATAAAATCCACCAATCAGAAATATCTGACCATCAATCTTAATGAGAGTATTCTGGGATAAGGTTTTCCTAGGAATTATTGTGGACAAGTCCAATATAAAGTCATCTGTTTTTTCAAAATTCTCATTGAAAACACGAACATGGTGGTTTGAATTTGGGGTAAACTCCTCTATCCATCCAGACCATGCCCGTGTGAAAATATAGTAGGAGTTGTTATGCCAAAGCGGGGTCGGATCATCAGCTGCCTCAGGATTGGGCGGGACATCACCGGGATCCACTAAAAAGGCTTCAGGAATACCGGTTGTAATACCAATGGCAATATCTATTTGTTGACCTATAAGGCTATTCGTTTCAGAATACCAGGCCGCATTAAGAAAGTGTTTCTCTCCAACATTTGCGTTAAATATGTTATCTTCAAAAGCGTACCACAATTGATTATTTGCTTTCGAAACTCGAATATCAACAGAAAAGTCATGATAGCCTGAAAAGAGTTCCAACGGACTGTCATAAATAAATGTTGAGTCTAAATCCGGCTTCATTATTACAAGATGATGATTTCTTTTTGTAAGAATACCGTAGGCAAGGTATAATTCATCTTCTATTGCTATAACATCCGGACGGCCAACTCCACTGCCATCCGGCGCTAATATTGGTGAGATATCAAGGGTCTTGAGGAGCGTATAACTCGGGGGCTGTGGATCACCGACCATGCGCATCGCACCGGCGTCGTAGGTTGGATCGTTGCTGCCATTATCGACGATCGAGAAATAGGAAACGACCGGCTCATCGGAAGTGATGACCGCACTGCCTGAAAATCCTCGACCGATGCCGGCCGCGCTGATGATGTCGTCGACCTGATTCATTTCACCGGGTCCGAGATCAACCATGTACTGGCCCACCGGGTTACCGGCAAGGTCCTTCAGGGCAATATTGACCTGGGCCTCGTTGTCACCGACGTTGAAGAAACCAGCATTGGACCTGAACCCAACGTTGGTCACACCTCCGAATCCCCAGCCGTACTCCTCGCCGTGTCCTACGGCCGACCTTGGCGTTCCGAGGATCGACTGACCGAAGGTCCCGGTGTCGCTTTGGCTGAAGGTGCGCGAATATACGATAACGCCCGACGTGGAGGTGATCGCCATGCCGCCGTTTGCCGTTTCCAGGCCGAAGATTGCCATCATCGCGTCGTCGAGGACCAACATACCTCCAGCTGAAACCGTCAACGATACTGTTTGCCCCGTTGTGTCCGAGACACCCTTGGCATGGTAGGTGAAGGTCACTACCGCCGTCGACGAATTGGGATTGAGGACCCGCAGGTCAGTCCCCCAAAAGCTGCCGGCCGCACCGCCCACCCTCCCAGCCGCGGGCAGGACCTGGTCGGCCGAGGCGGCTGAGGCCGGAACTGCCATCACCGTAACCGGATCACCGGTATTGACATCGATGGCGGAGGCATAGATCACGGCCGGCGACGTCGTGCGAACCACGGCCCGAGCACCGATTGCCGGGGGCGCGCCGATGTCGGCGAAGATGTCATTGACCTGTTTCTGGCCGAAGGGCAGGAAGGAGTAACTCTTGCTGCCCATCAGAGTGCCGTCCTCCGAATAGATCTCCACCGCCACCTGGCCGCCGGTTGCGGTGGTAGCGGCGAAGCCAACGTTGGTGCGGTAGTTCACCGACTTCGCAAGATAGAGGAGGTGGCCTTCTTCGCCAGGCATGAGCGCATCACCGATCGCCACCCCGGGCATGAACTGTCCGTAGGTTCCGCCGGGGACTTGGTTGTAGGTCCGGGTCGTTACTATCAGCATGGTATTGCTGCATTCGACAAGCAGGGCGCCGGTGCCTGAAAAACCAAAGCGGGAGTCGAATACATCTTCGACCACATCCTGACCACCCGGTGGCACATTGACCTGGAAGCTCTCTTCGAGCGTGGAGTTGTCCATATCTGCCCGCAACAAAATTACCGTGACGCTCATCGACGCCCTGTCAAGATTGACCAACCTCAGATCGGTTCGCCAGTTGGTATCGGCGGCGCCGGCAACATGTGCGCCTGCGGGCACCACCCACCGGGCGGCCTCAACGAAACCGGTCCAGAGTGCAATAAGGGCAGCAAGTAACAGTGATGTTCGGAGTATCTGATGAGAAATACCCTGCTTCATCTTTTTCCCCACAAGGTGAGACCTGTGGCCATCTCGACGTGACATAGAGAATATTTGAGCACAATAATGATCGCCGCCCGGGCGATCGCCAAACTCAAAACGGGCAGTTCCGGGGCTTCCGTCATCCGCCCTCCAGTCTGACCAAGCTTTCGTCTCGAGATCTCCACCATGAGCTTGTCTCCCTATCCGAGAATTTGCCGACATGCGATTGACGGCGGCTGAGCACCTTTGGTTGACGCAAGCCGGTTAACGAAGGCGACGCCGGACGCATGCTCAGGCTGCTGTCGGGACGGGAACACGCAGTCCACACCGGGATGGCTCTCGCTGATCCGCTGAAACCAGCAAATCCGGGCGGACACGGGGTTCCGCCCCTACAAATGGTCTGATTGGCCTCATGCGTCCATCAGGGCGGACCCCCTTTGGCCGTTTCCTGCAAACGGCATGATTGGGTACAGACGTCCGTAGGGGTGGACCCCTGTGTCCACCCATGTCCAGCGTTGAGCTCGCTATGGGAATCGATTTCAGGGTGTCTCCTGAATCTCCAAGTCTGTTTCGGTCGGCAGCAACACTCTACGCTCAGGCGAACCCTGATCAAGAACTTGAAGCAGGGCCTCGACCATCAGGACAGGGCATTCCCGTTGCGGCACATGACCACAATCCGGGAGGGTCGTCAGCCGAGCCGCGGGTAGGCCCCCCTTGAGCCTTTTGGCATATTCAACCGGAAAGAGTTGATCCGCGAGGCTCCAGATCAGATCGACCGGAGTCCGGACCTCGTGCAACTGACCATCAAGGAAGAAGGCATCCGCACCATCGGCGCCTGCCTTCAGGCGGGCCGCAGGACCAGTCTGAGCCCTTCTGACGATGTCGTCGAGGACCGTGTCCGGGATCGACTTGGCACTGGGGCCCATCAGCCCTTCCATCGTCCGCTGGGCCTCTTCACGGTTGTTTGGAAACACATTAACCTTCGGGTCTTCCAGGGGGAGGGGTCCTCCATTGAGGGCGACGATACGTTCAACCTGGGATGGCCGGTCGAGGGCTATCAGGAAAGCTACCCGCGCCCCCAGGGAATTGCCGACAAGAACCACCGGTTGACCATCGGAACTCTCATCCAGGATGGCCTCGACGCCGTCCAGAATTTGATCAACCCCAATCGGGCCCTCAGCCGGATCGGAATCACCGTGACCTGCCAGGTCAGGGATCACCACCCGATAGCGTTCGACCAGTGGCATCGTGACTCTGGCCCAGTTTCCAGCCTGCTCGCCTTCACCGTGGAGCAGCACCAGGGTGGTATCCCCTTCCCCGCCCTCGAACCAGCTCAGACGGCCATCGGGACCGTCCATAGACTTCTGTTCCAGTCCCGCAGCCCCCAGAGCAAAACGGCTGAACCACGAATCCAGGGTCAGAGGCCTCATGAAAAAGAACCACGTCGCAACAATCAACGCGATGCCGAATAGCACACACACCAATGTGAAAGCCTTCAGCAGTATTCCGACTCGTCCCCCCACGATGGACCTCCCAAACCCTGTTTATACCCTATTCGCTTTTCAAGAGGGTGTTGGGTTCGTTTCTTTCCAGGATCAACTCTTCAATTCTTCTACTAGGAATCATTCTCCTTTGAGTTTACCATTTGAGAAAATAGAATTATCTGTTATCTTTCAATCGTGGAACTTCAATCTTCTTTCCGGTGGAACCGATGGTCGGTTGCGTCGAATTCGATTCAAGATGAAAAGGGAGGACGAGCGTGAAAAAGTCATGGATTCTCAGTATATGTGTGATCGTATTGGTGGCAGGCTTTGCCGGCACCGCGATCGCGGAACAAAATCTGACAGCCGGTATCAGCAGCCAGTCCATTTTCGAGATCAAGGTGCCTGGGGAAAGGCCAACCGGGCCGCCCAAAAACCCGTTGGTGGGAGGCGAGACCTGTGCAACCGCTACGGCCATCACGGCTCTGCCCTATCTTGATTCCGGCACCACCATTGGCGCTATCAACGATTACGACGCGGTATGCCCCTACACCGGCGGAACCGCTGGGGACGTGGTATACGCCTACACGCCGGTGGCTGACGAGGCAGTCGATATCAGCGTATGCTCCAACGGCGGCGATGCCACTTACGACACCAAGATTTACGTCTTTGAAGGACTGGCCAACTGCGGGGTATCAGACTTTGCGTGCAGCGACGACGACTGCACGGCGCCGACATACGGCTCCCCCTACAACTCTGAGTTAATCGGACTGAGTTTAACAGCCGGAAACACCTACTACATCGTAATCGATGGTTATGGTTCAGACGTAGGCGATTACACCCTGTCCGTCGATGTTGGCGTACCACCGCCGCCGCCGCCAAACTGCGGCGACATCGGGGATGCCGGGTTCTTACTGGGCCAGGACGCTCCTGGTCCGGACGACGACTGGTCAGCTGCCACAAGCACCCAGGCAAGCTGGGCTTCTTTCCCATACCTTGTTGCAGAATCGATCGCCCAGGCGGCCGACCCGGACTGGTTCGTGATCAACCACATCAACGTCTGGGGAATGAGCCTCGTCAACACCGGTTCATGGGGCGCCTGTGACCCCACCGGCATGACATTCGACGTGATCTTCTATGAGGACAACGCCGGCGTTCCGGGCGCAGTGATCTGCGATGTGCAGTCGGCTGTCCCGGCGATCACCAACACCGGGGAGCAGTACGCCGGCTATGATCTCTTCCAATTCGATATTCCAGCCGCGTGCGACCTTGGCAGCCTCGGCAGCAAGTGGTTCTCGGTTCAAAACGAAGCCATGACGCCCGACTGCGGCTTCCTTTGGATGAGCGGAACGGGCGGCGACAGCGAATCCCTCCAAGATTCCGACGGCACGGGTTTCGCGCCCACCGGATATGACCGTGGGTTGTGCATTAACGGTTCCACCATCCCGATTGAGCTGCTGTCCTTCGATATTGAATAG
>QNAI01000266.1 GCA_003641745.1 Verrucomicrobiota bacterium | reverse complement strand
TGCCCACGTTGTGGCCTCCGATGAATTGGGTCACGCCGACTCGGGCCGGGTACCGCCCGGTCAGGCAACTGGCCCGGGTCGGCGAACAGACGGGACAGGAAGCGTAACCATCGGTGAAGGTCATGCCCTCCGTCGCCAGCCGATCCAGGTTGGGCGTCTCGTAGAATTCGCTCCCGTAGGTCCCGAGGTCCTTCCATCCCATGTCATCGATCAGGATGAAAAGAATATTCGGCGGCGGTGGAACGGAAGGTTCAGTCATGGTGCTTACACGAAAACAACGGTGCCCGGACATGGCGAGCCGAAGTCGAAATCACCGGGGCTGCCGAAGGCGTAACCCAAGGGGACAAAGCGGAATGGCAATGACACGTCTGTTGACCGGATCAGTCTTCAATCGACTCGCGTGGAATCGCCCCCCATTCTGGGGAAACTGATCCAATCCCACCCATGACCACCCGCACACAACCCAACATCATCGTTTTCTTCACCGACCAGCAGCGTCACGATACAACCGGAGCGGCCGGTTCGACCCTGGATCTGACGCCAAATTTCGACCGGATGGCTTCCGAGGGAACCCACGTCGCCAACAGTTTCACCTGCCAGCCGGTCTGCGGGCCGGCGCGTTCATGTCTCCAGACGGGACTCTACGCCACGCAGACCGGGGTCTGGAACAACGGATTCGCACTCAAGGACGGCCAGCGCACGCTGGCGCACCATTTCAATGATGCCGGCTACGACACCGGGTATATCGGCAAGTGGCATCTCATGCCCCATGATTTCCACGGACCGGTTCCCCGCGAAGCGCAGGGCGGCTATCAGACCTGGCTCGGGGCCAATCTGCTTGAATTGGTCTCCGACGCCTACGACTGCCGCCTCTGGGACGAGGATGGGAACGAACACAGGCTGCCCGGTTACCGCGTGGACGGACAGACCGACGCCGCCATCCGGTATATCAGCTCAGAGCGGGAGAATCCGTATTTTCTGTTCCTCTCCTATATCGAGCCACATCACCAGAATCACAGCGACAATTATCCCGCACCCGAGGGGTATGAACAGCGCTATGCCGGGGCCCGGCTGCCGCCCGACCTCGCGAAACTGGGTGGCAGCGCCCCCCAGCACTGGCCCGGCTATTGCGGCATGATCAAGCGCCTGGATGAGGCTCTGGGCCGGCTCTTCGACGCGCTGAAGAGCCTCGACCAGCTCGACAACACGATCGTCCTCTTCACCTCCGACCACGGCAACCACTTCAAGACCCGCAACAGCGAGTACAAGCGCTCCTGCCACGAGGCGTCCATCCACGTCCCCACCGCGGTCTGTGGACCCGGGTTCAACGGCGGCGGTCGTATCCAGAAACTGGTGAGTCTGGTCGATCTCCCCCCCACCCTGCTCGATGCCGCCGGCATTGAAGTGCCAGCCGAGATGGCCGGGCGGTCGGTCCTCCCGCTGCTGGGTGGAGGCGACCGCCCTGACTGGCCGGAGGAGGTCTTTGTGCAGATAAGCGAAAGCCATACCGGGCGGTGCGTGCGCACGGCACGCTGGAAGTACAGTGTCCGCTGTCCTGAGGTGACCGAAGACGGCAATCCGGTCTCAAGACGCGACGCGGATTTCTATGAGGACGATTTCCTCTATGACCTGCAGGCCGATCCCTGGGAACAGACCAATCTGATCGGCATGTCGAATTTCCGCGACGTGGTTGCCGACCTGCGCAGGCGCCTTGTCGCCCGCATGACCTCGATCGGAGAGAAGGAACCGCGGTTTCTCGACGCGCCCGAAAAAGGCGCCCGTCAGCGCAAGCAGACCTACCACGGAGGGTCCACTGTCGGCTGAGTTTCCTCGACCAACCGAGGGCTTCGTCGGTCGCGCTGGCTTGTCCCGGCCTAGCTATGCGTAGACGGAAGCACCACCCTCCATTCTATTTCAGCGTGGAGGACTGATTCCGGTGGTCGACATCAACCGGGCACCTCCCCATCGTTCACTTCTCCGATGAAAAAATCGCTCATCCCTCGTCCCGAGCACCCAAGACCTCAATTCCAACGCCGCTCGTGGATCAACCTGAACGGGACCTGGCAATACGAAGCCGACCGCGGGGACAGCGGATTGGAACGGGGTCTTCTGAAACGCCGCCTGGCCGGAAAAATAGTGGTCCCGTTCTGCCCCGAATCCGAGCTGTCGGGAGTGGCGACCACCGATCATCTGAACGCGGTCTGGTATCGCCGGCAGGTCGAAATACCAGGTTCCTGGAAGGACCGGCGTATTCTGCTCCATTTTCAAGCCGTTGATTACGACACCACAGTCTGGCTGAACGGTCGGAAGGTCGCGCGCCACCGCGGCGGTTACACGCCATTTTCAGCCGACCTGACCGATCATGTGACCGCGGGAAAACGGGCAACGATCGTGGTTCGCGCCCGAGATGACCACCGCAGCGCCAAACCCCAAGGCAAACAGGCGGCCACGGTTCAAAACCGCGGGTGCCATTACACCCGATCAACCGGTATCTGGCAGACGGTGTGGATGGAATCCGTCCCGTTGAGGGCATCGCTGCAACGCCCGCGAATCACACCCGATGTCGGTGGAGCCCGATTCCTCGTCGAACAACCGATCCTGGGCTCCGAACGAACAGGCCTGAAAATCCGTGCCACCCTGCGCGATCGGAAAGGCAAAGTCGCCGCCGCGACGGTCCGAGCAGATCGTGATTTCTGCCCCACTCTGACTCTGGACATCCCGGCAAAGAGAAAGCGGTTCTGGTCACCGGAGGATCCTTTCCTCTATGACCTGGTCCTTGAACTGACCGACCGAGGTGGCCAGGTGATCGATCGCGTCTCCAGCTACGCCGGACTCAGGAGCATTGTCATCCGCGGGAAAGCGGTACTCATCAACGACAAGCCGGTCTTCCAGCGACTGGTTCTTGATCAGGGCTATTACCCGACCGGGATCTACACAGCGCCGACCGACAGGGATCTCAGGCAAGACATCTTATTGTCCAAGCGAGCCGGTTTCAACGGCGCCCGTTTACACGAAAAAGTCTTCGAGGAGCGGTTTCTCTACCATGCTGACCGGCTCGGTTATCTGGTCTGGGGTGAATTCCCAGACTGGTTCGGTCCCGGAGATGGAGGGTGGCCGGACCAACCCTCCAAATACTCCCAACCCACGTTCGTCGGGCAATGGCTGGAAGTGCTCGCCCGCGACTACAACCACCCAAGCATCATCGGGTGGTGCGCTTTCAACGAAACCCATGCCCGGATCGGGGACCGGATCACCACCCATGATGATGCCCTGCGAGCGTCCTTCCTCGCAGCCAAGGCAATGGATCTCACCCGGCCGGTCCTCGATACATCCGGTTACTCTCACCGATTGCCCGAGTCGGATATCTACGATGCCCATGACTACACCCAGGACCTCTCGGTTTTCGCCCGCCACTATTCCGATCCGGGAGGGAGTTTCCCCACCATTTCGGAGGCTCCGGAAATTGAATCGATCCCTTACGGTGGTCAGCCGTTTTTCGTAAGCGAGTTCGGAGGAGCCTGGTGGAATCCGGACGACCCTGATGGCTGGGGCTATGGAGAGCGGCCCAAGGATCTCGAAGCGTTCTATGAGCGTTTTGCCGGACTGTGCCGCACGCTTCTGGAGAACAGGAATATGTTTGGCTACTGCTATACTCAACTGACGGACGTATTCCAGGAGCAGAACGGAATCGCTCTATTTGACCGAAAACCAAAGTTTGATTTGAAACGACTACGGGATGCCCAGAAAACAAAAGCTGCCATCGAGCGGTCCTGAATCTCCCCAACCCACTACACATACCCATGCCTATCAAGATTGCCATGATCGGAGCCGGATCGATCGGCTTCACCCGACGCCTGATGCAGGATATCCTCTGCGTACCTGAGCTCACGGACACCGAGTTCGCGCTGACCGATATCTCCAAGGCCAATCTGGATATGGTATCCACGCTCTGCAAGCGGGACATCAAGGCCAACAAGCTTCCGGCCAAGGTCATCGCGACGACCAATCGACGCAGAGCGATCGAGGGCGCCGACTATGTTCTCTGCATGATTCGACAAGGCGGCCTTGAGGCTTTTCAGACCGACATCGATATTCCGCTGAAATACGGAATCGACCAATGCGTCGGCGATACGATCTGTGCCGGCGGCATCATGTATGCGCAACGCGGCATCCCGGCCCTGCTCGGATTCTGCAAAGACATCCGTGAAGTGGCCAAACCCGGAGCACTCTTCCTGAACTACGCCAATCCGATGGCGATGAATACCTGGGCCTGCAACGAATACGGAGGCGTCCAGACGGTGGGCCTGTGTCACGGCGTGCAGGGGGCACATCGGCAGATCACAAGTTGCATCGAACGCTGGGCAAAGAAGAACGGCATGCTCACCGAAAACGAGACGCTCGACCGGCACGACGTGGACGTGATCGCCGCCGGCCTGAATCATCAGACCTGGTTTCTGCGGGTCGAATGGAACGGTATCGATTTCATCCCGAAACTACTCGAACTCTTCGAGGAACATCCCAGCTACAGCGTCGATGAAAAGGTCCGGATCGATGTGCTGCGCCGTTTCGGATACTACAGTACAGAGTCCAATGGACACCTGAGCGAATACCTTCCCTGGTATCGAAAGCGGCGGTCTGAAATCCGTAAGTGGATTTCGATGAACTCGTGGATCAACGGCGAGACCGGCGGTTATCTCCGGGTCTGCAAAGAGGGTCGCAACTGGTTCGAGACCGACTTCCCCAACTGGCTCAAAGAGGACCCGCCACCCATCACGGCCGAAGGGCGAAGTGCGGAGCACGGAAGTTACATCATCGAGGCACTTGAGACCGGGCGCGTTTACCGCGGGCACTTCAATATCCCCAATCAGGGCCATATCACCAACATCCCCGAGGGCTGCATCGTCGAGATACCGGGTTATGTCGATCGTAACGGTCTGAATATGCCGGTCGTCGGCGACCTTCCGATGGCCTGTGCGGCCACCTGTTCGGTCTCGGCGCGGGTCCAGGAAATGGGCGTCGAGGCGGCCGTCCACGGTGACGTAACCCTGCTCAAGCAGGCGATGTTGCATGACCCCTTGATCGGTGCGGTCTGCAATCCCGAAGAGATCTGGCAGATGACCGACGAGATGCTGGTCGCCCAGCGGAAGTGGCTGCCGCAATATGCCTACGCGATCCCGGATGCCCGCAAGCGGCTGCGTGACCAAGAAAAGAAGGGAACCCGGGTCAAATTGCGCGAGACCTGGAAGGGCGCCGCACGCAAAAAGACAAGGACGCTGACCGAGCTCGCACGCAACAAGGCATCGGCCCGGGCCAATGCCTCTGCCGCCGACAAGGGCAAAATGACGGGCAAGTGACCAGGTTGGCTTTACCTCACAGTCTCAAAATTCCGTATCCCACACTCCATGACACATTCTCCAAGGTGCTGGACTCCAGTAAGTTGTGGCAACTCAGTATAGGTTGAGTCCCAGATTCGGAAAACCCACTGAAGATGAGGATACCAGATAATCATTTTTTCTGCCCACGAATCTACACGAATCATCACGAATTTGAGGCTGCTGCTGGATTCATTCGTGATGATTCGTG
>QNAI01000265.1 GCA_003641745.1 Verrucomicrobiota bacterium | reverse complement strand
TGTGAGTGGGAAGGAGAGCTCAACGCAGTTGTCAATGTGTCCGCTTGGGTTAGCCACCCTCGCTAGAATGTGCCTTTTTTGGAGGTGTCCTAATGGTTCTTAGGAAACTCATGGGTATTTTTGTAATTACCCTGATTGTTGGTGCCGCTTCGCTCGCTATGGCGGGTGTTCCGGATGTGACCCAGTGCGAAGCTTCTCGGGCCTATGCTGGTCCCGAGAGGACTGTCGTGATGAATGTTCCGGATGGCAATGGTAAGAGTTTCACCGAAGCAGTGAAGGTTGGCGGCGGCGACGCCGATGCCACCATCACGCTGATCGTCCGTGATGGCGCTGGTGTGCCCATCGCCAACTATCCTTTCGAGGATTGCTGGCTGGAGTCGGTCGATGGTGGAATGGTTGCTTGTGTGGGTGGTACTACCGCTGACGCTAGCACGGATGTCGATGGCATGACCGAGTTCCAGAACCCGCTTCTTGCGGGCGGATCCAGCCTTGCCGACACTCGTGTGATCATCAACGGCAACAGTTTGATCAACACCCTTCCCGTTAGCTACAACAGTCCTGACTTGAATGGCGACGGTGGAGTCAACCTGACGGATGTACAGATATTCGCGGGTGACTTCTTCGCAGTGGGCTACGCGTTCCGGGCCGACCTGTTCTTCGACAATATCGTGAACTTGTCCGACCTGCCTCGTCTTGCTGCAGCTATTGGAGCTGGTTGCCCCTAGGATTTCCCAGTCAGGCCCGGTTTGACCGGGTGTGACGAAGGAATGCTGGAGTCAAGACTATCGTGGCCCTGCTGATGCAGGTGGCAGGGCCACATTTTTCTCGCCCGGTTGCAAACGGCGAAAACACAGGAAGTACCTGCCCAACAAAATTGGAGATACAACATGAAGAAGTTGGTAGTTCTGCTGCTGGCCAGCCTGATGGCAACTTCAGCTTTCGCTGTCATCGACCCTGATCCCGACATGATCGGTATCTACTTCGACACGAATGCCGAGGATAATTGCAAGATTGCTGAGCCTAGCACTCCTTTCTTTGCCTACCTGATCGCCACCAACCCGACCCCTGCCAACATCAATGCCTACGAGCTGGGCATGTTGAATGTGGTTCCTGCTGGTAATGAGGGTATGGTTTTCCGGTTGTCAAGCAACATCGCCGATGGCGTTGTCAGCGGCGTCGACGTTGGTGTCAGTGGACCTCTGGGTGGCGATCACATCGTCGGCCTGGCAGAGCCGCTGGTGACCACCGAGGCCACCATTCTGCACTCGTGGCAGTTCATGATGCTGGCCGTGTTCCCGATGGATATGTACATCTTCCAGTCTTCGGCCCCCTCGATCGATGATGTGTACCCGGTGCTTCAGAACGCCGATGGTTCCATCCTCTATACGGCTGGTCAGTCGACCGGTGGACCGGACATTCCCGTTGCCGGCGTCAACAGCGAATGTGCTGTTGCCGTGGAAGAAGCTAGTTTCGGTAGCGTCAAGAGCTTGTTCCGGTAATTCGGCACGAGTTGCGGCTTTGGCTTCAGGCCGAGGTCCTGGGACCCGGGTGGATAACCACCCGGGTCTTTTTTGCTTTTTCTGCCAGTTTCACTGCCTGTTAACCCTTGACAGACCTCATAATTGCCCGGATATTCACCTTGGGCCGCTTCCTTAGGCCTGAAAAGCAGTCGGTTTCCCCCACGTGGATGGGGGGCCGCTCTCTTAGTATTCGGTCAAGATAATTCGTTTCGGACCGAAAAGAGTGCTTGTCGGGCTGGAAGAGACTCGGTATCTTTTTGCTGCTGTCACTGTAAGCGGTTTCTGTTTCTGGCCCAGTCGGGACCCGGCACGAAGGATCGTTGCTCTGGCCGGCTCCGGATTTCGCAGGATCGCCAATTGTTCAGGGCTGAAAAATGGATTTTCCAAGAAAGGGGAATCGGAACATGAAGAAGTTGCTTTTTGCTGTATCTGCGCTGGCCGCGCTCGCTCTGCTGGCTCCCAGCACGGGTTTTGCCCAGCATGTGCACCCCAACCAGGTCGGGCTCTGGGAGTTCTCCGACGGTACCGGCGCCAATGGTACCTTCGTCGTTGGAGATCCCGTGGTCGTATTTCTGGTTTTGCTCAAGCCGGAAAAAGACGGGATCCCCTATGAAACGATCAACGCTTTCGAATGCCAGCTGAACTTCAACCCTGCCGGCAACCTGTTCAAGCTGGGAGAGGTTTTCCCTCCCCAGGCCATCAATGTCGGTGACATCGGTAACATCGGTATGGGTTACCTGGAATACATCGTGGGCCTGGGTGCCGACTATCCCGTGACCAGCGAGTCGGTCGACCTTCTGGCGATCAACTTCATGCACACCGCACCAGGCCAGATCGAAGTCAGCCTGTCCCCGACCTCAGCGCCCAGTATTGATGGTCATATGGCCTACCAGTCTGTCGAGGGCGATCTGCGGATCATGTACTCGGCCGGCGGAGAAGATGGCAACCCCGACGATATTCCCGTGTGGATCTTCGATGGAAACGCAACGCCCATCGAGACCGAATCCTTCGGTTCGGTCAAGGCGCTTTTCCGCTAGGGTTATGTTTGATAGGGCCGGATGAATTCCGGTCCGGCGATTGTCGAAAGGGGCGGGCTGACCCGCCCCTTTCGTTTGCCTGGCGCATCCAGGTTCGATTTTTGGGGGCAAGTCATTGACCCGGTTCCCATTCAGTCATATAATAAATGTATGCCCAACCGGGCTGTGCCTGCCCCTGATCGATTATTCAGCAACTTCTGTCCAGGAGACCAGAATGGGTGGTTCCGTGTATCGTCTGACCGCTTTGGCCCGAAATGTGAGCTTGGCCTCGATTATTTGGCGGGGGGGGCTTTTTGGGTTTCTCGTGATGGGCCTGTTCCTGCCCACGGTTGGTTTTTCTGCCGAATCTTCTCCAGCGAAAAATGTGGCCGGGGTTTCCCTCCTGTCCAGCGGGCCCGAAGCGCTTCGTTTTTCCCTCAGCGGGCTCGAGCCCGTCTGGACGCCGCGTACGGTCGGTGACCCGGCGGTCACCCTGTATGATGTCAATCTGGGAGGCTTTGTTCCGTCAGGCGAGCCGGGCCATCCGAGATTGCCCCGGACCGGTGGGTGGGTGGTGGTTCCCCCCGGGACCCGGCCGGAATTGAAGGTCATCCAGGAGCAATGGAATCCAGCGGGCGACCGTCCCCTGATGGTCGAGGGCGTGCCGGTCATCATTCTGGGCGCTGAATCCTGGGAAAATTCCGCTTCCGAAATCCTGGTGCTGCCAGGTCAGGAACCACCCGCGGACGTCATGATCCCACCCCACGGCATGGATGCCCTTGCCCGCCGCGGCAGCGCTTCCGGTCCAGTGGCGGTGACCCTTGGCGAGGTGACCTGGTGGCGCGGCCGTCGCATCATGTCCTACCAGGTGACTCCGGTCCGTCACGACGCCGCCGGCAGGGCGAATCAGGTGCTGGCAGGCGGCACCTGGGAAATCCGTTTTGTGCCTGATGATTCCGCCGGCCGGTCCATTACCGACGTGCATGCCCGCAAATTCTCGACCCGCAATGACGACAGGTTCGGCGGCATCTTCCTGAACAAGGAACTGCTTTCCCAATTGCCGACCGAAGCTGCCTATCAGGGGGTTGATTTCTCATTCTTTTATGAGACCGACAGATCCGGTCTGGACAAGGCGAGAGGTGCCAAGGTGGGTACCCTGCTGGGATCTGAAACCCGGCTCGCGGTCTGGAAGACCGGACTTGTGCGGGTGACCTATGCCAGGCTGAGTGCGAGGGGCCTGCTGCCGGCAGGTCCGATCGGTGAGGATCAGATTAGACTCTACCAGCGCCGGTATGTCTCGGCCCTCGACGACGGGTCAGGACAGGCTCCGTACCTGGAAGTCGAGGTCCCCATCCACATGGTCGGGGAGGGGGACAATTTCGACGGGGACGATTTTTTCGTCTTCTACGGTCTGCGCTTACGGGACGACGGATCCCATGTCGCGGATCTCGGGAACGGACCGGAAACAATTCCCGGTTGTGGTGATACCTGGGAGATGAACAACCAGGCAAATCTCTACTGGCTTGCCGCCAGCGAAGCCGAAGCTGGCCAGCCTTGGCAACGCATGGCGACAACCACCTTGTCGGCCTCGACCGGCACCCCCCTGCCCGGTTATCGCCGCACCGATTACATCGAGGAACAGCTGGCTTTCCGGGAAAACCTGCCCAAGGGCCATACTGACCGGGTCTATTACAACACCTATCGCGCGGTGGACGTCAGGGTGGGCATCAATCCCCTGTGGGCTCCGGATCCTGCCGGAAGTGACGTGGATATCGTTTTCGGTGTCGTGGGCAAGAACCAGGTGTCCCGGCCCCTCCGTTTCGACTTGATCACCGACTCGAGCCTGACCACGCACCTGGGGGATTATGACATTGCGAATATCCACGAGGATACCCTCCGTTATTCCGTGCCTTCTTCGGCCATCGCGGGGGACTTTGCCGAAATCCGCATGTATAATCCCATTTTTACCAGCTGGGTCTACAGTTTCATGAATTGGGTGGAAATTTCGTACGATGCCCTCTACCAGGCGACCAGGGACAAGCTCACCTTCCATTGCGGCACCGACCTTGGGCCGCGACCGGTGAAAGTGACCGGCTTTTCTTCCGCAGATATCGGCCTGATCGAAGTGACGGACCCGCGGCAGCCGGTGGTGGTGGAACTGGGCGGCGCCAATATCACGACGTCCGATGACGTGACCTGGACCCTGTCGATAATGCCGGACCAGTCCGGACCCACCCGCTCCTTCGAAGCGGTGGCGGATTTCTCCACCGACGGTGTGGTCGAATTCCCCTCCCACCTGTCGTCCGTGGCGGCGGACCCGACCAATCCCACCGAACTGGCGGGGGCGGACCCCGATCTGATCGTGATCACGCATCCCGATTTCCGGGCCGCGCTGGACCGGTGGATCGACCACCGCATCAACCGGGCCGGAGGAAACCTCAATATCCACGTGGTGGATGTGGAAGACCTGTTCGACTGGTACAGCGGAGGGCTGAAGGATCCCTGGGCCCTCAAGCGCTTCATGACCCACGCCATCACCCGCTGGAACAGCTGGGCACTGACAGTCGTGGGGGACGCGAATGAAAATGTCCGTGAACTGGGCGTGCTGCCTTCCGCTCGCGGGTGGGCCAAGGACTGGGTGCCTACGCATTACCACGTGCAACAGGCGGCGGGTAACTTCGAACCGGAACTGATGGCGACGGACAAGTGGTACGTCACCCTCGAATCGGGCAATAACTATCCCGAAGACCTTTTCCCTACCGATGTGGAAGCCCCCTGGGCAATGTACTCCGGCCGATTACCCTGCAACTCGGTGACCGAGCTGAACATCATGATCGACAAGGTCATGCTGGTGGAAAACGTGGAGGCCGACCAGGCGTGGCGAAGCAAGGGCATCTTTTTTGCGGATGACCGGTGGTCCAACGGGTACGGAGCGGAAGCCCTCGACACCCTGGTCTACAAGTACAACGAAACCGTGTTCGCGACCAGCGAGCGGGATTCCCTGGCCCGCCTGTGGCGAAGCGCTTCGGCGGTGACCCTGGACAGTGTCGTGGTGCTG
>QNAI01000264.1 GCA_003641745.1 Verrucomicrobiota bacterium | reverse complement strand
ATGGAGAACAGATGGCACTTCAAACGGCTCGAACGGGGGGTCATTGCTCAATATCATGCATGCCAATGCGTGATATGTGCTTTGACCCCTTAAAACAGACAGCAGGACAGACGGCTCCTCGGTGATACGCCGAGACATGGATGGCAGATGAGATTGTGACATGAAACGATCGGAGATCAATCGGGCGTTTCGGGAGGCGTCGGCGTGCTTCTCGGAAAAGGGTTGGGCCCTGCCACCAGAGCCTCGCTGGGACATGACCGATTTTGGCCTCGGGCGGTTCTGGAAATCCGGACTTGTCCTGATCAACCTGGCCGAGGAACCCGAATACTGCGAAAAGCTCATGTTCGCCGTTCGCAACCAGATCACCCCCCTTCACGCTCACCGGCTGAAGAAGGAAGACATCATCTGCCGCCATGGGGGTTTGGCGATCGAGCTCTGGGCGGACCGTCCGGACACGGTCGAAAAGGGATCCGCCTTCTTTATCAACGTGAACGGCCAGGCCCGAAAGGTGGCCTCCGGCGAAACTGTCCACCTGTCGGCCGGCGAACGGATCACCCTGACCCCGGGCGTCGTCCATGCGTTCTGGCCGGACACAGAAACGTGCATCATTGGCGAGGTCTCCACCGCAAACGACGACGCCAACGACAACTTCTTCGTCAACCCCGAGATCGGCCGCTTCCCGGAGATCGAGGAGGATGAACCGAGTGAGATCACCCTGATCTCGGAACCGCTGAGGGGTCCACCACAATGAAAGGCCGTGATCTCCGAATTCCCGTGGTAGGAGAGGCTTTATGCCTCGATCAAATCTGCCGCCGAGCCCCCTCCTACGGGACCTGAACGGCAGTGCCTGACAGCGCGACCCATTATCCGATGACCTCCAACTCAGACCGCAGAGGCATCCTCTGCGGGGGACACTGGATCGTCGATCACGTCAAGACCATCGATACCTACCCGGTCGAGGAGTCGCTGGCCCGGATCCAATCCCAGTCTTCGGCCAATGGTGGGGGGGATACCAGTAAGGGGTCAGGTCGTGTACTTTGTAGTCGAAGGCCTTCGACTACAAAGTACACGACCTGACCCCTTCTGCGGAGGTTCTCTGATTGACCACCATATCCCTCGCTCAATATCGTGAGCATGGAAAATACGGAATGAATATTGAGGAAGCGAAACACCATCTGACCGGACCTGTCATGTCGTTGAGAACGGCCTTTGATGCGGCGGGAGAAATCGATTTCAGGGCCGTGCGAAGGATCATCGACCGAGGTGTCACGGGGGGCACAAGAACCATAATGCTCACGGTGGGCGACAGCCATTATGACTGCCTGAGTGACGACGAGATTACTGAGCTGACCCGTATTACGATTGAACAGGCTTCCCGACGGGTGATGGTCATCGCCGCTGATCGGTATTGCTCGACGGAGCGAGCTATTGCCTTCGCCGGACATTGCAAGGCGCTCGGTGCGGATATGTTTATGGCGCTTCCCCCGGATTGGGCGGGGTCGTGCACCCCTCTATCTCTGGCCGAGCACTATGCGGCGGTGGCCGAGGTGCTCCCGGTGATGATCGTCACCAACCGGTTCATTGCCCGGGGAATTCCATTCGCCCTCGAAACCCTTGGGCGCTCCTTTGATCTCTCAACCAATATCCTGGCGGTCAAAGATGATATGGGCGGCACCTTTGCCCAGGACCTCTGCATGAGATTCAGCGAGAGAACGGCCATCGTGGCTGGAGGTCAGAAACGCAACCATCTGAACATGTATCCATATGGCTGTACGGGATATCTCTCAACGTTTGCCATGTTCAACCCGGATGTTGCAAAGGGATACTGGAAACGGATCGAGACTGACGATGTGCAGGGAGCTGCGCGATTGATTGCGGAAAAGGATGCTCCGCTTTTTCAGTATCTTCAAACGATCGAAGGAGGGTTTGATGCCGCCATGCACGGCATGATTGAACTCTATGGATTGGGCCAACGCCATCGGCGTAAACCTTACCACACCATGACCGACGAGGCGCTCGCCGATCTCAGGTCATTTCTGATCCAGATCGGACTTCTCGACTGAAGGGGTCAGGCCGTTGTTTATAACCTTTTCCGACTTCTGGACCTTGAAAGATAGCACCGAAGCGTTCCTGGCTGACCAATCTTCAATCGCTGAGCAAGCCACGCTACGGATGCCCCGGTTTCAGCACGAACGCGCTCAGCAAGCTCAATTTTCCAATCCTTCCTCAGCGGCTTGGTTTCCAGATCTGCGGATGATTTACCCGCCCTCACCATTCCTGAATCGAAACTTTTTTGCCAGGTAGCCTCGCGTAGACCCCGGGCTTCCTCACGCTCCAAGTTCGGCGATATCGTCATCTCGGCATACTCGGCCGCGAGCGCTTTGCGCCAGGCGTCCGTTCCGATCGCCCATCCTTGAGACAGACCGATCAACCCGTCCTGTTCCCAGCGAGCTTCATCCTGGCCAATCGCAATGAGGTGACGCTCATAGGCGATCCAGCCCTCGGGTTCGTCTGACCAGCCTCCTCGAGCTTCCAACCATGCGTGAGAACTCAAAGAGGGCTCCCTTGATCCCTTCATGAACGCCCGCAAACTACTCCACCGATATGCCTTAACCTGCTCCGGCGGAACCATCTTGGCCCGCACCGGATTAAGATGAATGTAGTCAACTACACGACTCAGTGCCGGAGCATCTTCCACGAGCAGGGACTTGTAACGTCCTTGAAAAAGGTGGCCGTTCTCTCCGCGGAATCGATTGAACCGTGTCGCCAAAGTACTCTGGAACCAATGCATACCCTCAACAAGGGTCGGCTCCGATGTCTCCATTGCCAGATGAAAATGATTGGGCATCAATACGTAAGCATAGACCTTCCAGCCATACTGCCCACTCGTCTCAAAGAGAGCTCGAAGGAACGCCTCAGCTGCATCCACACTTTCAAACAGGTCCCGCCGATAGTTTCCCCGATTGAGAACATGGTAGATCGCCCCGGGAAACTGGATCCGCAACTTTCTGGCCATGGCGGGACGAGGCCAGAATAGCGGATGGACCACAACCCTAATCGTATACAAACAACGGCCTGACCCCTTACTCTCTCAGAGCTCCGATCAATTCCGGAGCGGTCAGGGTGAAGCGCTGGCTCATTTCCAGATGCTGGATGATGGTTCGCGTCTGCCCGAGTCGCGGCAGGGTCTCAAAGGATTCCATCCCCGTCGTGCAATCGCGCAGGAGCATGACGGTGTACCCGCGGTTGCTCATATGCACCGTTCCGTAATCGTTCAGAACGATGCAGTAATTGGTGTTGAACCCGAAGTAGATCAGGAAAAGGAATTCATTCGCCTTGCAGTAGCGGTGCAGTTCCTCGCCGTTCGCGACCACCGGCTCATCGCCGACGGGTTCGGCCAATGGATGGAATTTCCGCGCCTTGCGACGCACCTCCAGCTCGGGTTGACGTGGTTCGACCGGATAACCGAAGTTGGCGTAGGGGCCGGTCCGGTCGACAAAATCCTTCGGCGGCCACGCGTCATGCACCGGCCAGTCCACTTCACCGGCATCGATCATTCGCACCCAGTTCGGGTGCTGAAGGGCGACCTGTGGACCCGGAGCATGGACAATGGAGAGCCCGGTATCCCGCGCGACCTTGAGCAAAGGGCTGATCCGGCCGGCCGTGATGGCGTGGATCCGATCCCGGGTCTCCCGGAGGTAATGCCCATCCCAGACATCGAGCGATACCAGCGCGACCCGGTCCATGCGGATCTCCCAATCGAGGGTGTCGTACCCGGTATTGGCCTCGGTCCAGTCGATTCCTGGATCGACATGCCAGCGATAATAGCGGGGATGAATCGAAAGAGTTCGGGTCATGATTGAAGACAGGACACTAGAAGGGTCTTGCCCGTTCGAAAAAGCCAATAAATAACCAAAAGACCAAGCCGTGCCCCGCATCATAGACATCCATACTCACCCGGTCTTCTTCGAAGACAATATCTCAAACCAGGCGATCGACCGGTTGGTCCGGTATGCCCGGAAGCTTGGCGTGGAGAAGATGGTTTCGCTCGGCGACGTCCTTCGCTACGGTCAAAAGCCCGGCGCCAGGCATCTGCGGACACTAAACGACGAATCTCACGCCCTGGTCCAAAGGCACCCCAATTTTTTCATCGCTTTCTGTTACCTCAACCCTCTGCTCGGAGAGAAAGCCGTCCGCGCCGAGGTGGATCGCTGTGTCGGTAAACTCGGATTCAAGGGTATCAAGCTCGAAGTGGCCAACAATGCCTCACATCCCTCCATGAAGGCCGTGATGAAAGTAGCTGAGGAATTCGACGTGCCGGTTCTCCAACACACCTGGGCAACGCAACACAAACGCATGCGCATGACGCACAGCGATCCGATTGACACCTGTGCCCTGGCCCGACGTCACCCGAACACGCGCGTGATCATGGCCCACCTGCCCGGCATCGGCCACCGTGGGGTGCTTGAAGCCATCGGCATCGACAACCTGATGGTCGATACCTCGGCCTGCCTTCCCTTTGCCGGACTGGTCGAGTTCGCCTGCGAGAAACTTGGGGCCGACCGCATTCTCTACGGATCGGACCTTCCGATTCGAGAATTGAGCGCCTGCATTGCCCGAGTGACCGCGGCCGACATTCCGCAATCCGCCAAGGGCAGGATTCTCTTCGACAACGCCGCGGCCTGGCTCGGGATTGATTCCAACTCGTGATGAAGTTGATCGACACCAACGTCTCCTTCGGGGAATGGCCGTTCGGAACGGTCGGCATCACCTCGGCCAAACGCCTGCGCAACCACCTCGACAGCTGCTCGATCAAGACAGCGCTCGTCTCCCACCTGGCCACGATCCTGAATCCGGAGCCGGACCATGGAAACCAGCGTCTGTTCAGAGCGCTTAAGAATGAGAAAGAGCTGATCCCGGTTCCCGTGATCAACCCGGCTCTGGCCGACTGGCGCGAACGGCTCGACCAGTATCGGGACCGTTATGCGATCAAGGCGATCAAGGTCTTCCCGAATTTCCATCGGTTCCATCTGCCTTCGCCCACCATGGACCGTCTGGTCGAATACACCCGCGAACATCGGATCCGGTTGATGATCAATATCCGGATGGTCGATGAGCGGCATCAGTACTTCGGGCTCAAGATTGACGGAGTGACCCTCAAGAGCCTGGCGGATTTCTCTGCGCGACACGGGGATCTGAAATTCCTCTGCCTCGGTCTCTACCGACCGGAGATCCTGGAGTTGGCCGATCAGTGCGGTAACTTCCTGACCGACTTCTCGTTCGCCGACTGGCAGTTCCTGCTCGAGGAGCTTCTGGGCAAACTTCCGGTGGAACGAATTCTCTTCGGATCCCACAGTCCGATCATGGTGACCCGGTCAAATGTCGATCAATTGCGTTGCGCGAATATCCCCCAATCCAGGATCCGCAAAATCGGCCGGGATAATGCAAAGAAATTCTTCGGGCTGTAGGCTGGATGGTCCGGCTACTCTGCAATACGCCGGGACTGGCTGTAGGCTGGATGAGATCCTAAGCCCTCATTCGCGGACCCGCGAATGTCCCTGACTCGATTTCACCCATCCTTCCCCTCACCCATCTCCCATCTAACATCTAACATCT
>QNAI01000263.1 GCA_003641745.1 Verrucomicrobiota bacterium | reverse complement strand
GGGTTGCCCCCCACCTCGAAGACAAGACAATTCGCAAGGTCATCTACGTGCCCGGCCGCATCCTCAACTTCGTGGCCCACTAGTGGGCATCCCGATAGGTTTATTCACACCGAAAGGGTAGATCGCCCGGCCAGCTGCCCCGATGCCTGATCACCTCATATCGGTAGCGGCTGCACGCTGTTGCGGCCACCTCGGCCTGATCCGGTGGCAACAGAGTGCCACCGCTACAGTTGCGTCCGTCTGATTTCCAGTCGGAAAGAATTTCTTGTGTCGCGCACCAGGGATTAGCTTTAGGCTTGAGACCGGAGGCTGGAGGGGCTTGGGTCCGTTCGCTTCCTCGCAGGAGAGACTTTACGCCTCGGCCCCAGGAATAACCTACCCCCCGGAAGCGGCTTTTAATCCGCAATCCCAGATCCAAATCCCGAAAATCAACATCCACCCCAAGCAAAATCAACGATGAGCAAGACACATTCACCCGGACTCGGAACCCTCGCCCTGCACGCCGGCCAATCACCGGACCCCACCACGGGATCAAGGGCGGTTCCCATCTACCAGACGACCAGCTACACCTTCCGCGACACGGAGCACGCGGCCAATCTCTTTGCCCTGAAGGAACTGGGCAACATCTACACTCGTATCATGAATCCGACGACAGATGTGCTTGAGCAGCGGGTGGCGGCGCTCGAGGGCGGCACCGGAGCCCTGGCTCACAGCAGTGGCCAGGCAGCCATCACCGATACGGTCCTCAATATCTGCAGCGCTGGCGACCATATGGTGGCTGTGGCCCAGCTCTACGGCGGCACTTACAATCTCTTTCACTACACCCTGCCCAAGCTTGGCATCGAGGTTTCCTTCGTGGATGCCGAGAATCCCGAGTCCTTCCGGAAGGCCATCCAGCCCAACACCAAGCTTTTCTACGGAGAGACTCTGGGCAACCCCCGCCTGAATATCTTCCCCATCGAGGAAGTGGCGGCCATCGCCCGCGAAGTCGGCGTTCCCCTGGTCCTCGACAGCACCGCCGTTTCCCCGATGCTCTGCCGGCCCATCGAATTCGGGGCCAACATTGTCGTCCACAGCACCACGAAATTCATCGGCGGACACGGCACCTCAATCGGAGGCATCGTGGTCGACGGCGGCAACTTCGACTGGGGCAACGGCAAATTCCCCGGTTTCACCGAGCCCGATCCCAGCTATCACGGATTGGTTCACTGGGATGCCTTCAAAGCCTTCCCGCCGGCCGGTGACGCAAATGTCGCCTTTATCATGAAGATGCGCCTCCAGTACCTGCGCGACATCGGCGCCTGCATGTCGCCCTTCAATGCATTTCTCATGCTCCAGGGCCTGGAGACCCTGCACCTGCGCATGGCCCGTATCAGCGAAAACGCGCTTAAGCTCGCTCAATTCCTCGAGTCCCATGACAAGGTGGCCTGGGTCAATTACCCCGGACTGCCCTCGAGCCATGCCCATGCCATGGCGGAAAAATACCTGTCCGGGGGTTTTGGCGGTTTGATCGGGTTCGGTATCAAAGGAGGACTCGAAGCCGGCAAGACGTTCATTGAAGGACTCGAACTGTTCAGCCACCTGGCAAATATCGGCGACGCCAAATCACTGGCCATTCACCCGGCCACCACCACCCATTCCCAACTGACCCCCGAAGAATTGGTATCGGGCGGTGTAACCGACGACTATGTCCGCCTCTCGGTGGGCATCGAGGACTACGCCGATCTTGAGGCGGATGTCGCCCAGTCCCTGGAAAAGTCCTGAAGCGAGGAGAGGCTTGAGGTTTTGAGGCTTGAGACCGAAGGACGGCCCCGGGGTCATGGCGTCAACTGTTGCACGCCAGTGCGACCGTTCCGCCTTGACCCCTTGGCTGGTAGGACAGCGAAGCCGCTCCGGAACGCGAGTAATCGTGGTAGATACTCAGATCTGATTCCCGTTCAGTCCGGATTGACCCGAATCGCCCGGGATCCAAGTATTCGGGGTTTATGACCTCCATCCCATCACGATTTCTACCGGCCGAGTTCGACCGCAGCAAACCCGTCGCGGTGATCGCCGGGAACGGACTCTACCCGGGGCTGACCGTGGATGCCCTTCGGCAACTCGGGATCCCCGTGCGCCTGATCGGCTTTTTCGATGAAACGATCCCGGAACTCGTCGAGAGCTTCCCCGAATCCGAGCGTCGGATTTTGCATGTGGGGCAACTGGGTAAAATGCTCCGCGCCCTGCGTGATTTCCAGGCCGGCTATGCCATCATGGCTGGTCAAATCACGCCGAAACGGCTCTTTCAAGGACTTCGTCCGGACCTCAAGACCACGACCATCCTTCTACGTCTCAAGAAAAAAAATGCCGAAACCATCTTCGGGGCCATCGCAGAGGAGATCGATCGCATTGGGATCCGATTGCTCGACGCCCGCGCCTTTCTCGATGCACATCTGGCCAGTGTCGGCGTCATGACCGGCAGGCAGGTGAAATGCGCCCCGGACGTCATCGATCATGGCGTCGAAATTGCCCGTGAAGTCGCCCGTCTCGACATCGGACAGGGAGTGGTTGTTCGCAAGGGCACAGTGGTCGCGGTCGAAGCTTTCGAAGGCACCGACGAGATGCTGCGCCGAGCCGGAACCTTCAAGACAGACGGTCTGGTCTTCGTCAAGACGGTCAAACCCCGCCAGGATTTCCGTTTCGATGTCCCGGTTTTCGGTCGGCGCACCCTGGAAGTGATGCGGGAGAGCAGCATCACTCTGGCCGTGCTCGAAGCCGAAAACACCCTCATCCTCGAACGCGAAGCGGTCATCGCCCAGGCCAATGCCTGGGGTATCGACCTGATGGGCGTCCAGTGGACGCAGCATTAGGCGCCCATCCCGCATTGCGCAATTTCCTGCCATCGGACTTGCCCCTGTCCGCGACTATGGCCTATCGTTCTCAGTCATGAAAAACGACGTAGTCGAAGTTACGGTCAAGGGTGTCATGCCCACCGGGAACGGCTGCGCGGTCTTTCTGGGCAACAAAGACAAAAACTTCGTAATTTATGTCGATCAATCGGTCGGCAATGCGATCTCCATGTCCCTGAACGGGATAAAGCGGGATCGCCCCCTGACCCACGACCTGATGCACAATATCCTCCTGGGTCTTGGCGTCGGGGTGGAGCGGATCGTGATCAACGATGTCAAGGACAGCACCTTCTTCGCCCGCCTGATCCTGAAGATGGAAAATGAACTCGGCGCCAAGATCCTCGAAGTGGACGCTCGCCCGAGTGATTCCCTGGTCATGGCTCTCCAGGCTGAAAAGACAATTTTTGTTGCCTTGCATGTGTTTGAATCCGTCGAAGACATGTCGGAAATACTGGAACGCGTTCTGCGCCAGCAGAACGAGGAACAGGACTGACCCGGACTCCCGGCGGACCAGACTCTGCGACCGCGCATCTGAACGTGCGGTGAACCCTTGTATGTATCTCTTCCATGAAATTGGATCCTGAACACCCGGCGCCCCCCGTCGAAGAGATCCGTATCGGCATGATCGGCCTGGGCGGCCGCGGCCGAAGCCTGCTCAGGGAATTGCTCAAATTACCCGAGGGAGTCGAAATCTGCGTCCTGGCCGACCCGGACGAAGCGGCCCTGGATCAGGCTGCCGACCTGATGAGGGAGGCCCTGAGACCACCGGCCGAGCTTCGTCTCGGCCAGGAACCGGCCTGGATGTCGGTATGCCAGGACCCCGGGCTCGATCTGGTCATAATCGCCTCGCCCTGGCACCTCCATGCCACGCAGGCGGTCACCGCCATGTCAGGCCGAAAGCATGTATTCGTGGAGGTTCCGGCGGCCCTGACCATCGAGGAATGCTGGGACCTGGTGAACACTTCGGAACAGACAAGTCGTTACTGTATCCTGCTCGAGAACTGCTGTTTCGGTCGCAGTGAACTGGCCGGCCTCAATATGGTCCGGTCCGGGCTCCTGGGACAAATAACCCACACGGAGTGCGCCTATATCCATGACCTGCGCGAGGTGCTCTTCCGTTCCAGCGGAGAAGGCCTCTGGCGTCGAGGGCCGCATACCCGCGTGGACGGCAACCTCTATCCCACCCATGGCCTTGGGCCGGTGGCCACCTGCCTCGATCTGAATCACGGGGACCGCATCGAACGGATCGTCTCCATGAGCTCTCCCGAGGCTGCCCTTTCCGAAGCCGCCCGCGACCTGCCCGAGGGACATCCGGGACGGACTGAAAAATTCGTCACCGGCGACGTGAACACGTCCCTGCTGCGCACCGAACTGGGACGCAGCATCCTGGTCCAGCACGATGTGGTCAGCCCGCGCCCCTATTCGCGAATCAACGGTCTGGTCGGAACCCGCGGCTCCTTTTTCGGCTTTCCCGACCGTCTGGCTCTGGACGAACACGGAGCCCATGAATGGCTGTCCGAGAAGGAGCTCAAGAAGATGCTCAAGAAATATGACAGTCGGCTCTGGTCGGAACAGGATGAAGACCCCGAGTCGATCGGAGGGCACGGCGGCATGGATTACGTGATGATGGCTCGGCTGATTGATTGCCTGCGCACCGGGCGCTACCCGGATATCGACGTCTATGATGCCGCCGCATGGAGCTCGATCTATCCCCTGAGCATCGACTCCGTGAACTACGGCAGCCAGCCCCACTCTGTCCCCGATTTCACCAGGGGCTGGTGGAAACGCACCCCCCGTATTTTCCTCCCGGAGGAGATTGGGCCCACCACTTGATGTGACAAATTCCATTGTGCTTTCCCTGCCCCACCGCCGGGGCAATCCACGAAACTCGGAAGGTGCCTTCATCGATCTCGCCGATGGACGCATTCTCTTCGCTTACTCCAAGTTTATCGGAAATACTTGGAGTGACCATGGCACCGCGGTGATCGCCGCCCGGTTTTCCTCGGATGCAGGGCGAACATGGTCCGCCCGCGATCGCGTTCTGATCCAGCCCGAAGGCCGCTGCAATGTGATGAGCGTATCGCTGCTCAGGTTGACCGACGACTCCATCGGTCTTTTCTACATGCGCAAGAACTCGCTCAGCGACTGCATCCCCTGGTGCCGACGGTCCCGAGACGAGGGGCGCACCTGGAGCCGGGCCACCCGCTGTGTCCCGGCCCCGGGTTACTTCGTGTTGAACAACGATCGCGTCATCAAGCTGTCCTCTGGGCGCCTCCTCCTGCCAGCGGCCTTTCATCGAAGCCGGAAGGTAAACAGCGGCACCGACACCCGTGCGTTCGAGTCCCGGGCCATCGGCATGTTCTTTCTCTCCGACGACTCCGGACGGACCTGGACCGAGGCGGACGACTGGTGGACCCTGCCCCGAAGAAGCCGCACCGGCTTGCAGGAGCCTGGAGCGGTCGAATTGTCCGACGGATCACTCTACGCCTGGTACCGGACCGATACCGGCCGCCAATGGGAATCAAGATCCCGGAATCAGGGCCGCACCTGGTCAAAGCCCAAGCCATCCCCCTTTTTCGGTCCCACTTCACCGCTTTCGATCAAGCGGATTCCTCAGCTCGATACCTGTCTCGCCGTCTGGAACGACCACCACCCCGACCGCTGGACGCCGCCCACCCCCCGCGACCCCGATCCGAGTTGGGGCCGCACCCCCCTGTCCGCCGCCCTGGGTGATCCACTGACCCATGAATGGGC
>QNAI01000262.1 GCA_003641745.1 Verrucomicrobiota bacterium | reverse complement strand
GCGGCGATCCTCAATGGCGTGTTCATCACCGTCGGGTTTGACGAGGACCACGGGAATGAACTCTGGGCTTATGACCCTGCCGGTGACGGCCCCGTTCTGCTCAAGAACATCCATGCCGGAACCTTCGGCACCTATTTCGGATCAAACTCCGGCCACGTGCCCTTTGTTGAAATCGACGGCGTCGGTTACTTCGCAGCTGCCGCAGATAGTTGGAGCGCGAAGTCTTCGGGGAACGAATTGTGGAGATCGGATGGCACCGTAGCGGGCACCTGGCTGGTGAAGGACATCAATCCGGGTGACGGGTCGTCGAGCCCCCTGGACTTCTACAATGTCGACGGAGTCCTGTTCTTCACGGCCGATGATGGGACCCACGGCCGCGAACTGTGGAAAAGCGACGGGACGGAAGCGAGCACCATGCTGGTCAAGGACATCACGGACACCAATCCCTTTGACACGGGGTTTGGCAACTTCGCGGTGGATGGCGAAACGCTCTTCTTTTCCGCGGAGAACTGGTCGATGTATAGCATGCTCTGGAAGAGTGACGGCACGGAGGAAGGAACCGTCCTGGTTAAGGACATCTACCCGGGGTCCCGGAGATTGTATATCGGCGAGATGGTCTCCTTCCAGGGTTTGTTGTTTTTTTCCGCCATGGGCGACAATGTCACCAAAAAACAACTCTGGACCAGCGATGGCACCGCGGCGGGGACCTCCCTGTTCAAGGTTCTCAGCGAAGGGTACAATTCGAACCCCCATGATTTCATCGTGTCTGGAGATACGCTCTATTTCATAGCCACATTCGGGAGGGACGATTTGGACCTGTGGAAAACCGACGGCACCGTCGATGGCACCGTTATGGTCAAAGACTTCAGTCCCACCGAAGGTTCGGGTCCCCGCAATCTGATCTCTTTCAAAAACACCTTGTTCTTCGAGGGGCGCGACGGAACGATCGGTCCGGGTATCTGGACGAGCGATGGAACGGCGGATGGAACGAAGATGGTCGGTGACCTCTACCCCGGCTCGAGGGCAAGAAGTGTGTGGGATCTTGTCGCGGGCGACGACTTCATGGTCTTTATGGCCAAGGAAAGCTCGTTGATCTCCTCCACTCAACTGTGGAGAAGCGACGGCACGGAAGCCGGTCTGAGGCGCATCGAAATCACCCTGCCCGGCGGTGCCGAGGTCGAGTATTACTCCATTCGTCAGTTTACCCGGTCCCAAGGATCCATTTTCTTCACGACCGAAGATGATATTTACGGCCGTGAAGTCTGGTCGACAGATGGCACCGACGAAGGCACCCAACTGTTGATCGATCTCCATCCGGGGCCCAACGACTCAAACCCGAAAATCGTGGGGGTCATTGGAGAGAGGGGAACCGGTGGAGAAACATTATTGTTCGGTGGGGATGACGGCTTCCATGGCAATGAGTTGTGGAAGGTGGCCGGGGGGCCAAGCCTGAGACCATCCTCCTTCGCGGAATGGAAGGAGGAGCAATTCACACCCGGACAACTGGCCGATCCCCTGTTGAGCGGTCCGGATGGGGATCCCGACGGAGACGGCATCACAAACCTTGGCGAATACGTTCACGGCGGCAGTCCGAACCGGGTCGATGCGAATCCCGTTGAGATCCTTCCGTTGAATGACGCGCAGGGCGAGATCACCAGCGTGACCGTCACCTTCCCCTGGACCAGGGGCATGACCGATGTCGGCTATGAACTGCAGATCTCGACTGACCTCGGGTCATGGGAATTGCTTGAGTCCGGAGTGATCAATGTCGCGAGCCAGGGGGATGCCGACCTGATCACCCTTCGGGCCGAGCCGCCCGACCTCGGAGCGATCGAGGTCTTTGTCCGGCTGCGCGTCTTCGAGCTCTGATCGAAACGGGATCGTTGAAACTCAATGCAAGGCGGACATTGCTGTCCGCCTTTTTTTTGTACCGGAATCACGGTTCGTGTGGGCAACAGAATGGATAATTCATGCCACGAGTGATCGGCCACCCATGATTCATCGCTCTGCTTGGGTTCTCTTTCTCAGTTACCTCGCATCCCTGCTTTCTAGGTAACGATGACCGATGCGGGTTCAGCAGTCATCCACTATCATGAATTTGGCTAACCGGTCATGGGTTCATTACCCTGTCCACAGCATCACCTCATCTTCCTGAAGCCTGAGTCGGTTTCACTTTTCGTTGAACTACCCTGAATCCCCAGCACTCACCGGCCAAAGGTTCGGTGAGCGGTTTTACGTGTGCCTCACAGGTACACGATTTCTTGGGATACGCAGGTGGTTTGCTAGAACATCGGCTTTGGCCGTCGTGCTTTTTTCGTTGGCGGAGTCGAGGGGTGAGCAGGCCTGGTTCGCTGGACTGGGAGATCTCCCCGGCGGCGATTTCTACAGCTCAGCCTTTGCCGTGTCGGCGGACCATCGGTGTGTTGTCGGTTTCTCTGTCAGCCATGGCACGAGTGAAGACGGACGTGAGGCTTTTCTCTGGACCCGGGAGGGAGGCATGGTGGGTCTGGGCAACCTTGATGGAGTCTACGGCGCCTACAGCGGCGCAAACGATGTTTCCGATGATGGACGGGTGGTTGTCGGTTATGTCGGTAATCCGGGTCCCGGCCAGTTGGCCAATTCCGCGCAGATCAGACCGTTTCGCTGGACGGCCGAATCGGGCATGGTTGTCCTGAAAGACCTGTTGGATGGGCGCGAACGAGGTTGGGCAGAGGCAGTTTCGGCTAACGGGAATACAATTGTCGGAGCAAAGGAGAATCCCTCAGGTGATGGAGCGTCTGGTGATTTTCAACTTGAGTCCTTCAGGTGGGCATCGCTGACGGGAATGATCGGACTCGGTGATCTGCCGGGGGGATGGGTCCTCAGCAAGGGACATGATGTGTCTGGGGACGGAACGATCGTTGTCGGCAATTCAAGTAGTTCTGCCGGGCAGTTCGGAGAAATGTACCGTTGGTCGTTGCCGAACGGAATGCAGGGTTTGGGCTTGCTGAACACAGACGATGTTCTGTCCAGTGCGACGGCTGTATCCGCGGATGGGCGCACAGTTGTCGGTTACGTTGCGGACCGAGATCAGGTTGAAAAAGCAGTCCGTTGGACAGCAGAAGATGGTTTGAAGCCGCTTTGGGCCTCGGCGGGCGCCGGCGATTCAAGCGTTGCCTATGATGTTTCGGGGAATGGTGAACGGATTGTGGGTGGGTTCAGGGAGGGTGATGGTCTGAACCGGGCTTTTCTTTGGGACGGTGACCTCGAGGACCTGGACCTGAAGGGATTGCTGATCAATGGTTACGGGTTAGGGGATGCGCTGTCGGGTTGGGAACTCGAGGTGGTCAACGCGATCTCAACTGACGGGATGATGGTTGCGGGGAGAGGAACCAATGCCTCCGGTCTTACGGAAGCGTTTGTTGCCTACCTCGGCGATCCCGTGCGCGAGCGGCCTTCGTTTCAGGGGTTGGGTGACCTCAAGGGAGGTGTCTACGAGAGCGGTGCATCCGCCATTTCTGCCGACGGATTGACTGTTGTCGGCTACGGTAACAGTGGAAACGGTATTGATTCGGCCAGGGAAGCTTTCCGGTGGACTGCGGCTGAAGGGATGGTTGGCCTTGGTCACTTCCCGGGCGACTTCAAACGAACCGAAGCAACTGACATCTCTGCTGATGGCGATGTGGTTGTGGGATTTGGTCTCTCCAGTGTTGAGGTTTCCTTCGGAGGAGGGTTACAGGTTTTCCCTGTTCAGCGGGGGTTTACGTGGACATCCCAGACCGGGTTGCGTGTCTTGCGAGACGACGCTTCGCCTTTGCTGGAAACGGCAGCGATGGGTGTCTCTGAAAACGGAAGGGTCGCAGTCGGATTCAGGGAGGCCCTGATATCTGATATATACTTTGAGTCCCAGGATATCGAAGCGACCCGATGGGTGGACGGCGGTCCAGCTGAAGGTATGGGTGATTTTCCGGAGGGCTTTTTCTCAAGCTTGGCCCGTGATGTTTCAGCCGATGGGTCTGTGATCGTGGGTGCGGGTTCTCCGCTGGGCTTCCGCCAGCAGGCCTTTCGATGGACCGAGGCTGGGGGTATGGTTGGGCTGGGCTACCTCAATCCCGGAGATCGAGTTTCGAGTGGTGAGGCGGTCACGTCCGACGGTTCAGTAGTGGTTGGCTATTCTCAAGACCGGACCGGGCTCTACCGCGCCTACCGGTGGACCGAGGAGACGGGCATGGCTCCATTGCGGGACCCCGGGGATGAGGGTGACACACAGAGTTTGGCCGATGATGTGTCGAGTGATGGAGGAGTTGTCGTTGGATGGTACGAAAAACCTGATACTTACGAACCTTCAGGTTTTGTCTGGTTCGAGCAATGGGGCTTCCGTGATCTGAAGGAGGTCCTGGTTGAGGGCTTCGGCCTTTCGGAAGAACTTGCCGGTTGGACATTGGAATCAGCGCGGTCCGTATCGGCTGACGGTACGCGGATCGTGGGGCAGGGGATCAACCCCGACGGTCAGCGGGAAGCGTTTCTAGCCGTGCTGCCATCGGAAGTCGCTTTCCCTGTCATACTCGAGCAACCGCAGTCAGAAACGGTCACTCTTGGAGGAACGGTCACGCTGTCCGCAAAAACAGAGAGGTCCGAAAACCTGACTTTCCAGTGGCGGTTGGACGGAGTCGATATCCCCGGGGCAAACGGAGCTGACTACACCATCCCGATCGCCCAACGTTTCCACGCCGGTGACTACACCGTGGTCGTGGCCGATGGCCCCACCTGGTTGATCAGCGAACCGGCAACACTGACTGCGGAGCCGCCGCCACCTTCTGGTTCTCGCCTGCTCAACTTGTCCACCCGTGCACTCGTCGGCGGAGTGAATAAACTTGTCCTTCCGGGATTCGTGATCGAGGGATCCGGTACCAAGCGCCTGTTGCTCAGAGCGGTCGGCGCCACTCTCAGGCAGCCACCGTTCAATATGACCTCGGCCCTGGGCGACCCTTGGCTCATGGTGGGCACAAACGAGATCTTCGAGAACAACACCGGTGTCTTTTCGAGTATCGAACGCAACAACGATCTCGAGACGAGCGAGAACCGCGAAGCCATCCTGGAGGCCTCGATGGCGATTGGCGCTTTCCCCCTCACGGACGAACGTGACGGGGCAATCCTGATCGATCTCCCCTCAGGACTATTCACCGCCTGGATCAGTTCGGAGGGTGGGGAGCACCCGGGCGGGGTGGCGATCGCCGAGATCTATGATGTCGATGAAGCCGGCTCCGAGACCGTGCTGACCAATATATCCACGCGGGGTTTCGTCGGCTTGGGAAGCGAGGTATTGATCCCGGGCTTTGTTATCGCTCCCGAGGGATCGCTCACCCTGCTCATCCGCGTCGTTGGGCCCACAATGGACGGGGACCCCTTTAATGTTTCCGGGGTCATCTCCAACCCGAAACTGACAGTCTATGGGACAGGACCCAATGGAACCAGCATCCTCCTGTTCTCCAATGATGACTGGGGCGATCAGGTGGATGCGGCCTACACGGAGCAGATCGCGGCGCAGGTCGGGGCGTTTGCCCTGAAAACCGGGGGCAGGGATGCCGCCATCGTCCTCACTCTCCCTCCCGGTGCCTACACCGTGGTTGGATCGAGCGCCGACGGGGAGGGGACCGGAACGGGCCTGGTG
>QNAI01000261.1 GCA_003641745.1 Verrucomicrobiota bacterium | reverse complement strand
CTGAATATGGCGCCGCCGATCCAGGGGTCATCCAGGAGCAGTTCCACCTTCAGGGTTTCCAGGTCCATCAACCACAGTTCGGTGGTGCTGAACGGACGCTGGGTGATGTCTGGTTCCCCGGTGAAAAACAGCATTTTTTTGCCGTCGTCGGAAACTTCCCAGCTGTTTGCGCTGACAGGTCCCGCGGTCAGGCGCCGGGTCAGGCCCCCGGGTACGAATACCTGCATCAGGTGGGACCGGCCGCGCCACCATGGCTGCCGGTCAGCAGGGTGCAGAACCCTTTTGACCTTGCGTGGGTCATCGTCGGGTGAGCGATTGATTGCGTAGACGATCGAGTCCCCATCCGGAGCCCAGGACCAGCGGCCCAGTTTTTCGATATCGGCCAGGACGGTTACGGTTTCACCGGTTTCCAGGTCGTGCAGCCAAACGGTGGCCTTGCCGTTGTTGTTCGTCTGCCAGGAAAGTTTCCGGCCAACCGGGTGCCACGCCACGGTCCCGGGAGCCTGGCCGGTTCGCCACAGGTGAACCAGGCTGCCATCGGCGGTGTTTCGGATTTCGAGCCACTGCTCATGGTCCTTTCCGTTGCGGTATTCGCCGAGTTTGATGGCCGCCAACGTACCGTCCGGCGACAGGGCCACGCTGGAGACGCGCGGGGCGTTCAGGACTTTCTGAATGTCCACGTGGCGTTTCGGGTCGACGGAGAATTCCAGCCCTTCAGTCCCGTTCAGGGTGTCGGGTGTTACCGCCACGCCCAGATTCCAGTCACCTTCGACTTCGGGATCGGCCATCGTGCGCAGCACCACCAGGTGTTTGCCGATGGCCAGTTTCAATTCGCCCTCGTGACGGGCGGGATTTTCGTCGTCGGCATCTTTTTTGGCCAGCGCCAGCGGGGCTCCATCCAGCGATCCTTTCACGGGATGTTCACCGGTCATGGAAAACGACAACTTCCGCCACCGGTCGGTCGTGATGTAGAAAGCCACGTAACGGACAGCGGTTTCATCCTTGGGGCGGTCGAATTTGATGCCCTCATCCTTCGAGGACTTTACGTGCCATCTGTAGGATGATCCACCCGGTCCGGCAAACTCACGATCCTTGGCGGGTGCGGCTCCATCGGGGGAGCCGGGCATCTCGTCCAGCAGGTCGGCAATCTTGACGCCTGCCAGCTCATCATCGTGGAAAGCGGGCAAAAGCAGCGGGACCGCATCCGTGACCAGGATTTTTTCCGGATGGACCGGCGTGGCCTCGGTTGGGGTGTCCATTTCATCGTCCTGGGCCGCCGCCAGGGTGGGCAAAACCACCAGGGAACAGAGCAAAAACAGGGTCAGGATAAGGCGTGTTGGGACGCGAAAGGGACGCATGGCTCCTCCAGAGGGTTTCCCGGGGTTCAAGGCCGTTGACATGTGATATTTTTCAAGCGGTTCTTTTGCAGGATAGGGCAAAGAATCGGTACTTCCAAACACTTTAGCGATCATTATTGCAGTCCGATCACAAACAGCGCATTTTTTAACATAAAGACTGTGGAAATTGTGATAGGATGCAAAATTACCATTTGGTAGACAGAACCATCGAGATTTACCCAGGAGGTTGAGATGAGGACCATGTTCAAGAATGTGACGAGGGGAATTACCGGACCGCGGGCAGTACTGGCCCTGGTCGGGATTCTTTCCCTGATGTCCGGGGTCGCTCTTGCCGCGGATGCAGATATCATTATTACCGAGATCATGCAGAATCCCGCGGCTCTGGGTGACACAGACGGAGAATGGTACGAGATCCACAACACCGGAGCCACCCAGGTGGATCTCGACGGTTGGACCATGGCTGACCTGGGTTCCAACACGCACACCATCGTCGGGACCACCATCGTGGCTGCCGGCGCTTACGCCGTTCTGGGGGCGAACGCAACCGCCATGGCCGGTGAAGGCGTGACCCTTTTGTACCAGTACTCCAGCTTCACCCTGGCCAACGGCGATGACGAGATCATTCTGACAAACGCATCGGCAGTGGAAATCGACCGGGTCGAGTGGGACGGCGGGCCTGGTTGGCCCGATCCGAACGGCGCATCGATGATGTGGGACGAAGGCAGTGGCGACAACAACATTGGCGCCAACTGGACCACATCCACCGTTCCGTTCGGCAACGGCGATCTGGGTACTCCGGGCGCCGCCAATGGTGGCCCCGCCCAGCAGCCGCCCCTGGTGACGGATGTCTTCCATCGCTCCCTGCTGCCGCAGCCCGGGGATGCGGTCACTATCTTCGCGACCATTACTGACAGCGACGGGACCATCAGTTCGGCCTCGGTATTCTACCAGGTCAACGGTGGCGGTTTTTCCTCGGTGGCCATGAGTAACTCCGGCGCCGATTACAGTGCATCCATTCCCGGTGGCTCGCTCGGCGACGCGGTGGATTATTACGTGTCCGCCACCGACAACGACAACCAGACCACGACCAATCCCGGCGACGCGCCGACCGGCTTCTACACCTACAACGTGGCCGCCGAAGTACTCACACCCATCGCCTCGGTTCACGCCGACTCGGCGGGCTTCGACGGCATGCTGATCAAGGTGCAGGGCCAGGTTTATATCCCGGGCGACTACAAAGCCGATGGGACGTCGGTCAGCGCCTACATCCAGGATGCCTCCGGCCGCGGGATGAACATCTTCGGTACATTCCGCAGCACGGGCATGGCCCTGCTCAACGATACTTCGGCCATCGTCAAGGTCACCGGTTATGTGGATTATTACTTCTCCACCGTGGAACTCGTGAACTTCGAGGTCGAATTGGTCAGCTCGGGTAATCCCGAAATGATTCCCTCGTCCCAGACCACGGGCGCGGCAGCCGCGTCCAGCAACGAGGGCACCTATGTCCATAGCCAGGGTACCGTTTCCGCGATCGCGATGACCGGTGGCTCCAACCCCGCCACCAACTTCACGGTGAACGACGGTTCGGGTGACCTGGTGATCCGTATCGACGACAGCGTTCTCGATATGAGCACCTGGGTTGTGGGTGATCTGCTCGAGGCCGCCGGCGCGGGTGCCGCTTTCGGTACCCAGGGCCAGATCCTCGTGGGGCTGGCCACCAAGGTGACCAACCACGGTCAGGGTCCCGACCTCACTCCGCCCCTGCTGACTGGCGCAACGCTGACCACATCGACGTCCGTAACGCTTAACTTCAACGAAGCCCTTGATCCAGTCACATCGACAAATGCGGCCAACTACAAGGTTTACCAGACCGGTAACCCGGGCGCGGCCATCACGGTCACCGGCGCTTCCCAGTCGAGTGGAGCCGTTGTGGTGCTGACCCTGGCCGCCAGCGCCAGCGGTACGGCCCATACCGTGCAGGTGGACAACGTGGAGGATGTGGCGGGTAATCCCATCGTTCCCGGAACCACCATGGCCATCTTCGAGGCCGCCGGACCTTCTGACATCGTCATCACCGAAGTCATGCAGAATCCCCGGATTCTGGCCGATTCGGATGGCGAGTGGTTCGAGGTGTACAACGCGGGCTCTGGTGCAGTGGACATGAACGGGTGGACCATCAGTGACGCCGGATTCGATTCCCATGTCATCGACAACGGTGGTGCGCTGATCATCAATCCGGGCGAGTACAAGGTGTTTGTCCGCAACGCCGTCGCCATGGCTGCCGAGGGAGTTGCAGTATTCTACGAGTACGCCACATTCACCCTGGGTAACGGCGATGACGAATTGATCCTGACCGACACCACCCCAACGATCGTTGATGAGATCGCCTGGGACGGCGGCATCGTCTGGCCGGATCCCATTGGCTATTCCATGCAGTGGAACGGTACGGGTGACAACAACGACGGGTCAAACTGGGGCGACGTGTGGGCTCCGGCTTTCGGTTCCGGTGATCGGGGCACCCCCGGCTCGGCCAACGATCTGGTCAGCCCTGTTCCGTCCGCCGGTCTGAAGACCGTCCTGGACCCGAACTATCCCAATCCGTTCAACCCCCGGACGAGCTTCAGCTTCACTCTGGACAGGAACGAACGGGTGACCCTCGCGGTCTACGACGTGCGTGGCAGCAGAGTGCGCACCATCGTGGATACGGTTCTGCCTGCTGGCCGGTACGAGCAGGAGTTCAGCTGGGACGGCGTCAACGATCGTGGCGCCGCAGTCAACAGCGGTATGTACTTCTACCGCTTGACGACCGACTCCGGTTTCAGTCAGACCGGGAAAATGACCCTCCTGAAGTAGCGGGAAGGTTGTTTGACAACATAATGGCCCGGTTGCGATTTCCCATGAAATCGCGACCGGGCCTTTTCTGTAGGATAGATGGGTTGATTTCCCGGCGATTTCCGGCCATTCTTGGCGGGTTATGAATTTTTCCCGACGCTTAAAAAGGTTCTGGCTGTTCCTGATCCGTCTCCAGCGCGAGATGGCTTACGACGACTGCATGGGTATGGCCGCGCAGATCTCCTTCTATACCATGCTGGGCCTGTTTCCCTTCCTGATCTTCCTGCTCAGCCTGCTGGGCACCTTTCCTTTGGGTGAATCCCTGAAGCCGGAGATGCTCGAAGCCCTGCGCGAACAGATGCCCCGGGAGTCGGCTGAATACGTGGCCAATATCGTGCTCGAATTGCTGCCGGCATACAGCCAGGGTCTGCTCGGCGTCGGGCTGCTCGCTTCGCTGTGGGGAGCATCCATGGCGGTGGGAGCCCTGATCACGACCATCAACCGGGCCTACAATATCCGCCCCAAGCGCCACATGGTGACCCAGAAGATCATGTCCATCACTCTGGTACTGCTCCTGTCGGGGATGTGGCTGATGTCCATGACCATCATCCTGGTGGGACCGGGCATTACGCAGAGCATGTTCGAATTCATGGGGATCGCCAGCGAGACGAATACGTTCTGGACCAGTATGCGCCTGCCCATAGCCTTCGCATTGAACCTCACCGCCCTGACGATCCTTTATTACTTCGCGCCCGAGGCCCGGCAGCGTGTCCTGAGCATCATGCCGGGAGCCATCACCGCGACTATCCTGTGGCTGTTGGCCTCCTCGGCTTTCCGCATCTTCCTGCGATATTTCGGAACCTACAACAAGACCTACGGATCTTTGGCCGCGTTGATAATCCTGATGGTCTGGCTGTGGATTTCGGGATTTGTTTTCCTGCTTGGTGCCGAGATCAATTCCCTGATGAAACGGGATGACGAGGAAACACACGAACGAATTCGTCCTTGGCGCTGAGAAAGGAACCCAATTCATGTCCGATAAAGAACAAGGGCCCGAAATGACCGCTGATATGATGACCGCCACCTGGGCCGGAGGCATGCGTTTTGTCTATAAATCGGCCAGCGGCCACGGCCTGGTGACCGACGCCGCGCTGGCTAACGGAGGTGGGGGAACAGCGGCCTCTCCCATGGAACTCATCATCCTGGGTTTGATCGGATGCACCGGAGTTGATGTGGCCAGCATCCTCGAACGCATGCGGGAGCCGCTGCTGGGCCTGGAAGTCTCCGCCACCTACGAGAGGTCGGAAACGCATCCGAAGGTCTACACAAAAATCCATCTGACCTACTCATTGCGTGGCAGCGACCTGGACGAGAAGAAGGTTCGCCGGGCCATCGACTTGTCGGAGAACAAATACTGTTCGGTTTCGACCATGCTTGGCCACACCGCGGAAATCACCCACGAATACGCCATCGAAAGCTGAT
>QNAI01000260.1 GCA_003641745.1 Verrucomicrobiota bacterium | reverse complement strand
GCCCGTGACCGGCATCACCGGCACGCCGCTTAGCTGCCAGGCATGGATGTGACTGAAGCAGTGGATCGTTCGACTGAAATATCGATATCCGGATCCCCAGACGCCGACCGGATCCGTATCCGGGCTCAACCGCACCAATCCGAACGGACGGCAGGCGGATGCGCTGAACACCCATCGAACCTTGGGCTTGCCGGTATCAATAAGCGGATCGACCCAGTCAATCGGACGTCGTTCCATAAAATGGGTCATGGTTCTGGTTTGAGGGCGATCCGAAGGGGACAAGAGCGAGGATGCGGGGTTGCCCGGGCGGGTCGAGGTTTTGGTTCAGGGAAAGA
The DNA here is from genome assembly GCA_003641745.1 of Verrucomicrobiota bacterium. Classification (GTDB taxonomy): domain Bacteria; phylum Verrucomicrobiota; class Verrucomicrobiia; order Opitutales; family Opitutaceae; genus B12-G4. The sequence goes on along the minus strand of QNAI01000260.1, from coordinate 5,348 downwards.
AGGCGATCCGCATGGCGACATGTGGAAGACTCTCAGAACGTGAGCAAAAGGGGTCACGTGAGCAAAAGAGGGCAAACGTCAAAGGTGAAAAATTGCCCTGCTGCGGATTCAATTGCCTGACCCGTGACCATGCAACGAGAGCGTTGCGGATCGAGACGAACGAGGGGGTTGTTTCATGTGAATCAACCGCGGTAAACCCCGCGTTTTTCTCAGTAAGAATCGGCCCGACCATTTGACCGCTTCCCTCATTGCCTAGGATCAGGTTCTATCTGACCGTGACCACGGTTTCTGTTTTGAGGGACTCGATGGCGGCGGCGAGGACTTTCTGCGCGGCAAGACCGTCGGCTCCTGATCCATCAATCTCGTTCGGTTTCGCTCCTTCGTTCAACTGCTCAACAAACCGACTCAGGCGGTTTCGGAAGGTATCGTCGAAGTCACGCATGCCGCCAAAGAACGGATTGGTGTAGACGGTCTTTTCCAGATTGCCCGCCGGATAGAGTGTCACTTCCTTAAAAATGTCTTCGATGACGAAGCGGCCCTTCAATCCGGCCAGTTCGACCCGTTCCATGGGGTGGCCCCGTTCGATGTCATAACTGCCGGTCAGGTGCCCGAGAGCGCCGCTCTTGAAACGCATATTGAACTGAGCGGTGGACCAGATTTTCCGGCCGGGGGCCTTGAGGGCAAAACATTGGACCGCCTCGATGTCGCCCGCGAAGTAGCGCATGATGTCGACCGTGTGGGGGTGCAGGGCCTTGATCTGAAACCACGGAGAGGACTCACGCGGGTTCTGGATCCACATGCTCACGTTCATGAACAGTTGATGCCCGATCCGTCCTTCTTCGACCCACTTTTTCGCCAGTCGCGCAGCGGGTGTGAAACGGTGGTTCAGATTGATACCGTAACACAGCCCCTTTTCCCTGGCCTTGGCCACCATGGCCTCGGCCAGAGGAATCTCATTGCAGATGGGCTTTTCCCCCAGGACATGCAGCCCGGCGTCCAGGGCCTCCATCGTCGGCTCATAGTGATCGCGACTGTACTCGTGTCCGGCTGTGGCGACACTGACCATGTCGAGTTCTGCGTGGGCGATCATCTCCTGAACAGAGGTATAGCCAGGCACCTGGAAGCGGGTGCTGCCCGCTTCCGCCCTTTCCCGGTCGGTATCACAAACGGCCACGAGCTCCGTCTGGTCCATCCCCTGATACAATCCGGCGTGCTTGGTCCCGATAGGACCGAGGCCGATGACACCTACGCGCTGTATCATCATATGTGGTGGTGACTGACGGTCGAACAGGAGGTTGCCTTATTCCGGCCGGCGCGCTTCCGGCGGCAGGGGGTGGGGTCGAATGACGATGCCATCCTGTTCATAGGACTCGATGGCAGCCCAGGTGTACTCCAGAGTGGCGAGGGCATCTCTCCCCGAAGCGCGTAATTGGTCCTTGGGTACTGCATGGTCCACATCCTCGAGGAAGGCGTCGATGCGGTTTTGAAAGGTGAGCTGAAAATCGGTCTCTCCCGTGTCGGTCACAACGGGCGCGGGGGATTGACCCAGTTTGAGCTTTTCCGGAGCGGCCGCACCCTCGGCGCCCGGAGTCGGGTAGAAGGTCAGTTTCTCGACACAGTTCTCGATGCAGAAGGTTCCCTTTGAGCCGCCCACCTCCACGCTCCACCATCCACCCAGTCCCATGGTGGCATCACCCCGTTGGCTGAAGAGGTAGCCCACGGTTCCATTGGCAAAAAGCACGTGGATGCTGTTGATCGATACCATGGGGTCGTTCGCATGACGCCGAAAGCCCGGTTGGCCCATGAAGGCCTGAACCTTCACAATGTCCCCGCAGAAATAGCGCATGATGCTGAAGGGATGGGCCAGGAAGGCCTTTACATGAGCGTAGCGGAAGCCCTCGAAATTAGCGTTCGTGGCCGGACCTGGATAGGTCGATTCGCCCCCCGGGAAGCCCATCCGATGCAGGCAGTAAATGGGCTCACCGAGCTTGCCTTCATCCGACAGCGCTTTTGCTTCGTCGGCGGGTTTCGTGAAGGTGTGGTTCAGGTTGCAGCCGAGGTAGAGATTCTTCTCCGTCGCCAGCTTCACCATTTCACGAGCCTGGTTGATGTCGTTTGAGATGGGTTTTTCCACCAGGACGTTCTTGCCCGCACGCAGCGCCTGCATGGTGGGCTCGTAGTGCCAGGACCCGTTTTCGTTTCCACCCGTCGTCACGTCGACAATGTCGATATCGGGGTGGGCATCGAGCACCTCCGCGAGCGAGTAGAAGACCTCGCAATCGTGTTTCTCGCCTGCCTCGTCGGCCTTGGCTTTGATCACATCGCAGACGGCGACCAGCTCTGCGGTTGGATTGTTCCGGTGACAGGACGCGTGTATGTTCCCGATTCCACCCATTCCTACTACGGCTACTTTCAGCATGATTCGTTCTTTATTCAAGTTGGGGTCAGACCGCGAAAGGCTGTCTTGTCCACCGGTGGATTGTCGCGGTGTTTCACTTTGGGGACGAACCAAATCTCCTCGAACCCGATCAATTTTCGTCGCCCTCATCTGCGATCAGGCCGAAGGCGGCGCGTTCGGGCTTCGAAAGGTAGGGCTGGGCGTCCCGACCAGCCGCGTTAGCGGGAGGCCGTCTGACGGAAAGGGTGGGGAGCGGATTCGACTCAATGGCGCGCCGGGGACATCGCGCCCGACCCGCAGACTGGTAAAAGGGTGGTTTTCTCATTGAACCGCATGCGTCTGATGGAGGATCCTCCGGGTCGATCATGGGAGAAGATAAAAAGTCACCGGCGAAAACTTCGGTCTGGCGTTCGATCTGGGCCAACGGACAGGTGGTTTACCCCCTGGTTCTGGCCATCGGGGTGGTCAGTCTCTCGGGTAGCTCGAACCCGCCGACACCGGGTTTTATACCCAGTTTCGACAAACTGGCGCACTTCTGTGTCTACGGGCTGCTGGCCACTCTGGTCTTTCGAATGGTGCCTCCCGCATCGAGGAACGGGTGGTCCACCTTCCTGGTGATTCTGGCCGTCTCGTTGTTCGGATTGAGTGACGAGATTCACCAGGCCTACACCCCGGGGAGGTTTGTTGAGTTCGCGGATTGGGTCGCTGACACCCTGGGGGCGACGGTGGCGGTCGTCGCCTATTGGAAGTGGCACGGCTATCGCCGGTTGCTTGAATCGATTCGGGGGAGAAAACGGGCCTGACACATGGGCTGCGATCCGTCTGAATAGGGCATGGATTTCGAAGCAGCGCGGAGACGGGTCGAGGAACTTCGATCAACGATTGAGGAGCATGATCGCCTGTATTTTCAGGAAGCAAAACCCCGGATTCCCGATCAGGATTACGACGATCTCAAGACCGAGCTGATTCGACTGGAGACCGTTTGGCCCGACCTTGCCCGCAACGATTCGCCGTCCCTCAGGGTGGGAGATGACCGACGGCCGGGCTTTAAAACCTGGCGTCACCGCGTGCCCATGCAGAGCCTGCTCAATACCTACTCGGAGGATGAGATGCGTGCCTTTCACCAGCGCCTTGTCCGGGCCGCGGAGAGGGACGACCTCCAATACGTGGTGGAGCCGAAAATTGACGGCGTCGCCGTAAGCCTGACCTATGAAGGCGGCCGGTTGGTACGGGCGGTCACTCGTGGCAACGGGATCGAGGGTGACGATATCACCGAGAATGTTCGGGGCATCCGTACCCTACCGGCCGTTTTGCGGACTGAGGTACCGCCTGGCATCATCGAGATTCGCGGCGAGATCTATATGACGACGGAAGAGTTTCAACGCATCAACCGTCAGCGCGAAGAGGCGGGTCAGGAGGGTTTTGCCAACCCGAGGAACCTGACATCGGGCACAGTCAAGCTCCTCGACCGAACTGAAGTGGCGAAGCGGCAATTGGCTATTGTCCTCTATGGCCTGGGATATGCCGAGGGCCTCAGGTTGGGGACCCAGGATGCTTTTCTCCGTCTGGTCCGGGAATGGGGCCTTCCCACGGTGGAGAAAACCTGGGTGGTTGACGGGATCGACGAGGTGTGGGCGGCCATCGAGGAACTCGATGCGATGCGCGAGGGCTTCGCTTATGCGACCGACGGAGCGGTCGTAAAGTTGAACTCGATCGCGGCTCAGCAGGCGATCGGTGCGACCGCCAAGGCCCCCCGTTGGGCCATCGCCTATAAGTTCGCTGCGGAGCGGGCGGAGACGGTCATGCGGGACATCAGCATTCAGGTGGGGCGTACCGGGGTTTTGACTCCGGTGGCCGAACTGGAACCGGTTCGTCTGGCGGGAACCACCGTGTCCCGTGCCACCCTGCACAATGCGCAGGAGTTGGCTCGCAAGGACGTCCGGGTGGGAGACACGGTCGTGGTTGAGAAGGCGGGCGAAATCATCCCCGCCGTCATCGAGGTCAATCTCGACCGGCGGCCGACGGGTGCGGTTCCCTTTGAGTTTCCGAAGGAATGCCCGGTCTGTGCCACGCCGACCATCCAGGTGGAGGGCGAGGTCGCCCGACGCTGTCCCAATCTTGATTGCCCCGCTCAGGTGCGACGAAGGGTGGGGCACTTTGCCTCCAAGGGGAGTCTGGACATCGACGGACTGGGTGAAGCCGTCGTCGATCAGCTGGTTTCGCGAAAGCTCGTGAATAGCTTGTCGGACTTGTACCGGCTGACCCGTGAGGATCTGCTCTCGCTGGATAAATTCGCTGAAAAATCTGCGGACAACCTGGTGCAGGCGCTCGAAGTCAGCAAAACGGCCGAGCTCAGGCGGATTATCCATGGCCTTGGCATCCCCCATATAGGGGCGGCCACCGCCGGAGATCTGGCTCGTGCCTTCCCGTCGCTCGATCTCCTCCTGGCCGCCACCCACGATGCGTTGGTGGAAGTCGAAGGCATAGGTGAAAAGTCGGCAGAAGCGATTCGAGCCTTTTTTGATCAGGACACGAATCGGACCTTGCTGGACGAACTCCGGCATCTCGGGCTGAATCCATCCGCACCCGAGGCTTCATCTGGCACCGGCGGGGTGCTGGACGGGAAGGTTTTTGTTATGACCGGGACCCTGCCGTCGATGACGCGTAACGAAGCCAAGGTGATGATCGAAGCAGCGGGCGGAAAAGTGACTGGAAGCGTCAGCAAGAAGACTGATTATCTTCTTGCCGGGGAGTCGGCTGGATCCAAATTGACCAAGGCCGAAAAACTGGGCGTCTCCGTGGTCGAAGAGGCAGAATTGAGGGCGATGCTGGATCCGGACCGCGCCTGACGGGTGGTGGCGGATGCGATCTCCCCATCTATTCTGACCTGCTCGGGCAGGTCCTTAGAAGCCCTGTTTCTGCAATTGTCGGCTCAGTTCCTGCTGGAAGG
>QNAI01000259.1 GCA_003641745.1 Verrucomicrobiota bacterium | reverse complement strand
TGAAGAAAACGCCCGGTGCATCGGGTAAACCGTAGGCAGGATTGGCCCAGTAGTTCTTGAATACACGAAGGGATTCTTCCCGGATTGGATTCTCTCGATCTCCGTCGTTGAGGGCATAGTCGTGGTCGTCCCAGATGGCCAGGTTGGAAATATTCCGTAATACCGGCTGCAGGGAGGCCACGTCACGCTGCCGCCGGTAGATCTCGGCCAGGAACTGTGGATCGACCGTGTCACCGTAGATATTGTCTCCCAACCAGAAGAACAGGTCGGGATCGGCCTCACGAATCTGATACCAGATGGGTTGAATCATCTCTTCCTGCACCCGAGGACAGGATCCGAAAGAGACCACGAACCGGGTTTTGTCACCCCGAGCCGGAGCGGTCTTTGCCCGAAAGGGAAGTTTCTGCGCCATGTACTTGGGAGGCTGGTCGTTCACCAGGACACGGTAATAATAGGTGGTCGCCGGTTGCAGACCCCGGAGGGTGACCTGAACCGAGAAATCCTGCTCGGCCCCGGCGAGCACGACCTCAGACCGTGTCGGCGCCCGCATGTCCGGATCGGCGTCGTAGAGCACGCTAAAGGTGAATTTTCCCATCACCCGCGCCCAGATCGTGACCTCGTTCGGAGTGACCACACCGATCATGGGACCGTTGATCAACCGAGGTTCGCCGATGTCATTCGACTCGCCGCAGGCGATTGAGAACAATCCGATCAGACTGACCACCAGAAGAGGAAGGGAGTAGAATGGGCCATGAGATGTCGGGATCAATTGCATGTTCATTATTCAGGGTCTCCAATGCCGACAATAATCGCTCGGCAGGAACCGGCAAATCGATTCCGATATAATGGCGAATCTCACCTGAAAACGTTTGGACTCCGACCCCTTCGCCTACCCCCAGAGAAAAGGAGAATCGCGATCGTCTACGGCGTTCTCAGCGACCGTCCGAACCCGACGAGGGGCATATTCAAACCGGGAGCGGTGAAACCCACCCTGAGGGCGGTCTCGGGAAAGAATGGGATTCGGACGGAGGAAGCGTGCACGCTCGTGCTGCTCCGAACGGACCAATTTTCCCCATCCGCCGATGGTAGGTCCGGAGACCTCTCGGACTGCCTCGGAAGAGACGGTTGGTTTGAAGCCAGTTTTACTTTGCCGCTGCCACCTCGATCTGTGACCCTGCTCCTGGAGGTGTTCGTATGAATAAATTCTTCATGCCCGTACTATTTCTTTTCGTCTTCCTATCGGTGCTCAATCCCTCGCACGCGCAAAAAGTGGGATTACAGGGCGACGGCAGCATTGTCGTCCCGACCAACCAGATTTTGCGACCGGCCGGATTTCAGATGACTTTTCCGGGGCGCCCCGTCGATCTGGCTTTGGTCGGGGAAAATGAACTGCGCCAGTATCTGGTCGTGAAAAACATTCGTTCGCTCGACCTCATCCGGGTGCGTGACCGGGTTATTCTACAGACGCTGCCATATGGGAAAAGCGGAGCTTCCTTTACCGGCTTGGAGGTGTCGCTCTCGGGCAAGCGAATCTTTGTCACCGAGGCGAGGGACCGGGTGCACGTGGCCGCCCTCGACGAGAACCACAATATGAGTTGGGAGGCGGCCATCGTACTCCCCGAGCCGGAGATCGGCGGTCCACCGGTTCCGGGGGGACTAAGACTCAGTGACGACGAGAAGACCCTTTATGTCACACTGAGCCGGAACAACGCCCTTGGGGTGGTCGATCTGGAGGATCAGAGTGTCCACCAGATTCCGGTGGGAATCGCTCCGTATGACGTCTTGCTCCGCTCTGCACAGAAGGCCTACGTGAGCAATTGGGGAGGACGGCGCCCGGAAGCAGGCGATTTCACATCGACCACATCCGGTTCCGAAGTGGTTATCGATCCGGAGACCGGGATCGCGAACAGCGGCACGGTGTCGGTGATCGATCTGGAGGTGGGACAGCAGACGAAGTCAATCGAAGTGGGCTTGCATCCGACCGAGATGGTACTGAGTCCAGACAGAGCCCGGTTATTCGTGGCGTGCGCCAACAGTGACATCATTTCCGTCATCGACACGGGGCGCGATGAAGTGGTCGAGGAGATCAACGTCCGGCTGAAGAAAGACCTTCCCTTCGGCAGCGCGCCGAACGCACTGGCGATTTCGGGCGACGGGAATACGCTTTATGTCGCCAACGGGACGGACAACGCCGTCTGCGTGATCGATGTGAGCGGGAAGGGAGAAGTGGTTGGTTTTATCCCGGTTGGGTGGTATCCGGGTGCCGTTGCGTTAAACGCGTCCGGCACCCGCCTGTTCATCGCCAACACCAAGGGAATCGGCTCGATAAACCAGCCGACCATTCGGATGAACGCCGCCTCGAAAGGGAGCTCCCGGATATTTACGGCAAACCCGAGAGCAAGTGAATCGACGGACCTCGGAATCGCCCACCCGGGATACAATTCCCGCGATTACATGGGGAGCGTTTCAATCATCGCCGTTCCGGACGAGAAGCAACTCCAAGCCATGACGAAGATGGTGGAAGAAAACAACTCAATGAACGTCATTTCCGCAGTTGCGGAGGGTTTCGAAGGTGAAGGAACAGTGCCTGTTCCCGCCATCCCGGGGCAGGTCTCTCACTTCAAGCACGTGGTCTACATCATCAAGGAAAACCGCACCTATGATCAGATCTTCGGAGATATGGCGCAGGGCAACGGGGATCCGAATCTCCTCTTCTTTGGCAGGGATGTGACGCCCAACCATCATAAACTGGCGGAAGACTTCGTCCTTATGGACAACTATTACTGCAGCGGAGTCCTGAGCGCGGATGGACATCAATGGACGAACGAAGCCTACGTGACTGACTACCTTGAGAAATTCTTCGGGGGCTTCACACGGAGTTATCCCTACGACGGCGACGATGCCCTCGCCTACGCCAGTTCCGGCTTCATTTGGGATAACGTGCTCCGCAACGGACTGACGTTCCGCAATTACGGGGAGTTCGTGGACGAGGTGATCGAACCTGAAGGCGCTACCTTCATGGATATTTACAATGATTTCCGGAACGGCACGAACAAGGTGAAGATCGGAGCCCGTGCCAATCTCAAGACCCTGGAACCGTACATCTGCCCGACTTCACCCGGTTTCACGAACCTCGTTCCGGATGTTTACCGGGCGCGGGAATTCATCCGCGAATTGCGGGAATTCGAGATGAAAGGGCAATTCCCAAATTTCGTCATCATGCTGCTTCCGAACGACCATACTTCTGGTACAAAGCCGGGGCTTCCCACGCCAAATGCGGCGGTTGCCGATAACGACCTCGCGCTGGGTCAAATCGTCGAAGCGATTTCGAAGAGCCAGTTCTGGAAGGAGACCTGCATTTTCGTAACCGAAGACGACCCGCAGGCCGGTCTCGATCACGTCGATGGGCATCGGACGGTGGGATTCGTCATCAGCCCCTACACGAAGCGAGGGGAGGTAGTTTCCACCTATTACACGCAGATCAACATGGTTCGCACGATGGAAAACATTCTCGGGCTCGAGCCGATGAACCAATTTGACTGGGTCGCCGAACCGATGCTCGATTGCTTCACGGATGCGCCGGATTTTACTCCCTACACGGCGTTGCCCAACAACGTGCCGCTCGATGAATTGAATCCCGAACTGCACAGCTTAAAGGGGGATGCTCTCCGTTGGGCGGAGAAATCTCTTGCGCAGGACCTCAGCGAAGTGGATCGCATCGAAGAGGACACATTCAATCGGATAATCTGGCACGCCGTGAGGGGTTACGATGTTCCCTACCCGAACTCGGAAGAAGACTGAACGACCAATTTTCCAGTGCATTTTCGAATCGTCCCGCGGAAGTTTTCCAGGGTCCCGATCGATAAATCCCGCCACCTGAATCTTGAGGGCTTCCATACCCTGCCATAAACTGTGCGTACGCAGGGATGTGTATTTCCTGCGAAAGGGGGAGGATAGTGCGGTATGAAGGCAAAATTCATCGATTTTGAGACGGTCGAAGTCAACGAAAGGCGCAAAGGATCTTCCCCGAATGCTACTGCTACCAAAGTTAAGGTGTTTCATCGACGATCTGAGCCTCATCGGCATTCGAGGGAACGTTGCCTGCAATCCCGTATTCCAAATCTCTTGAGTCGGCGCCCCATTGCGGTAGATTCGGCTGGGTGAACCGCCTTCTTTTCGGAATCCTCGCTTCCCTGTTCCTCCACCTGATCGGTTCGGCGCGCACCGACACGGTCGTCATACTGCATACCAACGACATACACGCCCACCTCCGGGCGGATTATGACGGAAACGGTGGTCTGCCCTTTGTGTCCGGCTACATACGCCAGCAACGGGCCGAACGGCCCGATGTCCTCGTTCTGGATGCAGGCGACGTGGCCGAGAAGGGAGACCTGGTGGCTTTTGCCACTGACTGCGAACTGGTCTACGAAGCCATGGGCCGGATCGGATTCGACGCGGGCGCACCCGGCAATCATGACCACGATTTTGGCCTGCCCCAACTGCACCGATTCGCCGCCCTGGCCGACCCGATGCAGATGCTCTGCATCAACCTGGTAAAGGAAAACGGAGAGCCCGAATTCGCCGTCTCGAGCGTATTCGAAGTCGACGGCGTTCGGGTCGGAGTGATCGGCATGATCGTTCCGCGGGACGAATACGGTCTGGACCGCGAGGCCACCGCTCTGGCAATGGCGCGGGAAGCCGAAAGGCTTGACCCGGAGGTCGACCTGACAGTCGCCGTTTGCCACGATTCCTCGAAGCGTTGCGCCGATCTCTCCAGAGCCGCACCACTGATCGATGTCTTCATCTCGGGACACTCGCATGAAGTGCTGACGGAAGCCGTCGTCGTCCCGGAAACGGGTGCCCTTATCGTCCAGGCCGGAAGTTACGCCGAATATGTCGGACGGCTTGAGCTGACCATCGATCTCGAGAACGAAACCATCCTGAACGCGGAAAGCGAACTGGTTCCGATGCGCCACGACTCCATTCCATGCGACATCGCCATGCTGGAATGGATACGGGAGCGGGAACGGGAACTTACCCCTGAAGCCGGCCGCCTGGTCGGATGGACGGACACCGTCTTCGATTATCGTCAACTGGCAAACTTGGGGGCGGCCGCACTCCGGGAATTCACCGGTACCGAGGTCGCCTTCTGCGCTCCCGGACAGATCATCCGTGCCACCCTGCCGATCGGTCTGATCGATGTAAACGCGGTCTTTCGAACCGGTGGCGAGCGCGCCCACCGCGTCATCGAAACCCGCCTGACCGGTTCCGAAATCGAGGCCTACCTTCTGGGCATGGAGAAATCGGACTACTACCAAACCTCGTGGTCGGGATTTCGGGCCTCCATCGACCCGGTCGGCGAAGACCCGGTGATTCGGACCAGTCTCGAGGCCGACCGAATTTATCGGGTGGTCATGCCCGAAAAGGAATGGAACACCCGCTTTCTGCGGCTGATGGATCGAGCCCGCAAGGACCCTGAAAAGTGGAACCTCGCGCTGCCGAAAATCACTCCCGAGGTTTCCAACACGGAGGCATCCTTTACGGAATCCGTTACGGATTATCTTGAGACCAGACTCGGAAACACGGGCAGTCTCGCAGCCATAATCGACGAAGCAACGGCCCGGACGAAGCTCTAGTGCAGTGAGTCGGATGAAAGTGAACAGTCATCCAAGGACCGGATCAACGTTTCTT
>QNAI01000258.1 GCA_003641745.1 Verrucomicrobiota bacterium | reverse complement strand
GGTTCGGCGGAGTTGCGCGATACGATCCTCACCAGGCTGAGGAGCAAAGAGCTGATCCGCACGGTACGTCTTCCCATCACCAACCTGCACAGCCTCAGCCCGTTCCATCGTACCGGTTCGGTGCTGGAACAGGATTTCGAGGGGGACATGTGCCTGGCCACGCTGCGCCTGACCGAAGAGGAACTCAACCGTCTGCTGTCCCGAGAGGGCGCGGTCCTGGCGGAAGATCCACCCCGAAAATCCTGATCCCCCTCGATCGGGCCCGTACCTTGCATCATCTCTGAACGATCTACAAACCCTTGCAGATCGTTGCAATGCGCCAGCTCAAAACGGGCTGGTCATTGCGCTTTGCCCTGAAGCGTTTTGATACCCCCTCTCAAATCGACGATAACGGCCGATATCAAGCTCGGGGCCACGGCACAAGGTTTGCTACAAAAACCCTGAGGCAATGTGTCCCGATGGGTCTCCATTACCGGAGATAACTCTCAAGGTATCCGGCTCACGTCCCGAAAAAAAGGGTCTGGACACATTAGCAGGGTTCCACGTTGCCGCGGAACCCGGAGGATTGGCTATGAGCAAAACCAGATTTGCGAGGTGGAACAAGATGCCGCGCTTCAATTGCCGCAGGCAGGGATTTACCCTGATCGAGTTGATGGTGGTCATCGCCATCGTGGGTGTCATTGCCGGGATTTCCGCTCCGCCCATCTTCAAATACGTCGCTTCGAACCGCCTGCAGGCCAGCGGCGACCGGTTGGCTGCGGACCTTCAGTATGCCCGCGCCCTGTCAATATCCACCAGCACCATCCTGCGGTTCACGAGCACCCCGGCCGGGTACCAGCTGACCGACCCGGTTTCCGGGGACGTCATCCGGGAAAAACAATTCAGTGATGAAATGGGTCTGGGTGTGAATCAAACGGCGGACTTCTACCCCTGGGGCATGGCCGACGCGACCGTATTCAACCTTTCCAACCACAACGACAATGTCGTTGTGAACCTCATGCTCACGGGCATCGTGGAGGTGCAGTAGTCATGATGTGCAAGATGAACAGGAAATTCAGGAACATGCTGGCGACCGGAAGGCTGCCCGGCTGCGGCCGAGAAGGCTTCACCCTGGTGGAAATCATGATGGCGTTGATGATCCTGACCATAGGCGTGCTGCCCATCGCGGTCATCCAGCATCAGGCGCGCCATGAAGTGAGCGAGGCTGACCGTTACACCCAGGGAATCCAGATTGCCCAGATGCACCTGGAGCGGATCAAGGGAATGGGCTTTGGCAACGCCGTGCCGGAAGCGGGTCAACTGGGCAACATCGCCTGGACGGCCCAGGTGACAAATGTCTCCTTCGGCATGGACCGCATAGATGTGACCACGACCTGGGAAACCGACCGCGGACTGCAGTCGATCACCATCTCCGACCTGGTTTCGCTGCGCTGACCCGGGAGTAGGAATGAATACGATGAAAAACATCAAACAAACCGACCGCAACGGTCTGACCTTCACCGAGCTGATGATCGCCCTGTCCATTTTCGGTGTCATCATGATCGTGCTCTTCGGGTTCCTGACCGGAGCCCGCAACAGCTACAGCGACACGCGGGAACGGGCCCAGTATCAACAGACCATGCGGGCCGTGATTTCCCTGGTCACGCGGGAGATACGATCCACGGGCTGCGATCCCGGTGAAGCCGGTTTCGACTTTTTCGCCATCGCGGACGCCACCCAGTTGCAATGCCGCATGGACATGAACGGGGATTCCGATATTGCGGACATGGGTCCCGATGAAGACATCACCTACTCTCTTGTAGGTGAAGACCTGGTCCGGAACAACGGATCCGGCGACGAGGTGATCATGCGTGGGATCCAGAATCTCACCTTCACCTATTTCAATGATGCCGGAAACCAGATGCTCGCCGTGCCGCTTACCGCCGCGAACCGGGCCCTGATCCGTTACGTGGGAATCAACATCCAGGGAGAGACCGAACGCGGAGAACCCGTGGCCTATATCACCCGCATCGCACTGCGCAACGGGTGACCCGACATCAACGCATGGACCAGGAGCAGAACATGAGCCTTACGGAAACAAAAAGAACAACTTCCCCGCTTGACCGCGAGGGTTTTGCCATGGTGACCACGCTGCTGGTTGTGCTGATCCTCAGCGTTCTGGCGGTGGGCGCGGCGTGGATCGCGGGGTCGGAAAAAAAGACGGCCTTCAACGAGTCCGTCCATGTGCGGTCGGTTTATGCCGCCGACGCCGGCGGTGAGGCAGCCATCAACTTCATTCGGTTGTCCGATGTCCCTCCGACCCGACTGGATGTTGGATCGGGGCTGGTGCGCAACCAGGGGGACACGGGTCTGGTGGGATCCCAATCCTACGATTATTCCGCCTTTTTCCTCCAGAAAAGGCCCAAACCGGGCTGGGGTATGGACTATCTGGATTACGACTACCGGGTCGATTCCCGCGGAAGCGCCTCTCAGGCGGGCGATAGCGGCGTGGAACTGGTGGTCAGCCGTCTTTTCAAGGAAGGCTATTGAGCCGATCAGGGGGTTTTACATGGCAGGCCGATTTCCCGGCAGGCCGATGAAGCAGGAGAAACGATCATGTTGATACACGGAAACGAAAAACTCTGGACCACGGCCGCAGCCTTGCTGTTGGGCGTGATCCTGGTCGTGCCGACTGCGACCGCGGTCGTCGTCGAGGCCGAATGCGAGGTCCCCCTGTTCGTTCAGCAGAACAGCGGTGGCGCCAATGTCATGATCCTGGCCGACAACTCGGGATCGATGAACGCGGCCATCTACCACGACGACTACGATGCCGATATTAACTGGAGTGGAAATTTCAGTTCCAATTCGAACTACTATGTGGCAAAGGTCAAAGATTATTCCCCCAGCAGTTTCAACGGGGCCTGGCCAACATTGCCCCTTGTCAGTCTGGTGGAATCGGATAACGGGGAAGACGGCCAGTACATGGGAAACTACCTGAACTGGTTGTTCTTCCATGCCAGCGACGTCCAGCGCGCAACAAATCCCCAGGTCACCCGGATCCAGGTGCTGAAGGCCGTGCTGGATCAGATCATCGATCGATCGGAACAGCTGGAGATGGGCCTGACGGTGTTTTCGAAAACCGACGATGGCGGCAACATCATCGGTAAATGCGGTGTGAACCACACCTCCCTGCGGGCGCAAATCGCAGGCATCACCGCCAGTTCCTATACCCCCCTGGGCGAGTCCATGGAGACGATCCTGGACTACTTTGGCGACAAGAACCAATCGCCCATCACCAGCTCCTGTGGGTACAACTTCATCCTGGTGGTCACCGACGGAATGCCGACCAAGGACATCAGTGTGAGCGCTTACCTGCACGACGCCGACAATGACGGCAATGACCCGAGCGACTGCGTTACCATGGGTTCGCCCTACGGCAATGACCTGGATTGCAGCGATCACGTGGATGACGTGGCCTGGTGGCTGGCCAACGAGGACATCAACAAATACGTCGATGGCGACCAGTATGCCTACACCTACGTGGTTGGTTTCAACCAGGACGCCCAGATCCTGCGTGACACGGCCGAAAATGGTCAGGGCAAGTATTTCACGGCCGAAAACGCGGTGGAGCTGTTCACCAGCATCGAATACGCGCTGCAGGACATTCTGCGTCGCATCTCCGCCGGTAGCGCGGTGGCCGTGGTCTCCACCGAACGCGGCACCGACGATCGTCTGTATCGCGGCAAGTTCATGCCCGTTGACTGGGACGGTTACCTCGAGAGTTACGCACTGCCCTATCATGACGGCGATCCGGCCGTGTGGGAGGCCGGGGACATTCTGCGCCTCCGCAATCCGGACTCCAGGAAAATTTTCACGGCTCTGGGCGAGAACGAGTTGACCTTCACGACCGGGAATGCCGGAACCCTGCTGGGTGCAATGGAGGTGGTGGACGAAGCCGAGGCGGCAGCCCTGATCCACTGGGGGCGGGGGAACAACGTCGACGGCTATCGTGAACACAGGGATTGGATCCTGGGTGACATCATCCACTCCACACCCGTGGTGGTTGGGCCGCCCTCCCAGTTTTCCCTCGAGGAAAGTTACGAGGACTTCCGCCTGGCTCATGAAAACCGCCGCTCGGTGGTTTACGTGGGCGCCAACGACGGCATGGTCCACGCGTTCGACACCGAGACAGGCAACGAACAATGGGCCTTCATACCGGAATTCGCGTTGCCGAAGTTCTCGGCCATGGCCGATTCGTTCTACTGTCACAGGTATTCCTGCGACCAGACCGTGACGGTGAAGGATGTCATGGTCGGCGGTGCCTGGAAAACGGTGTTGGTTGCCGGTGGTGGCGCCGGCAGTTCGAGCATCTTCGCTCTGGACATCACAATTCCGGATTCCCCGTCCGTCCTGTGGCAGGCGAATCTGCCCAATGGCAAGAAAAACCACTCCGAGGTGGAAGTGGCTTCCGTCGCCGGTACGGCGGTGGTCCTGGTGGGCAGCGGCCTGGACGTCACCGACATGGAGGCCTTCCTGTACGCCTTTGAGCTCTCTACAGGTGACCTGCTGGGTGAAGTCCCGTTGAGTAGCGACCCCACCGCCTTGCGCAACAAGGCCAGCCGGCCCGCGTTGGCGGACCTCAATCTGGATGGCCAAACCGATCTGATCTACGTGAACGACATGCTGGGCAATTTGTACAGGATCGACGTGGATGGCAGCCCCAGTCCCGCGAACTGGGATATCACCACGATGTACGAAGGTTCCCAGGAGATCACGGCGGATCCGGTGATAGCCTTTGGAGAGTATGGCGCCATCTATGTCTACTTCGGAACGGGCTCCTACATGGAAGTTCCCGATATGACGAGCCTCGGGCAGAATTCGTTCATCTGTATTTTCGATCATCATAACGGCTCCACGGCCACCATGGGCGACCTGGCCGATCAGACCGACACCATCGGTGACATTTCGGGCAACAGCGGCTGGTACGTCGACTTGTGGAACGACGAGGGTGAAAGAGTCACCAAGCAGGCCGTGATCATTGCCGAAACGGTGATCTTCACCTCCTTCGCGCCGTCGGACGACGTCTGCGTGGCGGGTGGTGTCTCCTGGCTGTACCAGATGCGGTACGACGACGGTGGCATCCCCGACGTGGACTTCATGGAGGACGAGGAGGACCGTTCGGTCAGTATCGGCGAGGGCATCGCCTCGTATCCGGTGGTCGACCTTACCGAAGGAAACGTGGTGGTCCAGTCGAGTGATGCCACCATCAACGTCGAGCGGATCGCGGCGATCATCCAACGCCTGCGAATCCGTTCCTGGCAGGAGAACTTCGACCACGTGGTGCAGCCGCAATAGGCAGTCATCAATAGAAACCAGTAATTTCCCGGTGGCGGGACTGGACACGAGAGGATAGAGATAATGAAAAACCTCAAACTGGCGATGATCTGCCTGGGCATATCACTGACAGCCATGGCCGCGACCGAGGCGGAAGCGGGCCGCATCAAGGAACCCCCCAAGGATTCCCGGACGGAAATGCCCGAAGAGATGAAGAAGCCGCGCCGCTTCGATAAACTTCCCACCATGCACTTCATGAGTGGCGTGCTGTCCCGGAGCATCCATTCCGGCTGGAAGATCGGGGAGACTCCCCTGTATCTCCACCAGGGCTGCGTGATCAACGTGGACGGCGACGTCGAGGGTTCCCTGCAGGAAGGCCGCAAG
>QNAI01000257.1 GCA_003641745.1 Verrucomicrobiota bacterium | reverse complement strand
GCGCACGGCGATTCAGTCCCGGCCTTATCCTACCACTATTCTGGGAGTGAGGTATGTGATTAAGATGGGCGTGAGTTGGTCACATGGAGATGCGTGGTTCACACAAAATCTGGAAAGGAGATACCGATGGTAGCGCGTTACTACTTAGGATCAGACGACCCCGAGATCCAGGTAACCTTTGAGAAGGTATCCAACCAGTCGCCTGAGGGAACGCCTGACAGCGCCCCTCAGCTTTGAACGTTCGGCAAAAGCTCTGAGAAGGAGCTCTGAGAAGGAGACAGCGTTCATATTACATATTTGGCTCTGAGAGCGATCCGAAAGGGTCAGGTCATGTAGTTGGTACTTTCCTCGCCTGACTGAAGAACATTTCGGGAATGGCTGAGGGGGTCAGAGGGAGGAGACTGGCCAAAGCACGACTGGTTTAGGTCAATGAGGTTGAGCGGTACCAGTGAAAGCCCGACAACAAGGCAGAAGTACCGCAATCTGGAGGACGAGGTTAAGACGACTATGAACAACTCAGTTCGGGCGAATTGCTTTTGCGGCGCCAACCTGGTCGACAAGTCGCGGGATGGAGGCGCAATCCCGATCGCAATTGGGCAAGAGAACTGAGGTAAACTACAAACTACACTGCCTGACCCTGTTTGGGAAACTGTGCGATGATTTGAGGTAGAGGTAGAGGAAATGACTGATATAACAGGCTAATAGCTTGTAATTTTGATATGTTGGGCCATTTTGATGACGGAAATTCAATAAATGCCTGAAATAACATGCAAACGGAAGAACTTGGAGATTTGATCGTCTTTCATCGGAAACGGGCTGGACTGAGTCAGACCGCATTGGCGAGTCACGCGGAGGTCAGTCGGTATGTGGTGCAGGATCTTGAAGCTGGTGTTGGTCGCACTACTTGGGGAAAACTCCAGTCGGTTCTGGGTGTGCTGAATCTGCGGCTGGAGCCGGCGGGGCCGTTGGTGGAGGAGTGGCGACGCAATCGGAGGGAGGAGGCATGACGTCGGATGCATCCAATCGGGTCCGGGGCCGGTGGGCTGAGATTTTCCAACGCGGTGTTCCTGCAGGTGTGCTCGAGGAGCAGGCAGGCGGAGGTTGGGGTTTTCGTTATCTGGAGGGATACAGCGGGCCGCCAGTATCGTTGACGATGCCGGTGGCGGAACGGTCGTTTCAGTTCGAGGAGTTCCCTGCCATCTTTGAAGGGCTCCTGCCGGAAGGCCCGCAACTTGAGGCCTTGCTACGAACGCACAAGATCGATCGCAATGACGCTTTCCGACAATTGGTGACTGTGGGCGCTGACGTGGTCGGTTCGCTCACGGTGGCGGAGGGAGCGGATGATCACCAGAAGGAGAAAGAGTGATCATGGCCTGGTGTCACATTACGCTCAGGCCGGTCGATGGGGGACAGCGTTATTCAAGGGAAGGACTGCGCCAGATCCACCCGCGCTTGAAGTCGTTAGAGGCGATTGACCTGTCTCATGAAGAGCAGTTGCGGCAGGCCCGATTGAGGGCGGACAAGATGTCCGTTCAGGGGGTCCAACCCAAGCTGTCTGCTGCCCTTAGAGTCAGTAAGGGGCGGTTTGACGTGGTGGACCGTGGAGGTCGGTTTATCCTCAAACCCAATCCACCCCCGTTTGAGGAGGTGCCAGCGAATGAGGCGCTGACCATGGCGTTAGCGGCGGTCTCGGGCATTGAAGTGCCACCGCACGGACTGGTTCCGGGGAGTGATGGTCGCTGGGTCTATTTTGTGCGGCGGTTTGACCGGGAGGGTCGCGATCAAAGACTGCCGCTCGAGGACTTTGCCCAACTTTCGGGGGCCACCTGCGATACGAAATACAGCAGTTCGTTGGAGAGGGTAGCTGACTTGGTCGAGACCTTCTGCACTTTCCCGGCTTTGGAGAGACCGAAACTCGCTCAACGCCTTCTTTTTTGCTTCCTCACCGGGAATGAGGACATGCATCTGAAGAACTTCTCGGTTCTCTCCCGCGATGGCGTTGTGGCGTTGGCGCCAGCCTATGATTTGCTGAACACAACACTTGTTCTGGAGAAGGCTCCCGAGGAGACCGCTCTCCCTTTGGATGGAAAGAAGCGCAAGCTGACACGTGAGCTTTGGATTGATTATTTCTGCAGGGAACGGCTGTCCCTGTCAGGTCGTCAAGTCGACTCGATCTCGGATCAGTTAAGTGATCGGTTGCCGCTCTGGCGTGAGTTTATTGATCGTTCGTTCCTGTCACCCCCCAGAAAACGTGCCTATCGTGAATTGATCGACGCCCGGGCCAAACGACTTGGGCTGTGATGAGATCGGCAAGGGGTCAGATCGGCAAGGGGTCAGTTCTTGTCTATTGACCTTTCGGGTGCCGAGGCGTGCGGCATGACCGGTTCGCGAAGCGGAACCGGATCACCGAGCGACCCCAAGGGGTCAGGATTTGCACCTCATATTCCAAGCGCAATTTGCGGGCCACACCTGACTCTTTACCTTACGAGATAGGTTCAAGTGCAAAGTGCGAAACTTGACCCACTTTCTCCACTCCTCTGGCCACGCCAGAGGGGGTTGATGAAATTGGGTTTTCCAGTGACCTCTTTGTACCCGCAGCGGCGTGACGACCTTTACAAGGACGACAACTACGGCTGCGGCCACGACGATCAGGTCGAGGGGAAGACGCATGCGTTGGCGGGAGAGATTCATCGAATTGTAATACGGTGTTCTCTGGATCAATCGTCCGAATTCTTTCGCAGTCTAGATAGAAAAGGGAAATCCGGCCCAGTTGGGTTGACCTTCAACCGTGGCAGTGAGAAGGATAGCCGATGCTCTGTCTATGGCCGATCCGGGTTCGATTCGGAGTCATTCGTCCGCAACAGAATTCCCGGGAACAGAACCGAAGGAACCAACTGCTTTCGGCCTGATTCTACAGGCACCGCTTCACCATGAAAAAGATTTTTGCTTATCCCATCGAGCTGCAGCGATTCAGCCCCTTGGCGAATATTCTAACCTTCGATCGGTTCAGCACGGGTTTCAATGGATGGATGACCCTGATGCCGAATTTCACCCAGCCGCCGGATATCGGGACCCGGGAGACAAGTATCGACAAATCACAGTGGCCACCGGTCATGTTGAGCAGCGCCACCTACCGCTATCCGGGAACACACGGAGCGATGTCGGGGACTTATTCGCTCAAGTTGTCCACCCGGCCGCTGGCCAGCCGTTATGAGGAACTTCCGCTGCCGGGGAGCATGGGCCACGCCATCAAGCGCCTGTCCTTTCATCGGCCCAAGCGCGGGCTCATGCAGCTCGAGGCCTGGTTTGCTTACACGGTGGAGCAGGACCGGGTGGCCGGGACCGGTGATCTGGCTGGCCTGAGTGAACCTTCGGTCCGAGCCTTTGGGGCGGGATTCGATATCCAGGAAGGGGAAAAGCGGTACTTTGCCGGAGCCCGTTATCTGAACTCGGCCAACGGTGAGTTGAAGCAGCGTTGGCAGGTGATCAAGGCAACGGAATCGACGGACGTGGAGTGGGCGCACGGTCGGGAGGGCGAATGGAATCGGTGGGGGGTGGATCCCATGTGGTATGGGCGGCGGTATCCCGATGGTTGCCACGATGGATTTCTTGATATCCCGGGCGGCGGACAGCAACTCTGCTACAACGAAACGGACTGTAAGATAAATTGGTTGTATTTTCGCTTGCTCTTCGACACGGCGAAGCGCGAATACGTCGAGCTGCAATGTGAGGATGTCACCTTCGATCTTCGGGGGATGGCGTTCACCCTGCTGGCGCCTTACGCCCGTATCGAAAAACTGATGAATCCCATATTCTGGGTCGAAAACGACACCAACCGGAGGGTGTTCTTCTATGTGGATTCCCTGGTCATTTCCGGTGATTCCTGATCCCGACATTCTTATATCATGCGCGAATTCAACACGGCACCACTGGAGGTCAGAAAGGAATTTTCAGGGAGCTTCCAAACCCACCCCTATGAATGCGGCTGGGCCAGCGAAGCCATCTTTTTCATCCGGGTTGAGGATCTTTCGGGAGAAGGGGCCAAGCTCGAGGCCGCGGTCCAGTTGTCCAACGATGGCGTTTACTGGACGGATGAGGGCACCGGCTTCGACCCGATGGGGAAAGAGGGCCTCTTTTTTGTCCGGGTGAAACATTTTGGCGGCTGGTTGCGCCTGAATGGTACGATTTCGGGAACCGATGCGAGGTTCAGGCTCAATATCCAGCTTGCCCTGAAAGAGTGAGGGGCCCGTCGCTCAAGACTAGGGAACCGCCAACGGCCGGCTCGCTCGAACCCTCGGCCGCGCCTGACGTGGCTCGCGCGGTTCAGTTGGTGAGATTGAACATAAAAGGCAGCATCATGCGAAATTCAACAGGCTCGCCATTCCTGCGGCCGGGCTTGAACCGCCAATCGCCCACGGCTTTAGTGGCGGCGCGGGAAAAAGCGGGATGACTGGAATTCTTGACCTTGATAGCGCGGGCTTTCCCTTTGGGGGTGACGGTGAAAGTCACTTCGGCGCGACCGGAAAGCCCCGCTTTTTTCAGTTCGTAGGGGAAAACCGGAGTCACTTCCTTGGTTGGAACCGGTAACGCCCAGATGACTTTCTGGGGTTCTTCAAGGAGAAAGGCTTTCTTTTCTCCAGGAGCAAACCCAAAGCGGCAGGAGATCGTGGACTTCACCGGACCGCTCCCGGAATCTTCGGGCAGGTAACTCCACGCCCGCACGGCTGCGATGACTGCTGTTGTCAGACTGCTGGGCGTTCCCGGATCCACCCGGGCGGAATAGACTTCTCCATCATAATCGAAGCTGATGGTGGCCGCCACTATGATTTCTTCTCCCTCGGATTCACTCTTCGGATTACGCGGCATCGGCTCAAATTTTGATGCCTTCATCTGCTTATTAGAGGTGTAAGCACTCGAGTGCATGGCGGACAAGCGCAGGGTCAGATGACTCCCCACCGGCTCGCCCGACTGCGTAGCCGGGGCAAAGACCAGGCGATCTTTCAACGGTTTGAAGAAATGCTCGATGAGAATTCTGGCGGCCTTGGTTCTTCCGACCAGCCCGCTGATATGGCCCTCGGCGTCTATCACAAAATCAATACGCACCCCCTCCTTATCGCCCGACCATCGGTAAAACGTTTCGAGCTGGTTGATCAGGTAGGGGTCCAGGATCCATCGTGGTTCAGGTGGGATTGTCTCACCGTCTGAATCCGAATCAGTCAGGTAGAAGTAATCGGTAACGGCATGGCGAATGAAGCCGGATGCCGGCTCATCGCACTCGAGAGCCGGATCGAACGTGCAGTGGGCCAGGGCCCGCCTCACCGGGGAAACGAAGTCCTTGGACGGAGCATAGAAGGGGGCACTGGCGGTCAATTCCCCTTCCGGAGAGATCAGCAGATCGAAGACAATGTCCTTCTTCTTTCCTTCCGCGTGCGGATCTCCCGGCAGAACGGGCAACATCAGGTTCTGGAAGCTTGCGTCCTCATAACCACAGACTTCCAGACTCTTGTCGGTTGGTAGGGCGTCGAGATGGGTCGGCAGCTGGCCGACGGACCAGATTAAGAGCGATACCAAGGTGGTGCGGAGGATGAGATGGCTCGGTGCGGTCGTCATGGTTGCCTGTCTGGTTGATTCCTCAAGACACTGTTCGGTTTGAATCACCATGATGGAGCCGGGCACTCAGAAGGTCGACCAAAATGCCCCT
>QNAI01000256.1 GCA_003641745.1 Verrucomicrobiota bacterium | reverse complement strand
GGCGATGGTCAGCTCGCCCTCGGACTGGAGCAGCTTGAGCGCGTACGAGGCGCGCTCCGCGCCCTCCTCCTCGGCGATGGCCAAAATCTTGTGCTTCAGATCAGCCTCACCCATGTAGAAGAGACTCTGGCCGGTCATAGCCGAGTACTGCACCCGCTCCTCTGAAGGCATCAGCGACAGAACCGCGTTCATCAGCGCCGACTTGCCCGCCGCAGAGGACGACTGCACCAGCACCGCCAGCGGCTCGGTGAGCTTGCGGGACACCGCGGCGAGATAGCCGACGAGCTTGTTCGTCTGCTCGCCGACCACGCCGCAGCGCTCGAGGTCAGAAACGATGCGCTCGAGCAGCTCGGGGTCCTCGAGCAGCGCCAGGGCCTCGGCGCGTTCCTCCGGGCTGATGGTGACCGTCTCCTGCTTCGGCTTCAGCGCCTCGCGGATCTGTGAGTCCTGCAGCTGCTCGAGCTTCAGAAGCACCCGGCCCAGGTCGCCCTTGACCTCCTCGGGCTTGGCGCCGAGCTCGGTGGCGGCCTGCTTGACGAAGAGCGCGCGCTGTCGCGCCGAGTACAGGTCGAAGGTGTCGACGTGGAAGGCGTCGGCGCCGGGGCGCGAGAGGAGGACGTTCACTCTGAGCTGCTCGTAGCTCATGTTCTTCTGAAGGCCGCGGATCCGCCAGCGGCGGTCGCCGAGCGAGATCACCACCTCGTTGTCCTTGACCTCGGCGGGGACCTCGAGCCTCGGAGGTGGTTGGACCGGCGAGGCAATCGGAGTTGTCCGTTGTCCGTGCTCCGTTGTCCGAGTCAGACCTTGGTCTTGAGAGCGTTGATCAGACCCTGCAGGGGCATCCTCACGTTGCTGATCTCTTCCTCGATCGCCTTCTGCCATACCCTGAGATCCCGATACCCCTTCTCTGCCATTCGAGCCTCCTTCCACCCCTCGCGCATTCTCCTCGGATAACGGAGCACGGACAACTGGTAACGGTCCTACCAGGTACTCGGCGCTGCGCAGCAGCACAGCGAGCGACTGGTCGGCCGGCGTCACCTTCAGTGCGTAGGCGTTGGCGTCCATCCCGCGCGGGAAGAGCACGCGGTAGCTCGTGATCCCCTCCGCCGCGAGGCGCTCTGAGAGCTTCGCCGCCGCGCGGTCGCCGCTCTCATCACGGTCGTAGGCAATCAGCACCCGCTCGGTCCCGTAGGCATTCATCGCCTCGAGCATCTCGTCGGTAAAACCGTTCGTCCCGAAGGAGGAGGTGACGTTGGGAAAACCCGCCACCCAAAAGGTCAAGGCGTCGAGCAGTGCCTCGCAGAGGATGACCTCCTTGGAGTCTCGGAGTGCGGCGAGGTTGAAGACGCCGCGGTGCGGGCCCGGCAGGTAGAGGTGACCAGGACGCCCGTCGTGATCACTGACCCGGCGGCCGTAGACCTCGCCGACTCGGCCCGCCTCGTCGAGGACGGGGATCGTCAGACAGCCGTTCAGATGCTCGTGGCCCGAGGCGCGGATGACGCCGAGCGTCTGCAGCCGGCGCCTCAGCTCGGCGCCCGCCTTGCGGCCTTTTTCCGGCAGCCGCAGGCCGAGCGTCCTGTTGGCGAGGCCCAAGGAAAAGCGGTCGACCACCTCTGGGTGGGCGAGACCTCGGCGCTCGAGGAAGGCAAGGCCGGCGGCGTCGCCCCTCAGCGTCTCGTGGTAGTAGTCCACCACCTGGCCGAGCAGCTCGGCGTCCGGCGCCTCCAGCTCGACCGGGCACGGCAGCCGGCGCACCGTCGTCCGTTTGCGAGGAGAGTCGGAGGCGGCTAAAGAGGAAGACCCCTCCCGCAGCAGCTCCACAGCGTGGCGGAAAGAGACCCCCTCGGTCTTCATCACCCAGTCCACCACCGAGCCCGCCGCGCCGCAGCCCAGACAGTGAAACAGGTTCTTCCCGGGGCTGACCACCAGGCTGGGCTCGTGGTCGTCGTGGAAGATGCAGCGGCCGATGAGATCCGAGCCGCCGTGCTTCCTCAGCTCGACGCCCCGTGAGCGCACCAGCGCCGCCAGGTCCGTCTCCCGCTTCAGCCGCTCGAGCTCGTCCTTCGGTATTCGGGCCATGAACCACCTCCGGGCGAAAAACCTGTCAAGAGGCTCTTCCGGTATGCAAATCATGGCTGATACGGTATGCTATGTCAAGAGGCGGAAATCGGAGGTTAGATTAGTGACCGAGAGGTTGCCACCAGACATGGACTTTTCACAACGACTCGCCTCCACCCGAAAGGCGCGCGGGCTCACGCAGGATGCCCTCGCCGAAGCCGCCGGGATCAACGTCTCCCAGGTCAGGCGCTACGAGGGCGGCAATTCACAGCCGTCCCTCGATGCCCTCAGAAAGCTCGCAGTAGCCCTGAGCGTCAGTGCCGATGAGCTGCTCTTCGACGAGACCGAGCGAGGCCCCGACGAAGAGCTGAGACTTCAGTTCGAAGCCGCCAGCCGGCTCGGACCGCACGAAAAGGACCTCGTGCGAGAGGTCGTCGAGAGCATCATCATCCGCCACGACGCCAATCGGTGGTTCAAAAACGAAAAGGCCGGCTGACGCCGGCCATAACTCCGTAACTCCGTGCCCGGCACCCATGCTGACCTGGCAGGAGCAGGGCCTCGCACCAAAATTCTCCGTTGAGGATTCAGTGCTCCAGCAAGCTAGAGATCACTTGGCTGCGATCGAGACGAAACTGCAGGCGTCGACAGAAGGCGACGACAAAGACCAAAACGAGGCCGACTGACGCCGACTTGGACATAACTCCGTAACTCCGTACCCGGCACCGATGCGAAGCAGCGAGCCGCCTGGCGCCGCGTGAGAAAGACCTGGTCAGGGAGGTCGTCGAAAGCATCATCATCCGCCACGATGCCAATCGCTGGTTCAAAAACGAAAAGGCCGGCTGACGCCGGCCCAGAGAATGTATAAATGTGTAAACACGGCACCTTTTCCGGTTCTTCTGGCACCAGTTCTTAACTCCGTACCCGGCTCCGATGGGTTCAGTCGGTTGATTCAAAGAGCGTCGCGCTCCCGAAAAAGGGAAGAATGATGCCACCGTAGTATGTGTATGTGTGAGTCGATTCACCTCGGTGGGATCCGATCTCCACGAGGAACGCGACCCCCGGACAATAGGCAAGAGGCCTCACCGAATACAGCTCGTCGTACCCATCAAAGAACCCTGGCGCCGATCGAAAGACGTGTCTATCGCGGATAGAGACCAACTCTTCATCGCCTGATTCTTGATCGATCTTCGCAAAAGAACTGAATGGAGAGTCGATGAAGACCGGGATTGGATCATCGCCGTTTCGCTTCCCGGTTGTTCCGATGTGTTTGCGCAACAGCGAGTGCAACAGTGGCCCCAAGCTACTCTCAAGATACGCATTCGGCGCAGGATCGTTGAGATCGGAAATTCCATCGCGATCGCTGTCGTCGCTACAATCGCTCGTGAGCCGACGTATCTCTTCTGAGAGTGTTAGCCCGTCCTGATCCTTGTCAACCTGAAGACTGGAAATGGTCACGCTGTGAAGCTCTTCCACGAGATACTCTTCGCAGCAGACTCGATCAACAAACACCACTGCCCCGTCTCTCACCTCAAGAACCGCGGATTGAGTAATCCCGGTTGAAACCAGTTGTTGATACTCATCCAGGAACCCTGCCCACTGAAACGCAACGAAAATGGGAAGCCCCATCGCCATCACGATGACAGCACCTAGGAGCAGCGCGATTGCCCTTCTCGATTTCATTCTTCTAGACCCCCGAGATTGTCGGCTTCAGTTCCCGCATTTGCCCGAGAAGTAGTTCGAGAACGCCTCCTTTGCCATTAGCTCACCCTGATCAGGGTGTTCTCTTATAGCTCCACACACATGGGCGAGTTCCTCAAAGAAAGTGTCGGCGACCTCATGCTCTCTGGCATCCACACCGTAAGGGCTCGTTGGGAACGACCGAGGACAGATGTGTACACTCTTCGCTTTCCGCATGTGAAAACCGGAGCTGCCGACTCCACCCTCGTCACAACGGGTGTTATCTCCAGGCTGAGGGCAATCGATCGTCAATTCTGAGGAAGGATCGACCTGGTCGAGCATGCAGCGAGTTATCGGATTTTGACCAATACAGCCGTTTTGGATGAGTCTCTTGGTCATCAAGACGCCCGCGATTACGAGTTGTTTGTTCTTCGTGATACCGGGTAGGAATGATCCACATCCCTGGCAATTGTCGTTAATCGAGTACAGCCCCAGTGGATCGGTTCTCCTGACAGGGTTCAAATCGGAGTAAGTGAATAGGGACGATTCTGCCGGTAACCCATACCTGTTCTTGCCGAGCACGCGAAGATTGTTGGCCAGACCACTAAGATTCTGTTCCCCCAACGGATCACTCTGGCTATACCGCACCCCCCACCGCAATCTCGGCGTAAACGTCTGTGTTTGCCAGAGGTTGTCTTCGCTGAGGGTGTCGAAGACGCCGGTAGGGGCTTTCCGACCCGATGCGGGCCTGAGCGCCGTTTCGGGCGCGGTGGTAGGCGGCTGGGGTTGTTTCATTTCTCCTGCTGACGATTCTACCGCCTGCTGGAGACGTCGGTGTCAGTTCGTCATAACTCCGTGCCGGACACCAATGATCTCCTCATTTCGTCAGAATTGCAGACCTGGCGCCCATCCGCTCTTGGACAAACCAACTCGAAACTGCAGCTCCGAGTCCGCTCGAGAGTCCAAAGACTATGAGGTATCGCAGCAGCAGATAGCCAACAAGAATCAGCAGCTCCCCAAACCCGTCCGGGTTTCCCCAATAAAGCCTGCCCCGAAAGGCGTCGGCCATCAATACGTTGAAAGAGAACGAAACCACCCCAACAATGGTGGCTCCCGTCACCCCTAGAGAAACCCATGAACGAAGTGTTCTCCTCGATTGTGAGATCGCACAGATGGCCAACCATAAGCAAGAAAACAAAGAAAGCGACAACCAAGTGAAGAAGATCTCTTCTTCCGGCAAGAAATCGAGCTTCCCGAACCATAGTATGAAGTGAATCAACCCAAATACTGAGGAGCCAATAAACCACTCGGTAAGTCGAAGCGCGTTGAGATTGCCTTTCATTGGCAAAACGCCGGAATCTGCCCTGGTTCGAGCGGGAAACCGAAGGCACCGTCTGTTTCAATCAAACGCTTCCTAAATACTGGTGGAGCGATCGCGGCACGGGGTGGATCGTAGCCGTCAAGTGCCCCGAAGAGACATGAGGACGACGCAGCCGAGCATAGACCCGGCATCGCATCTCCTTGTTCTACGGCATTCTCCAGAATCTTGCATTCTTCGCACTCCTCGGTATCGAAGCACACGGAAATGGTCTTCGACGTCCAATCCACAGATACGGCTTTGAGATAATCACAGAGGTCGGCACCGTAGACAATTCCGCTCTCACGGGACCCACCAGCGCCGAATCCTCCTCCCGGGTCATAGGCAAATCCCCCGCATCCATCAGACCAGATCCCAGCGTGCGGAATGATCTCGTTAACTCGGAAGATCACACAGGTCAGCAAACCAGTCGGGTCAGTCTTCAATAGCGGGTTGTTCGCAGCGTAACGATAGAGGTTCAGGTCTGCCCCAATCCCCAAGGGATCACTTTGGCTATACCGCACCCCCCATCTCAATTCCGTGGTAAACGTCTGTCTTTCCCAGAGGTTAGCTCTGTTCCAGGTGTCGGAGACCCCGGTAGCGGTTTTCCAGCCCGACGCGGGT
>QNAI01000255.1 GCA_003641745.1 Verrucomicrobiota bacterium | reverse complement strand
GCCGTAAGCAACGCCGAACTTATCCGCCATGGCGTGAAGGATGCCCGAGGAAACGATGGTGGTGCAGACCAGACGATCGCCCCCGGTATCGCCCTGGGTGAGCAGGTAGTGGGCGAGCAGCGTCCCGATCTGATTTCCGGTGAGGGGCTGCAGGGCGCCGTCTGTATCTCGGACAACCACCGCGAGCCGATCGGCATCGGGGTCGTTGGCCAGGATGAGGTCGGCGCCGGCGGTGGCCGCCAGATCCCGGGCCAGGTCCATGGCCCCGGGCTCCTCGGGATTGGGGAAGTTGACCGTAGGGAACTCACCATCGGGTTCCGCCTGCTGGGGGACGATCTGGAATCCGGTGTAACCCGCGCGTGAAAATACCTCGGCCACCGAAGCCCCCCCCACTCCGTGAAGAGGCGTGTACACAATGGGAAACTCCCGTGGCGTGTCCGTGTGAAGCTGGAGGTCGAGCACGCTCCGAAAATAGTCCTCTCCCACCGAATCCGGCACCGGCAGAACAAGTTCCGCGGCGCGGGCGTCGTCCGGCTCCACCCGGTCGATGGAGTCCAGGGTTCCTACCCGGTCAATCGCCTTGCTGATCCCCGCGTCGTGGGGCGGAATGATCTGGGCCCCGTTTTCCCAGTACACCTTGTATCCGTTGTACTCGGGCGGATTGTGGCTTGCGGTAACCACGATCCCCGCCGCCGCGTCCAGGGCGGTCACCGCATAGGCGGTAAGCGGCGTGGTGGCCACATCCTGGAAGCGGTGGACCCGAATCCCCGCTCCGGCCAGGACGGAAGCCGTGTCCTCGGCGAACTCCCGGGACATGCGCCGGCCGTCGTATCCGACCACCACCCCTCGCCCGGCGGCGTCCCGGGCCTCGGCCAGGAGATACCGGGCAAGCCCCGCGGTCACCCGGCGCACCAGGGACCGGTTCATGCGGTTGGGACCGGCGCCGATCACACCCCGGAGACCGGCAGTCCCGAACTCGAGCCTCGTACCAAACCTCTCTCCCAGTTCGGACATATCCCCGGCATCGAGAATGGCCTGAAGTTCAGCCCGGGTGGTCGGATCGGGATCCTCGGCAAGCCAGGTGCGGGCGATGGTGATCAGATCTTGGGACGCCGTCATTGTGTTCTCCGGGTTCGGGGACAAAAACCCTACCGCAATCACCGAATCGGGAAAAGGGCCGGCAATCCTCCCCTCGCAGCGGCCAAGGGTCGCGACGCCGCGGCCGATGCCTTGCCGAGCAGACAGCCCCGTGCCATGCTCGCCCGGATCGGATCCAATTGCCCGTTTACCCCGGCTGAACTGCCGTCAACACCGGAGATCCACATGCCCCGCGTGTCTGTCTTGTCATGCTTCCTCCTCGCTCTTTTGCTTATCCCCACCGGAGCCGCGCATGCTGCGGGAAGCATGGTCGATGTCACCGTGGTCGGGGGCTACCGGCTGGCAGGAAGCTGGGGGCAAATCCAGAACAATAATGACAATCTGAGCGAGAAGATCCAGATCCAGGGCGGCGCCCAGTGGGGGATCATGGTGGACATGGCCATGGACCGGCGCTGGTGGATTGGCCTGTCCTTCGATACCTCGACAACGCCGCTCCAGCTCACGCGCAACGGGGATACCCAGCCCCTGGAGGACGGGGATATCCGCACGGGGTACCTCCACTTCAACCTGATGTACACCTATCCCAAGGGCAAGTGGGAGCCCTACCTCATGGGCGGGCTTGGCATCATCAACCTCAATCCAACCGAGTCGGATTTCAACGGGAAGTTCCGCGGTTCCTGGCAGTTTGCTGGCGGAGGGCGCTACTTCTTTGCCGAGCGGTTCGGGGTACGGGCGCAGGCCCGGATCCGGTCATCATATACGCCGAACGCCAGCCAGCTGTTCTGCGAACTGGGGTTCTGCGGGCAACCCATATCATCCAGCTGGATGTGGCAGGGTGACGGATTGCTCGGTCTGGTAATCCGCTTCTAGGCGAACTCTAGAGCCGAACCACAATTCCCGCAGTGATGTCACCCAAGTAGAGCCAGATCCAATCCGGCGGAACATAGCAGTTGTTGCTAATGGCGCACAGGAGCGCTCCGTCGCCAAAGGACGCCACCGAAAACCGGCCTTGGATACGCACGCCGATATTGTCGGTGAAGAATGCCTTCGTACCCAGACCGATCGCGCCCGAGAACCGGGTCTCCGAGGACATCTCACTGGGGTCCAGGCGGGTAACGCCCAGAGTGAACAGGAAGTATCCGTCCAACTCGTAGTCCTCGGGCTTCACGAACTCGTAGTGAAGCCCGGCCTGCCAGAGCTCGACTCCCATGTCGGATAGCTCCCGATCGTCAAATCTCAGAGTCGTACTCTGCCTGTCATAGGATGCCTCCAGCATCAAACTGCGGGTGAGTCGGAAGTCGATGGCAAATCCGAACTCTCCGCCGCCAGGGATGTTGACAGGCGTGCTCCTCCCGCCACCGGGGCCAGCCCACTGGGCCTCGAAGGACGTACCAAAACGATAGCCGCCGTAGCCTGTGAAGTAGAACCGCTCTTGCTCCTCGGCGTTGCTCGATGTGGCTGCAAGAAGAGTGGCAAGACATAGAAGACCCGGCAGTAACCGACGAAGTAGCATTTCGACTCCTTGAAAAACAGACCGCTTCCCTCTGCAGTCTTGCCAGTATCTTACTCACGCGCGTGGTATCGGACCACCGGCGAAACCAGACGTCCTGCGGTCAGCCACCGGGCACCAATTTCGATCAGAGAAACGAACCACCTGGAGCCACGGCAGGGAAACCGCGGGAAGCACCGGCAACAAGCGCGGGCAAAAAAAAGGGAGCCCGGTTCCATAAGGAACCGGGCTCCCAAGATAACTCCGGCAACGTGCTACTCTCCCACACCCTCCCAGGTGCAGTACCATCGCCGCTGAGGTGCTTAACTTCCGTGTTCGGAATGGGAACGGGTGTGGCCACCTCGCCATCATCACCGGAAACTCGCGGACCATCGCGCCCCGCCAGCTGGTCTCTCGACCTGTGGCGACGCCCGACAGTCAAAAAATTGACAATCGAAACTGCGAATCGGAATACTGCTGCAGCTCGAACCGCACGAGGAAAAAACATACGGTCAAGCCACACGGCCTATTAGTACGGATCGGCTGAACGTGTTGCCACGCTTACACCTTCCGCCTATCAACCTCGTGGTCTTCAAGGGGCCTTCAGATACCTTGTGGTATGGGATGTCTTATCTTGAGGTCGGCTTCCCGCTTAGATGCTTTCAGCGGTTATCCGATCCGAACATAGCTACCGAGCGCTACCGTTGGCACGATAACTCGTACACCAGAGGTTCGTCCGTTCCGGTCCTCTCGTACTAGGAACAGCTCCTCTCAAACATCCTGCGCCCACGACGGATAGGGACCGAACTGTCTCACGACGTTCTAAACCCAGCTCGCGTACCGCTTTAACCGGCGAACAGCCGGACCCTTGGGACCTTCTCCAGCCCCAGGATGCGATGAGCCGACATCGAGGTGCCAAACCCCCCCGTCGATATGGACTCTCGGGGGGGATCAGCCTGTTATCCCTGGCGTACCTTTTATCCGATGAGCGACGGCCTTTCCACACAGAACCGCCGGATCACTAAGGCCTGCTTTCGCACCTGCTCGACTTGTAAGTCTCGCAGTCAAGCTCCCTTCTGCCTTTACACTCGACGGCTGATTACCAACCAGCCTGAGGGAACCTTTGCGCGCCTCCGTTACATTTTGGGAGGCGACCGCCCCAGTCAAACTGCCCGCCTGACACTGTTCCAAGACCTGATTCAAGGCCTATGGTTAGACACCCAACGATTCAAGGGTGGTATTTCAAGGATGGCTCCACGCCGACTAGCGACGACGCTTCAAAGCCTCCCACCTATCCTACACATGAATAGCCAAATGCCAATGCCAGGTTACAGTAAAGGTGCACAGGGTCTTTCTGTCCAGTCGCGGGTAAACGGCATCTTCACCGCTACTACAGTTTCGCCGAGCTCTTCGCGGAGACAGTGCCCTAGTCGTTACACCATTCGTGCAGGTCGGAACTTACCCGACAAGGAATTTCGCTACCTTAGGACCGTTATAGTTACGGCCGCCGTTTACCGGGGCTTCGATTTAGAGCTTCGCACAGTCAAGCCGTGCTAACCCCGCCTCTTAAGCTTCCGGCACCGGGCAGGTGTCAGTCCCTATACATCGCCTTAGCGGCTTAGCAGAGACCTGTGTTTTTAGTAAACAGTCGCGAGGGCCATTTCTCTGCGGCCCCTCCGAAATCCGGACGCGAAGTCCTTTTCCCAGAGGGGCGCTCCTTATCCCGAAGTTACGGAGCCAATTTGCCGAGTTCCTTCGCGAAGAATCACTCGAGCACCTTAGGATACTCACCCCGCCTACGTGTGTCCGTTTGCGGTACGGTCGCTGACTAAACTCCCATAGAGGCTATTTCTTGGCAGCATGATTAGGGCCAGTTTATGAGCTAATGCTCTCCCCATAACGTCTCGGGATTAATGTTCCTCCGGATTTGCCTGGAAGAACTCCCTACGCGCTTAGACCGGCACTTCCGATCGCCGGCTGGCCTTTCACTTCTGCGTCACCCCATAGGTCAAACGCTTAATCAGCGGTACAGGAATATTCGCCTGTTTTCCATCGCCTACGCCTTTCGGCCTCGGCTAAGGGTCCGACTAACCCTGAGCGGATTAACCTTCCTCAGGAAACCTTAGGCTTTCGGTGAACGGGTTTCTCGCCCGTTTTCTCGCTACTCGTTCCGGCATTCTCACTTCTGTCCCGTCCAGCAACCCTTACAGGTCACCTTCAATCAGAACAGAACGCTCTCCTACCACTCAAATCCGAAGATTTGAGTTCGCGGCTTCGGCGTCAGACTTGAGTCCCGATAATTTTCGGCGCAGGATCACTTGACTAGTGAGCAGTTACGCACTCTTTAAATGATGGCTGCTTCTAAGCCAACATCCTAGTTGTCTGTGCAATTCCACATCCTTTCAACCACTTAGTCTGAACTTGGGGGCCTTAGCCGGCGATCTGGGTTGTTTCCCTCTCGGACACGAACCTTATCGCACGCGCCCTGACTCCCGGGGTCCTTGTATACGGCATTCGGAGTTTGACTGGGGTTGGTACCCTGGTGGGGGCCCTAGCCCAATCAGTGCTCTACCTCCGCTACATATATCCCGAGGCTAGCCCTAAAGCTATTTCGAAGAGAACCAGCTATCTCCCAGTTTGATTGGCCTTTCACCCCTACCCACAGCTCATCCCCTGAATTTTCAACTTCAGTGGGTTCGGTCCTCCACGTACGGTTAGGTACGCTTCAACCTGGCCATGGGTAGATCACTGGGTTTCGGGTTATTCTCCATGCTACTAACCGCCCAGTTAGGACTTGCTTTCGCTACGGCTACGCAGCTTAACTGCTTAACCTTGCAGCACAAAAAAACTCGCCGGATCATTATGCAAAAGGCACGCCGTCACCTATACCGGGATCCGAAGATCCCGGGTCGGCTCCGACAGCTTGTAAGCACACGGTTTCAGGTTCTATTTCACTCTCCGCCAGGAGTACTTTTCACCTTTCCCTCACGGTACTGGTTCACTATCGGTCGCTAGAGAGTATTTAGTCTTGGGAGGTGGTCCTCCCGGGTTCCTGCAAGATTTCTCGTGTCCCGCAGTACTTGGGTGTCTGACAAGGGAGCCATTTGCTTTTCGCCTACAGGGCTTTCACCTTCT
>QNAI01000254.1 GCA_003641745.1 Verrucomicrobiota bacterium | reverse complement strand
TCAGTTCCAGAATCTGGTCAGTGACCACCTCGTGCCCAACCAGGAGTCGGTGCTGCGCGACGAGCTCAAACTGTCCACCGACATGCAATTGCGCAGTATGGTCGTGCGCAAACTAAGACCCCTGCCCATCGAATGCGTGGTGCGCGGTTACCTGGCCGGAAGCGGATGGGTTTCCTACCAGAAGGATGGCACGGTCTGCGGGCACGTCCTGCCCCAAGGTCTCTCCGAAGCGGAGCAACTGTCCGCATCGATTTTCACCCCCACGACCAAGGCAAATACCGGGCACGACGAACCGATCGATGCGACCACCGGACACCTGATGGTCGGCGATACCGTCTTCAGCGAGGTCGAAGCCCTGAGCCGGACCATTTACCACCGCGGCCGGGCCATCGCAGAATCCGCAGGCATCATCCTGGCCGATACCAAGTTCGAATTCGGCCTCGACGATACGGGCAAGCTCTACCTGATCGACGAGGTCCTGACTCCCGATTCCTCACGATTCTGGGAAGCCTCCAGCTACCAGATCGGCATATCCCCCGCCAGTTACGACAAGCAATTCGTCCGCGACTACCTGCTGACCCTCGACTGGGACCACACCCCTCCGCCACCCGACCTTCCGGGCGAGGTCATCCGCAAGACCCAGGAAAAATACCTGACGGCACTTCAGCGTCTGACCGGCTGACGCGGCGAGCGGGAGAGGTTCAAGCCAGCTTTCTCCAAACCCTCGACCACGGCGACACCGGGTTGCCGCCAAGCGAGCCAAGCCCCGATCAGGCGGGCGGACCGTCTGGCAGGTTGCCCTGCCGGATGTGGATGTCCCGTTGCGGGAAGGGAATCTCGATCCCCTCTGTCCGAAATCGCTTGAGTATTTTCTCGTAGAGGATGCCGGTCGTTGAAATGCGATCGCTCAGTCCGTCCAGGTAGGCGAAAAAGGCGTATTGAATCGATCCGTCGTCAATCTGTTTCAGGAAGACCCTGGGCTCGGGATTTCCCAGAATATTGGGCTGGGTCCGGATTATTTCCCCCAGGACCCGCGATACCTTTTCGGTATCGCTTTCGCGGGAGACCCGGATCTCCAGCGAAATCCGGGTCATGGCATCGCTCAAGGTCCAATTGACGACCTGGCCCGTAATAATGTCCTTGTTCGGCACGAGCAGTTCGCAGCGGTCCCATTGACGGATGGTTGTACTTCGAATACGGATACGTGTCACCGTACCGGTGTTCGTGCCGATTGAAATAACGTCTCCCACCCGGATGGGTCGCTCGAAAAGCAGAATGATACCGGCAAACAGGTTACCGAAAATTTCCTGGAGGCCAAAACCAAGGCCCACCGTCGCCGCCGCCAGCAGCCATTGAATGCTATCCCACCGAATACCGCCGATTACGCTGCCCCAGAGCACACCCACCACGATCACAAGGTAGGAAAGGAGAGTGGATAGAGCATACCGGTTCCCCTGGGTGACCCCCTTGAAGCGATTGAACACCAGGACCTGTAGAATCCGGGGCAGATGAATCGCCAGGACCGTCGTCGCCACGATACAGATCAAAAGGCGACCAGCCTGCCCGATCGTGAGCAGGACTGAATCGTCAGAACCAAGCAGCGGATTTGCCCCCAGATGGCGAAGGGCAGGCATGGTGTCAGACCAGATCCATCCAAAGCCGATGATAAAACCGAATGTACCCACGATGCGCCCGAAATCACGGGATTGATCACGAATCTCACGCCAGGTCGAACCGGCGCTCTCAAGTGAAGAAGTGGCACCCTCACGCCGAATTTGCCGCCATCCGACGAGAGTTCGCAGGCGTTCGGCCCGGGACAGTCGGCGGAGCCCCCCCCCCGGCAATGGCAATCACGGCGACCAGCCAGAGCGTAAGGATGGTTCGATAGAAAAATGCTTGGACCGCCACGGAATAGCCGATCGCGATCAGGATCCCAAGATAGGTCGCCCAGGCGACCAGGCCGAAATGGATAATCCTGTGAACGGCCTTTGACCCGAGCAGACCCCGACGCTTCTGACCCGCGAGAAGTCCGCGTTGCGAATGGAAGACGTTATGGAGCGCGACGATGACCAGGACCACACCGACGAGAGTGAGAAACCGGCTTCCTGTACGCTGTCCGGTCATCAAACCATAGGTTTCGAGCACACCGGCCAAGAGGACTATGGCGTAGGCGGGAAAGAGGAATCGATAGAAGGCACGTCTAACTACGTCGCAGGCCACCCTTGACCAACCGAAGTCCAATTGGCCGACCCCATCGTCCTTACAGAGGCGGACCAGGAGCACGCCGAAGAACACCGGAACCACCATTCCGCTGAAGGCGACCCCCATCGGGTAGGCCACGATGCTCTCAAGATCGGGGGCATCCAGAACCCATGCCGTTCCAAGCATACACAGGGTGGGCAATGCCGCCACCAGCACCTCGTACATAAAGGGGCCGGCGACATCGATCAGACGCGTTTCGAACAAGGACACCGACATTGCCTTGTTTGCCCTCGGGCGCAGAAGTCGAATAGCAATCCCGAGCACAAAGATGGCGACCAGCGTGATCCAAAGCCGGTGACGGCTCTTGTAGATCGACTCCTCGAACAATCCGGGGGTCTGTCGCGTAACCTCGCCCATCATACCCGGAAGCAACAGAAGATCCTGACCCTTGATGACGGGTTTGCTCGGTATCCAGATCGACTCAGCGAGGGCAAAATCTTCGAACGCCTCGACGCTCATACTGACCGATTGAATCGCGGTATCCAGCGAGACCAGTACAACGAAATACCGATTCAAGTCCGTGGTCAGGTCATCGATGATCTGCAATCTCTGGGCGAGGAGCTCAGCCTCAACCTGCCGGTAGACCGACGACTGTTCGTCCTCCCCCGTGGGCCCCGGATCCGGCGACCAGTTGGCCAATTCGCTCCGCACCAATTCGA
Source organism: Verrucomicrobiota bacterium (assembly GCA_003641745.1). Classification (GTDB taxonomy): domain Bacteria; phylum Verrucomicrobiota; class Verrucomicrobiia; order Opitutales; family Opitutaceae; genus B12-G4. The sequence goes on along the minus strand of QNAI01000254.1, from coordinate 2,801 downwards.
GTTCAAGGATCTGTATCTGCCGGTCACGCATCGAACGGTTGATCCTGGCTCGGGTGCGCGCGACGTCGCGTATGTCAGGCATGCGCATCTTCTCCCTCTGGATCAGGGCACCGATCGCGGGCGAGTTCCCCGCGATCCCGAGTCGTCGCCTGATTGATTCAAGGGCACTCCGGATACTCGTGGCTTCATTCTCGTAAAGCTCGGCCCGCGCCTCCATCTCAGCTCGCTCCGCTACAATTTCGCGGCGCTCATTCAACCACGCCTAGTTTTCTTCGGCCAGCTTCTGGAGTTCCGGAGCCTGGAGGGCGGCCATTCGCAAGGTCTGCCTTGCTTTTTTCTCCTGTGCCTCCAGCTCCAGACGGCGTTGCTCAGCCGTCTGTTCTGTGACCACTTCAACGCGGGCTTCAAGATTGGTGATTTCAGCCCGGAGCAGTTCCTGCTCGCCCGTGATCAGCGATCGCAGAACATCGGTGGAAGATACCTCCAGCTTGACCAGGGTCAGTTCCGCTTCGGCACTTTGACGGCGGGCCCTCAACAAGATGGCGTCGAACTCGTTGGCGGAAGATTCCTCACCTAGACCGCGAAGCAGGATCTCCAATTCGCTGGTGCGATTGACGCCGTGAAGACGCTTCTCCGGAAGACCTGACAACTCGCTGCCAATCACTTCAAGTCGCGACTTGGCATTTGCCAGTTCCCTCCGCAGCTGCGCCAGCAGGAGCTCGAGCGCATCGAGGTCTTCGGGCAGATCTGGATAAGAAGGATTCACGGCCGACTCCAGCCCGGTAGCGAACCCCTCGAGTTTCGCTTCAGCCCCATCGGTAGTGGCGGCCAGCTGCGCCCGTTTACTCAGCCAGGTTTGCTCCTCTCGAAGTGCGGTTCTCGTAGCGGAAAGGGCCTTGTGTTCACGTGACTCTGTCTGGTCGGGTCCCGGAGCCGGGTGACGGTTCAGGCTTTCGTCGACCTGCTCAAGCGTTATACGTTCGCTACTGGTCACGGGTGGAACCACCGGCGCCGGTTGAGCTTCTGGTTGAGGCGCCACTTCCACATCCGAGGGTGAGGGCTCGGATTCACCCGCAGAAGCGACATCCCCGGCTTGATCATCCTGGGATCCTGCTGCGGTTCCAATGATCGAGGTCGCGACGAACAGCGCCAACAGAAGCTGAAGCCTGAAGCCGGTCTGCTTCGGCAGGAGCGGAACTGAGGAATGGAACATCGGTGCCCAAGCTAACCTCCCGATGGGCTCTCGTCGAGAAGTGTTCCAGGATGGCTGCAAATCATTTAACCACTTTTCATTGCCCTGTATTCATCAGCAATCCTCCGCGCCACCTGCGCCTAGGGGCCGGTCGGACCTGAGGAACACCGCCATCCCGGCGCACTTGCCCTGATCAAATCGCGCCATTGGTTCATGACTTGCCCTTTGCCCGTTTCAGACCTTTTCTACTGCTCTAAAGTGTAAAGTGAATCTCCGTTTCGAAAACACACGGGAACCGAAAAATCAGAACCCCATCCCGACGGCAAATCCGTAGACGAAGGTATCAGGCCCGCTGGTCGTGTCGTAAGCCAGGGATGGCGAAATGGTGAGATTGCGGAGGTGGAAGCCATAGGAGACCGAGACACGCATGAGGAATGTCCTGTGACTACCGTCTGTTTCAAAACCGGGGCCGATCCCCAGGCTGAGCGAATCGAGCGGATGCCAGATCAGAGGAAAAGCGAACGCGAGGTCACGGTGATCGTCGGCAAATGCAACCCCCTCAACGACAGCGCCCATCCCCCAGTCCGGAGCGAATCGGTACTCGTATTCCAAACCATATGTCACTCCGGTATCATCAGCACTGCCATCCTCGAATCTGGTCGCTCCCCCTATGAAAAACCCCAGGTGATGGGGATGCGCTGCGTGCGCTGCCCCAACCTGAGCGTGGGCTTCACCTCCCGGAGTCTCAGCTCCCTTGGCGAGGGCAACACATCCAAGGACCAGGGTGACAGCGATTGCTTTTCGAACGGGGCTCATTGCAGGCCCAATTTTGGGCAAATCAAAGACAAACGTCCAGTGCCAAGGCTCACGCCCCGCGGCGATCCGGGGGAGGCAACAGTCAGCCAACGGCCTGTTGACCAATAGGCTCGCAAAACAAATTTATTCAATCTTCAGGAGCCCGGAGGTCGTTATGTATATGCTCCTTGACCTGGGTCGAAGCCAGAGGCTCGAACTCAAACAATCGCCGTAGGGAGGTCAGTCCGACGATCCATCCCAGGGAATTCGAGCTTTCCCTGGCCGGTGCCTTCACCCAAAATCCAGATCCATATGGCAGAAATCGACAAGGTGAAATCGGAACGAAACGGACTGCTTGTATCCGTCCTCGGCAGCCTGGTGGTCGGATGCGCGGGCGTGGCCTTCTGGCTGCTGACCGGGGCCGAGGCCATCATGCTCGATGGTGTCTTCAACCTGACCTACTTCATAACCGGCCTTTTTGCCATGAAAGTCGCCCGGCTCATGCTGCAGGGGGAAAACAACGACTTCCCGGTGGGCTATGCCTACTTCGAACCCCTGATCAACGGCGGCAAGGGTGTTCTCATGTTTGCCGTCACCCTGGTGGCCCTGATCAGTGCCGTCGTCGCCCTCTTCAATGGCGGACGACCCATCGCACTTGGATACGCTGTGATTTACGGCGTCTTTGCCACCGTCGTCTGCTGGGTGGTCGCGCTGCTCATCCGCGGATTTGCCCGACGCTCGGGCAGCCCCCTGGTGCAGGCGGATGCATCGAACTGGATCGTCAACGCGGCCATTTCCTCGGCCGTGCTCGTGG
>QNAI01000253.1 GCA_003641745.1 Verrucomicrobiota bacterium | reverse complement strand
TGACAGTTGCCGCGGTTGATGAGATGATAAACCCCATTCTCACGCTCGATTCGCAAACTTCGCGCCATACATCTGACCTCTGACTGAAGGTGAGATTCGGTCAAAATGTTTTATCATTTTACGAAATGACCCCTTTTGATCCACCAAATGACCCCTTTTGATCCGCCCTTTTGATCCAACCTTTCACCTCGCCCTGAGCCCCGGCAACCGGTAGTGAAGAGACAACCCTTCCAGGTCGACCGACCCTGCGGAAGGGAGTGGTTTTCGACCGCACGGAAGCAACAAGAAATGAACAAACTCGCCTACACCACAACCCGCGGCCCTTTCACCGTCGATCCGTGGAAAACTCAATTCGCCTTCTTCTGGTACAATGACCAGGAGGTTTTTCGCGATTCCGAAAAAGACCTGGAGGCCAAGGCCGGGAAGCTGGCGGAGAGCGGGATCAACCATGTGATCACTTTCAGCTGTACCCATTTCCGTTGGTCGTTTGTCAACTATTGGGACTTGCTCAATGAGACTCTGGAAAAAATAGTGAACGCCTGTCACCAACACGGGATCCTGGTGACCGAACACCACTCTTCGGAGTTGAGTCATTTTCTTGGGGACGAAGCTGACCTCGCCTACCTGAAGGACGTTCTCCGGAAGAGACAGTCCCGCATCGAATCCTGGCCCGAATTGATCACATCGGCCCGGGGAGATCCTGTTCTGATCGACGACATCAGGCGCTCCGAAATGATTCAGATCGACGGTGCGGTCGGAGGCTTCAAGCCCAACGGATACCACGCCTATTCGATGTGTTTCAACAATCCGCATTTTCGTCGCGCCTATTTCAAATACCTGGAAAGCATCTACCAGACAGGGGTCGACGGAATCATGACCGATGATGTTCAGTGGATCGGGGCCGACCCCTTTGATAACGCCTGCACCTGTCAATATTGCCGCAACCTCTTCGCCCAAAACACCGGTCTTGAACTCCCCGAAAGCGGGGCACCCTGGGTACGTTTCCAGGCCGACCGCCAGAGTCCTCTTTTTCTGGCCTGGCTGGATTTTCGTTTTCGCGCGATCGAGGATTTTCACCGGGCGGTGAAGGATCACCTTGAAGGTTTGGGACTCCGGTTATTGCGACCGAATTACTGTTCCTCGGTCCTGAACCCCAACCCGAGTTCCTACGCCCTCGATACTCTGCCCGAACTGGATTGGGTTTTTCAGGAGTCGTGCTTTTCCACCATCATCCGGTATTCCTGGCCAGTCTGGGCAGTCGAACAAACCCATCGCTACGCCCTGGGCCGGATGCGGAATATCCCACCGATGGTCATGTTTTATCCCGATCGCCCCGATACCACCCTTTTCTGCTGGGCTTGGGCCATGAGTTGGGGGTCCAAATATCTCGGTACGGATGAAGGCAGGATCGGTAATGAGACCGAGGCCCGGCTGCGGCAGTTCGAGCAACAAAATGAGCCGCTGTTACAGAATCCTGAAAAGGTCGCCAACCTCGCCTTTTTCGATTCGAAGCGCAACCGGGAGTTATATCATGACTATGAGGAATCCACCGGCCGGTGGACCCTGTCCTGGGCCCAGGCCTGCCTGTTGCATAATATTCCTTTTGACCTTCTCCTGGCCGATGAGATCAAAAGCCTGGCCCACCTCGATCTGATTATCCTGCCGGATGTCGCCGTCTTGAGTGAGGATGAGATCGTATCCTTCCGGGAATTCGCCTCCGATGGCGGCACCGTAATCTGGGGTGGGAAAAGCGGCTCGCTCGGACACGATGGCGAACCCCGTTCTCAACAGGCTCTGTCTTTGCTGCTTGGAAAGCAGGAAAACCCTTTCGAAGCAGGAAGCAAAACCGTGCCCTTGGGCCGGGGACAGATTGTAATTCTGCCCGATGACCCGATCATGGCCCCTCCCCTGAGGAGCGTTGACCAGAGGCGCTTCGATGTGGACGCCAAAGAGAAAAGGACGAAGTATGAATCCTTCTCCCCGGAAACCCGGAAGCGATTGCAGGAGGTGGCAGAGTTTATAACCTCGTATGTTCCCGGAGGAAGCAGGCTTACCGCGGTCGGTCTGCCGGATGATGTTCTTGCGACAATATTCGCATCAAGGGACGAATCCGCTCTTGTCATCCACTTGATCAACGCATCGAAGACGCTGGAAAACCCGACAGAGGAAGGAGTAAACCACGAAGATCCGATCCCCTTCCCCCTGCTCCCGAAGAAAGCGATAGAAATAACGGTCCGGCTCCCGAAACAATTTGAGGGACGCCCTCTGGCAAAGGTCCTGGCCCATGACCCGAATCAACCCAGCCCCTTGTCTCTGGAAGCTGCCTGCGACCCCGGACAATCGAAAGTCACGGTCAAGCTCAACCTCGCCTGCCTGAAAGAATACATCTTGATCGAATTGGGATTTGAACCGTCCGTGGCCTTCCAGGATGAGTGAAGGGCTCTCAAAAGGGGTGGTCTGAACATGGCGAGGAGGAAGGGGGGACCAGGCGGGTGCCGAAGACCGCCCTCATGTATTTGCCATGCTTTGCAGGTCAAGTAGCCCATCTTATCCCGGACCTCCTTCCTATCCGCTTCGATAGTCGCTTTCGGACGGTATCGGACTTTCTCATACAGGAGTCGACCGGTCAGACAGCTTCGTAAAGTCCTGATGACACGATCTTTCATCTTGCCCCTCAACGGCTGCTCCGATAACTGATACCTGTCAGTAAATCCCATCCCGCACCCTTTCCCGGGTGTGCTCCCACAAAACCCATGAGTCCTGGATTCCTCCCCTGCGCGTGGTGGCGCCGTCATCACGGAGTGCTCGCATCGTTGCTTCTGCTTGCGAGCTTCTTTTCAACCAAGGCCACAGCCTTCCAATTCCAGCTCGGTGAGGTGGATGGAGGCTTGGATACCACGCTGACCCTGGGAGTCAGCACGCGGCTGAGCGATCCGGACCGAAAGTTCTACGGCACCTCGAATGGGGGGCTGCAGGATTCGGTCAACGCCGACGACGGCAACCTGAACTACATGAGCGGGATCAACTCGCTCATAGTCAAGGGCACCAGCGACCTAGAGTTGAGCTATGGCCGGTTCAAGGCGTTCGGCCGGGTCTATTATTTCTACGACTTCGAAAACAAGAACAGTGATCGCGCCCGCACCCAGTTGAGCCCGGAGGCACTGGAGCAGGTGGGCTCCGATATCCGCCTGCTCGATCTCTTCGTCGTGGGGCAGTTCGATATCGGCTCGGCGCCGCTCGACATCCGACTGGGCAGTCAGGTTCTGAGCTGGGGTGAAAGCACCTTCATCCAGAACGGCATCAACGTGATCAATCCGATCGAAGTCTCCAACATTCGTGTGCCCGGGGCTGAACTCAAGGAAGCCCTTCTGCCCGTGCCCATGATCTCCGCGTCCTACGGGATCACCGAGGACATCACCCTGGAAGCCTTCTACCAATTCAAGTGGCAGGAAACGATCATCGATCCGCCCGGCACTTACTTTTCGACCAACGATTTCGCCGGACGCGGCGGATCCCAGGTCTTCCTCGGGTTCGGCGCGATTCCCGACAGTAGCCCACTCGGGGCCGTACCGAGAGGGCCGGATCAGTATCCCTCCGATTCAGGACAGTGGGGCCTGGCCGCCCGGGTTTTCGTGCCCGGTCTCAATTCGACTGAGTTCGGTTTCTATTTCATCAACTACCACAGCCGTCTGCCCAATATCAGCGCAGTCACGCCGAAGGAGCCGATCAACCCGAACCTGACCGGTCCCCTGACCTTCGTTTTCAGCCAGGCCGGTCTGCCGCCCGAGCAAGCCTCCGCTGCCGCGTCCCAACTCTTCGGTATCCTGGCCAAGTACACGGTTGCCGGACCCGGCGCCCTGACCCCCCAGGAACTGGCCATCCTCCAGGCACCGCAGAGCCAGGCCGCCATCGACGGAGCCAAGTCCATCGCCTTCCTGACCTCAGCGGCCACCGCAAACTACCTGATAGAATACGGGGAAGACATCCAACTTTATGGGGCCAGCTTCAATACCTCGCTCGGTTCGTCCGGTGTTTCCCTGCAAGGTGAGGTCTCCTACAAAGTCGGCGTCCCTCTCCAGGTCGACGATATCGAGCTGCTCTTCGCCGCTCTCTCCGCCATCCATCCTGCCTTCGGGCCAAACAACCAGATCGGCAATTACTTAGGCCAGCTCGATACCTATATCCCCGGGTTTCGCGAAGAAAACGTCTGGCAGGCCCAGACGACCGCGACCAAGGTCTTCGGACCGACCCTGGGAGCCAGCCAGTGGTTGATCCTGGGCGAGATCGGTGTCAATTACGTGCCCGGCCTTCCCTCCCAGGAAGAATTGCGGTTCGATGGCGCCGGCACCTTCACCAGCGGCAGCCAGGAGGCCATGGACAATACCGGCAACGGCCAATATGCAGCGACCCCGGCCTATGCTTTCGCCGACGCCACGTCCTGGGGCTACCGGATCGTCACCCGTCTCGACTACGACAATGCCTTCTTCGGGGCCAATGTTTCCCCGCTCCTGGCTTTCGCCCACGACGTCAGTGGAAACACCCCGCGTCCCCTGGGCAACTTCATCGAGGGCCGCATGTCGCTCTCGGCCGCTCTCCAATTCACCTACCTCAACGACTGGCAGGTGGAGTTGCGCTACACCAACTACTTCGGTGCGGATGTCTATAATCTCATCTCGGACCGTGACTTCCTTTCGGCCACGCTCAAATACTCCTTCTGATTGAACCCTGATTAGGGAATACCTGATATGTCCTTTCGCCTCATCCTCACCACCGTATTCACCGCGGCCGCTCTCAGTTCGGCAACCTATGCCGCCCTCTCAGAAGACCAGATCGAACGACTCGGCAACGACCTGACTCCGCTCGGAGCGGAGAAGGCCGGCAACGCCGAAGGTACCATCCCGGAGTGGACGGGTGGCATCACGACGCCACCAGCCGGTTATAAACCCGGCATGCACCATCTCGATCCCTACCTCGAAGATGATCTGCTCTTCACCATCGACCAGAACACCATGGTCGAGTATGCGGACAAGTTGACCGCGGGACACCGGGCCCTGCTCCAGACCTACGACACCTACAAGATGCCGGTTTACCCCTCGCATCGCAGTGCCTCCTACCCCCAGCGCATCTACGACGCCACCCGTAAGGCCGCGGCCACCGCAGAATTGGCCAATAACGGCAACTCCGTCCAAGGCGCGGCGATCGGGATTCCCTTCCCTATCCCTGCCAACGGGCAGGAGGTGATCTGGAACCACCTGCTTCGCTATCGAGGCGTCTCGGTCGGGCGTTCCATCGCCCAGGCCGCACCGACCCGACGCGGAGCCTACTCCCTGGTCTCCTTTTCCGACGAGTTCCTCATGAACTATCACCTTCAGGATATGACCGCGGATAAACTGAACAATCTCCTGACCTACTTCCGGCAGGAAGTGTTGTCCCCCGCCCGCCTGGCCGGCTCGATCCTCATGGTGCACGAAATGCTCGACCAGGTCACTGAGCAGAGACAGGCCTGGATCTACAACGTGGGTCAGCGCCGCGTCCGCCGAGCTCCGAATGTGGCCTATGACAATCCCGGCACCGCTTCCGACGGCATGCGCACCAGCGACCAGTTCGACATGTTCAACGGCGCCCCCGACCGCTACAATTGGGAGCTCGTCGGCAAGCGCGAAATCTACGTCCCCTACAACTCCTACAAGTTGCACAGTGACAAGCTTCGCTACAAGGAGATCATCACCCCGCTGCATA
>QNAI01000252.1 GCA_003641745.1 Verrucomicrobiota bacterium | reverse complement strand
AGGAAGTCGTCGAATTGGAGACCTTCACAGTCCAAGGTTCCCTCATTGGCTCGGCCAAGGCCCTCAACCGCGAGCGAGCGGCGCAGAACATCAAGGATGTGGTCGCGTCCGACGCAATCGGGCAATTTGTCGACCGCAACGCGGCCGAAGCGTTGTCGCGCCTTCCCGGAATCTCGGTCGAAGACAGCCAGGGCGAGGGTAAATTCGTCATCATCCGCGGTGCCGACCCGAGTTTGAACAGCGTATCGATCGACGGCGTGGTCGCGGCCACACCGGAGGAGGACGGTCGCAGCACCAGCCTCGACATCATCTCCATCGACCAGCTCGAATCAATCGAAGTGACCAAGACCTGGCTGCCCGACCAGTCCGCCAATTTTATCGGTGGCGCGGTCAACCTGATCACGCGGAGCGCCCTGGACATGGGCGAGCGATTCGGCACGATCGGCTTCGCCGTCGGACGGCATGAGATCTCCGATGAGAACAGCTACCGATTCAACCTCAACTACGGCGACGTTCTGCTCAAGAGGAAGAACCTGGGCATTCAGTTTTCGTTCGATTATTCCAAGGACAATCGTGGGTCCGATACCCTGAAGGTCGACGATTACGGGGCGGACGTCGGCATTGACGTCCAGGATCCGTCTCCTCCCAACGGGTTCCAGATCGAGGGTTTCCGGCTTGAGGATTTCATCGTCACGCGTGAGAGAACAGGCTTCAGCGGCAAGGTCGAATACGGCCTCAACGATAATCACTCCGTCTACCTTAACGCGTCACTCAACGAGTTCAACAACGATGAGGTTCTGCAGCAGACGCGTCTGGATGTAAGCCTGTCGGATTCCTCCTACGCCGGGAAGACCGTCTTCGATATCGACGTGGCCCTTGCCTTGGGACTTGACCCGGAGGATCCGGAAGTCGCCGCCCGCCTGGCCCGGCAGCCCAATGACCGTCCGGTTACCTTTGGCGAGGCGGTGGCGCTGGGTGATATCGCCTTTGACGAGGCGAGCAAGACCTACACCCTGCAGCATTTCACGGGCGAGGGGAGCAAATCCTGGACCAACAAGGTTATCAACGATCGCATCTTTACCCTGCAGGCGGGCGGGAAGAGCCGTTTCGCCGATCGCTTCCTCCTCGACTACAAGGTCTACACCTCAGAAGCGAACAAGGACTGGACCGAACAGAGCATCGGCCTGCGCACGACCGCGACTTCCACCTACAGTGGAATCGGCGAGGGCAATGTACCGTTTTTTGTCGAAGAGGGAGCGAAGATCAGCGATCCGTTCCAATATCGGTTCGACATTGATAACGGGGTGGTCGAGGACAATGAGTTTCAGAGCACCGACGAGCGGAGCGGGGTTGAGGCCAATCTTGAAACGAAATACAGTTTCGGCGAACTCAACTGGACCACGAAAATCGGTGCGACCTTCGATTTCCGCGACAAGAGCTTTCGGCGGGACTTCCGGAATTTCCAGGACATCGAAGTTTCAGACGGCCCGGATATTTTACGTTTGTCGGATCTCGGTTCCACCGAACTGGAGGATTTCCTGGAGGATTACGGAAATTTCGATTTCGGCCCCCAGTTTGACACCGAAAGCGCACGGGACTACATCGACAATACCCCCGGCAATATCGAGTTGATCGAAACCCGACGCAGTGTGACTTCCAATGTGACCAGCGCGATCCTGCAGGATTACGACGCCACCGAGGATATTACAGCCGCCTACCTGATGCAGTCGCTTGACTGGAGGGGTTTTACCTTCATCGCGGGCCTGCGCTACGAGAAGACGGAGAACACGTTTACCAATAATGTGATCAATACTTCGATCGAAGTCACGAACCCGGACGGCAGTCCCAGGACCCTCTTCATTTCACCGGGTTTCTGGAAGGCGGTGATCGACAACGCGGGCCCGGAAATTCTTTTTGCCACCGAAACAAGCGATCGATCCTACGACCACGTGCTGCCGGCTCTCCACGTGATCAAGCGCTTCAACGAGGACATAATCGTGCGCGCGTCCTACACTCAGACCATCGCCCGGCCCACGTTCACCGATTTGATTCCGAGAGAGCTGATCTCGGTCAACGGTCTTGATTTCGCACCGAGTGTCCGGCTCGCAAATTTCGACCTGATGCCCCAGGAGTCGGAGAATTTCGACCTCGGCGCCGACTACTATTTCAAGAAAGTCGGTGTCATCGGAGCCAACTTATTTTACAAGAATCTCGATGGGCCGATCTATACCGAGTCGCGGACGATCGACCCGTCCGACCCGCTGGCGATGGAGCTGAATGCAAAATACTCCAGTGACCCGACCCGAAACGACATCGAATGGTCCACCAGGCGCAAGGCCAACGCCGGAGAGGGTAACATAGCGGGCATCGAGCTGACCTTTGATCGGAAATTGGATTTTCTGCCCGGCTTCTGGAATGGGTTCGGTTTTGCCTTCAATACGGCCTTTATCGACTCCGAGGTTGCGCTTCCGCTGGAGGAACGCCTGGATGAGATTGTTCCGCTCTTCAAGCAGTCCGACCGCCTGACCAACCTCTCCCTCTACTACGAGAAGTACGGCTTCCTGGCACGGTTCAGCATGAAGTGGCGGGGTGGTTATCTGGAAGAGGTCGAAGCGGGCGCAAATCGGATCAACAATATCTCCCATCCCAACCAGGTGGGGGCGTCTCCGGACAGCCTGGACCTCTATGTCGACGACTTCTTCCGGCTGGATCTGCGGTTGGAGTATCGGTTCCAGAAGTGGGGCACGATCTTCTTCGAAGGGACCAACCTGACCGGCGAACCCCTGACGAAATACTACGGCGACCGGCAGCGGGTCGCATATTACCAGGATACCCAACCCATCTACTTCATCGGGTACAAATGGACGATGTGAACGAATAGAATCGACCCGGGCCCAATTCAATCTTAGTCAACAACCCAAGCCTCAACCCCGACATAAACCCTGGGACTCACTTCAAAATGAAAATGGCCAATGCCATGAATTTCAGCTTTTGGATGATTTCCAATCCCCTAACCCCATAGAGCCCTCCCCGGAGGGAAATGGACAATATGATGAAAAAGATGATACATGATCGAACGCGACGAGTGCTGCCGAAATTCGGTGTTGCAGCGCTCAGTCTGTTCGCGGTGTTTGGATTTGTTTCCATGGCCGCGGGCGAAGTGGTGGAAATATTTAGTGAAAGCTTCGAATCGGATGGAGCCGGCACTCGTTACGAAGTCACCAATCCGAGTGACGACGGGAATAATGATTACTTCGCCCGTCGCTCGGAGGGATCGACCGGTACCACGGTCAGAGGCGGCACGCTCCATAAGAACTTTTTTTGGGGCGCACGCGATCTGGACGGCGACGGTGTCGCGATCCCCCCTTGGGAGGATAACGAGGGCCTGGTCACCTTTACCGAGGTGATCGATATCACCGGGATGGGCAATTTCGTGCTCACCGCGGCATGTGCCCAAGGTGGTGACGAGCAGGAATTCGACAACCCGATGGCCTATCAGTATCGGATCGACGGAGGAGAGTGGCTGACGGCCGGCGGGTTCCGCGGGCTGCACACCCAGTCGCCGAGTTATTACTTCGAAGGCGGTAACTTCGCCCGCACCCAGGGCACCGTTCCCTCGCGATTCGGCCCCCGCCTGACGCGAACCTTCCAGGATTTCAGCTGGTCCATCCCGGGTACGGGTAGCACGCTCGAGATCCGGCTTTTCATCAATGCCAACGGAGGTTCCGAGCAGTATGGCAACGATAATATCCGGGTGACGGGTGATGATGCCGTCGTCGTTTTCGCCGCGGCGCTCAACGAGACGACGTTTGACGAGGACGCGGGCGCAGCCGCCGGCGAACTGACCGTTACCCTGCCTGAAGCTGCAGTGGCCGATGTAACGCTCAATCTCGGCACCAGCGACGTCAATAATTCGGAGTGTAACCTGCCCGCCACGATCACCGTTCAAGAGGGTCAGACTGTCGCCACGGTGACCTTTGATATCCTGGAGGACGGTCGTTTCGACGGAGATGAGCCCGTGATTATTCTGATCTCCGGCGACGGCTACGCCACTGAGCGCCTGCTGTTCACGGTGAACAATCTCAATCCATTACAGAGGGTCGTGCTCAACGAGGTCGGAACGGTTCAGATCGGCGCCAACTGCGCGGATGAAACCGATCCGCTTCAGGACACGAATGGCGACGGCGTCTGCCTCGAGGACGAAGAGGAGTTCATGGAAATCGTGAATATTGAGAGCTTCGCGGTTGATATCGGCAACATGGAGCTGTGGGATGAGCGCGGCACGCGTCACATCTTCCAGTTGGGCACCGTTCTCCAGCCTGGACAGGCCGCCGTCGTATTCGGTGGTGGTTCAACTCACGGAGCCTACGGCGGTTCGATTGCGGAACGGAATTCCCAGGGCAATTTCAGCTTCGACGAAGACGGTGAAAGCACTTCGATCCGCGCTGGATCGGCCAATGAAGCCGGCGCCTTGGTGGATGAATACACCTACACACCCGCAGAGGGTGCGACCGGTCACTCCTGGCAACGAAACGAAAAGACGTCTGCGGCCGGTGAGTACTGGATACCTGCAGCGTTCGATCATGACGGAGTCCCATATGTCCCAGCCGCAGGAGAAGTCCCGGCAAGCGGGACCGAGGATATTGGTGGGCCTAGTGACCGTTACGTCGATCACGCCGCGATCGCGGGCGCGGGATATACCAGCCCCGAAAACTTGGGAGCATTCTTCTCGCCTGGATTCCAGGCGGACGGCACGCCCTTCCAGTCCTTTGACGATGCACTCGTGGTCACAGTGTCCGCGGATGAAGTAAATGAGGGCGCCAAAGTTGTCGGAACCATCAGTGTGGTAAATGCCGCCCCGGCAGGTGGGACCGCAGTCGTGGTTGCCGCCGATAAGGGCACCGCCGAGGTCACCATGGTGAACTTGGTAACGATTCCCGAAGGTGCGACCTCAGCCGACTTCGACATCAACGGTATCGACGACGGAAAACTCGACGGTGATCGCGTGGTTGAGATCCGCGCCGAGGCCACCGGGCTGATGCCCGGAGTTGGTTATGTCACCGTGGTCGACATCGCTGAGGATCCCTTCAGCGTCGTGGTCAACGAGGTCTTCCCTGATGTTCTTGGAACCGGCACCGATGCCAATCGGAACGGCAACGTCGAAGAGCCGACTGAGGATCAGTTTATCGAGGTCGTCAATACCGGTGACGAAGCGGTCAATCTGACCGGTTGGACGCTGGTGACGGACCGAACCGATCAGCCTGAGCCTCCGTTGACCGTGCACATCTTCAGCGGTACCATCCTCAATCCGGGTGGGTCTGTCATCATCTTTGGTGGTGGCGACCGGACCCTGATGCAGAAGATGAGTTTCGGCCAATTCGGCAGTGCCGTCATCCATGTGGCTAATGGCAGCTTCAACGGTGTCAACCTGACCGACAGTGGAAACGCCAGGGTGACGTTATTGACGCCTGACGGCTATGTTGAAGACGAGGTGACCTACGTCGAAGACCAGGCGGAAACCAATTCCTCCCTGGTCCGCTCTCCGGAATTGACCGGTGATCTCGATGTTCACATCGATCTGTCCACCGCGTTGTTCCTGTTCGACACCTACTCACCCGGAACCGCGCTTGACCGGACTGAGTTCCCCGGTAACGGAATCACCTCAGCCGAGGTTCTCGGTGGTGGTGCGACCCCGCTGCCGGTCGCTGACTGGTACTGGTCTGATTGGCTTGGGGCTTTCAATACGACCTTTGAGCCCTGGTT
>QNAI01000251.1 GCA_003641745.1 Verrucomicrobiota bacterium | reverse complement strand
CCCGAGTCATTGTACGGAATATCAGGGATGATGGTGGCATCGAAAATGGTGTCGCCACCCTGTTTGTGTTCTTGGGGTGAGACATAGGGTTGGGTCGGTGTGTTTTTTGGGGGACGTTCCGGTGACGGTCCCAGGTTTTGGGCCGCGGCCGTCCCGGCGATGGCCATGATCATCAATATCACGATGGCGGTTCGCATGTTATTCCCCCTGTCATTGAATTACCGTGGGCCCAACCGTTCCATATCAACGGTACAGGGCCTTGACCCCGCCCCAGCTCATATCCTCGTTGGGCACGACGTCAAACACATTGTTGCTCACGGTCATGAAGTAGAAAAACTCCGTGACCGGGCCGCTGAAGGTCGTCGGACCGACCCACAGCCAGATTTCCTGCCCGGCGGTGACCGGGAAGGTCAAGGTTTTCGGCTCCTGACAATCGGCGGTAGCTTCAAGCTCGACGGCCACCGTGGCGCAGTCCAGCGGGGCCAGTTTGAACATGAAACAGGGATATTCCGACTCGACCGTGAATTCCATCACACCATCCTGGAGGGCGAAAACCCGGTACCAGTCGGTATCGCGCCGATCAAATCCTTCCACGCTGAAGAACCAGCCGCTTTTCCCGCACAACCAGGCATAGCCATCGTAAGGAGGAACGCCGTCCGCGTCGTTGGTCCATCTGATCTCCTGGAAAGGATTCCCGAACTGGGGGGAATTGCAGCCGCCGTTGTAGGCGTCCTCGTAACCGTCGCCCAAAGGTGGTTCATCCTCGTCCACGGCGTCGGCGGGGCAGGTCACGAAACACGGCACGTACTCGGTGACCTGTAGGATGTAGTCGCCGTAGTCACCTCCGTATCCATCGATGATGATGTAGTAGATGGAACCGCCAGTGAGAAACGCTTCCTCGATTTTCGAGACGTAGATACCGCATTCGTCGTCGAAGTAGAAGTCATCGTTGCAGGCGATGACGTTGAGATCCGAATCGAAGATGAAGGTCTTGGTGTCGTAGCTCGAGCCACAGAGATCGACGTTGATCCAAAGGTTGTTGTCCGGGGTGAAACTGTAGACGACGTCGGGAGACATGGAATCATAAGGACATTCCCAGTCGTAGTTATTGATGTAGCCGGCCGTGGTGCCTGTAATGGTGAAAGGAAGAGCACTGATGGGGAAGGCATCGTAAATGGTGTCCCCACCCTGCTTGCATTCCTCCGGTTCGATGTAGGGATTGGTCGGCGATTCTTTGGCTGGAAGTTCCCTCGAGTCGTCCAGGTTCTGGGCCACGGCTGTCCCGACGCAGGCCATGACCACCAACATCACATTCAACATCACAATAGCTTTGAGCATGACTCCCCCCTTATCCTGGGAATTAGTGGGCCGAATCCTCTCCACCCGCTGAGCAGCACTCTCTGAAAACAAGGCGAGGTCCGGCAAACACCGGACCCCTTTCTGTCGGTGTTCGAAAAATCACCGATACAAAGCCTTGACCTCACCCCAACTCTTTTCTTCGTTGGGAACGACGTCGAACATGTTGTTGCTCACGGTCATGAAGTAGGTGAACTCCGTAACGGGGCCGGTGAAGTAAATCGGGCCGACCCACAACCAGATCTCCTCACCTGCGGTGACCGGGAAGAGCAGGGTCCCGGGCTCGCCGCAATCAGTGGGCACGTCAAGCTCGGGTGCAACGTACATGCAATCGGGCGGATCCAGTTTGATGAGAAGGCATGGGTATTCCGACTCGACGGTGACCTCCATCTCGCCGGTTTCCAGGGCAAACACGATGAACCAGTCGGTATCGCGGTATTCAGCGCCCTGGGGGCCGAGGAACCAGCCGCTCTTTCCGCAAAGCCAGGCGTTGCCGTCGTACGGGGGGAGGCCGTCCTCGTCATTGGTCCAACCGATGTCCTGGAAGGCAGGAGGCTGGCCGCTGCAACCGACGTTGTACTGGTCATCGTAACCGTCGTGCAGGGGAGGTTCACCCTCGGGTACCGCATCGGCGGGACAGTTCACAAAGCATTCCTCGTACTCGGAAACATTGAGTACGTAGTCGCCAAAGTAGCCGCCATATCCGTCGACGACGATGTAGTACTGCATTCCGCCCAGTAGAGGCAGATTTTCGAGGGCGGAGACATAGACACCGCAAACTTCATCATAGTAGAAATCATCGTTGCAGCCGACGAGAGCCAGGCCTGCGTCGTAGACGTAGAGCTTGGTGTCGTACGAGGAGCCACAAAGATCGACCAGGACATAAATATCTGCGCCAGGAGTGAAAGTGTAGACGACGTCCGGCGAGGTTGACCCCGTGTAAGGGCAGATCTCATCGTAGTCATCGACGAAGCCGGCCGTGGTGCCCGTGTCCATGAAAGGCAGGCTCCCGATGACGGTGGCGTCGTTGATGGTGTCACCACCCTGTTTGCTCTCTGCGGGTGGGACATAGAAAATGGTCGCGGTATCTTTGACCGGACGTTCCCTGAAGTTACCCAGGTCCGTGGCCACGGCCGTTCCGGCAGCGGCCGTGATCATCAAAATCGCGATAGCTATGCGCATGGTTTCCCCCTTTGACAGTGAATACTCGTTGCTGGAGTGCTTGGTTCAACAAGGAGGCTTGGCGACCTTCCGTATCTTGCAGCCTATCATAAATGATGATGTTCGATCAATAAAAATTTATAACAAATTCATTACAATTTCAAAACCTGAGCAGGATATGATGTGCTGATCGAGGTCCGAAACCAGATGAAAAGGGGCCCGGAAAAATCCGGGCCCCTCTTTTGAGAAAGGAATCAAACAATTACCGATACAGGGCCTTGACTCCGCCAAAGCTCATTTCCTCGGTAGGAACAACATCGAACACGTTGTTGCTCACGGTCATGAAGTAATCGTACTCCAGTACCGGGCCGGTGTAGGTCGTCGGACCAATCCACAGCCAGACCTGCTCGCCAGCGGTGACCGCGAAGGCCAGGGTCGCCGGGGCATCACAGTCAGCGATAGCCTGGAGTTCAACCCCAACGGTCGCGCAATCCAAAGGAGCAAGCTTGAACATGTAGGTGGGGTATTCAGATTCGCAAGTGAATTCCATCACACCAGTCGTTCTAGCAGTGACGAGGAACCAGTCCGTGTCACGGGTGTCCCCGCCCGAAGAGCCGACGAACCAGCCACTCCGGCCGCACATCCAGGCGATGCCGGGATCGTATGGCTCGTCCCCGTCATCGTCGTTGATCCAGTCGATCTCCTGGAAGTAGCTGACACCGTCCGGGCTGGAGTTGCAGCCACCGTTGTAAAGATCTTCATAGCCGTCGTACAGGTGGGGCTCACCTTCGAGAACGGCATCCGGATGGCAGCCGTCGAATACGCAAGGCTCGAAGCCTTCAACATTGAGGATATAGTCGCCGAAGTCGCCACCATAACCATCAACGATGATGTAGTACTGCATTCCGCCCAACAGCGGGAGATTCTCGATGGCGGAGGTATAGTTACCGCAATCGGGATCACTGAAGTAGAAGTCGTCGTTGCAACCGACGAGAGCCAGGCCTGCGTCGTAGACGTAGACCTTGGTGTCGTAGGAGGAGCCACAAAGGTCGACCAGGACAACAACGTCTTCAGTCGGGGTGAAAGTGTAGACTACGTCCGGTGCGGTTGACCCACTGTAAGGGCAGATCTCGTCGTAGTCATGAGCGTAACCGGCCGTGGTGCCGGTGTCGTAGTAGGGCAGACCACCGATAACAGTGGCGTCGAAGATCGTGTCGCCACCCTGTTTGTAGGCGTTCGCGGGGTCGTAGGGTTGGACGTTGTTGTCTTTGACCGGACGATCGCTACCCAGGTCAGCGGCAACGGCGGTCCCTACAAAGGCCAAGAGCATCAACATTACAATGGCTGTGCGCATGATTCCCCTCCTCCAATTCGTGAGAGTTCCAGTGTGAAATTTGTTTAATCCACACGTTGATTAACGGGAGAGCCTACTGCAGAAATTACTGCCGGCACTGTAAAGGAGGAACCCAAAAGTCCATTCCAGAAGTGCCACATGAGGTGAATGCTCTCCCCACTCCTTGCACCCTATCATAAATGATGACAAACAATCAACCCTTATTTTACGATATTAAAAGAAATAATTCGTCTTATTGAAAATGTGTTTTCGCGGCTAGGAACGGGGTCCGCAGTAAGTTAGCGCCTGGTCGAACTTTACCTGACCTTTTTCTCAAACGATCCCAACAATAGATCATAGGAATGATCCATCAATTCCTGCCAATTCCTAGCTCACTAAATCGTGTATTTTCACACTGTTCCAGTGTTTCTTGTTCATTTGGTAGGCCCGGCGCCTTGACCAGGATCCTCCTCCCACCCGTAAGAGCAGATGGGACACTGGACAAGGCGCTTGCGACCCGTGGGAATGACCGGGATGAAAAAAAGGGTGATCCAGTTGGTCACCTCACACCTGCGCCACTGCGTGTGGTTGTTGCAGTGCCGGCAGGTGCGGAACTGATCCAAACCGAGATCCTTGGTTCGAGGTCCGTAGCCGAAAATAAAAAACATCAGCTTCCCTTTTCCGGGTCGGAGATAGGAACGGTGGCCCGGCCAGCCCAAAACCACACAGCCTCGGCGAACTCGAGCGCGGAATATTTACAATACGTGCCACCGGGCTTTTCCAGCATGTTGCGGGCCATGGTCAAGGGATCCATGGGTTCGGCATCAAAGGGTCCAGCGATCAGGCACGCCACTTCCCAGTCGAAATCCCCGCTGCGCTTTCCCTCATTCTCCAGGAGAGTGTCGGCGGCATAGAGGACCACCGAGGCGAACCGAACCTCTTCCCGCGGACCATCGGCGGTGACCCGGATGAACCCGTCCTCGTGAGCTTGGCGGCGGTCGAACACCGCGTGCAGGGTGGTGTTTATTTCCACTTTTACCGTGCTGGAAACGAAACCTGCCGGCTTGACCGGCACGACGACCACCTGATCCAGGCCTTCCCGGCCCGCCCCGGGCCGGCGGCGCGGCCAGCTGTCCCGCACGAGATCCAGCAACTCATCCGCGGTCCCTTCGAACCAGGTGTGCTTGCCGCCGGGCACGTGCCGCCTGCTGGCAAAATCGCTCCACCCCAGCTTCATCGCGGCGATGTCATCATTTTTCAAGACGGAACCCCTCGGTTGTACTATTTTGCAGCGGAATCGATTCGCTGCGGCCGGGAGCCGCACCCAGGCGACAAGGAGCCATTATGGATTATCCGGTCAACGACACGCAACTGATTCGCGACTGCGAAATCGGCGAAGGCGCCAAGATCTGGAACTTCGTCAACATGTACGGCTGCAAGATCGGTTGTGATGCGATGGTCGGCACCTTTGTCGAGATCCAGGAAGGCGTGACCATCGGTGACCGTACACGCGTGCAGAGCCACACCTTCATCTGCGACATGGTCACCATCGGCAACGACGTCTTCGTGGGCCACGGCGTGATGTTCATCAACGACACCATGCCGCCTCAGCCCGAAAAGGACAAGTGGCTGCCGACAATCATCGAGGACGGCGCCAGCCTCGGGTCGAACGCGACCATCATGCCGGTGCGGATCGGCAAAGAATCCGTCGTCGGCGCGGGCGCGGTGGTCACCAAGGATGTGCCCGACGGCGCCATCGTGGCCGGCTGCCCCGCCAGGATCCTGCGCTACAAGGTCGGCTACGGACCGGGGAAGCCCGGCGCCTGATGGCCTTCGCCCGACGATCAGCCTGCTCGCCGGCGGGGGCTCTGTTTCCGAGGCTTCTCTTTCCGAGGCTTCTGTTTCCTGGTCTTCTTTTCATGAGTCTT